>JBGVFC010000072.1:0-62056 GCA_045120755.1 Agathobacter sp. | reverse complement strand
GCAGGTTTCATTGACATGCAGAAAAATCCCTGTATAATGCAGGTAAGGGCAGAACCAATCAAAATCGGCTCTGCCCTTTAGAAACTATTCACATATCTTATATCGGTTTTTTTAGTTTACACAAAACTTGAAACGGTCTCTAAAAGATACCATTCCAATGCAACAGTTAATAACATGATTGATTATCTGCATATGTATCAGATGAAAAAACCATCCTATCTTCCAGCATACGCCCTTGAAATTCAGATTCTTATGGGATTAAGGCGTGGTGAAGTTCCACCCTTAGAATGGGCTGACATCAACGATACCTTTATTGAAATCAACAAAGAACAACTCACTGTCAAAAAAACGGATAAAGAGAAAGAACATTTTGTTATTGTTCCTCACACCAAAACTTATGTTGACAGATATTTTCCAATTACTGATGCATTAGATGATTTTCTCAAAAGATTAAAAGAGGTTCATAGAAAGTATTATCCAGACAGTAAATATTTATTTCCTGCTGATAGTGCTAATGGAGTTATTACAAACAATACAGTTTATAACTTCTATCGAAGAATGTGCAAAAAATTGGATATTGAAGTAAATCAAGATTTTAAAAAAGGTACTCACAGTTTCCGCAGAAATGCTATTACTGATGTTATCAATTCATCTGGTGGAAATGTTATTCTGGCATCTAAATTATTTGGCAACTCACCAGAAGTGGCAAAGAAAAATTATTTTACTGGAATCGATATGGATGATGCTTTGAAATGTTTAAATAAGAGAAATTTCTCTTAACCATTGAAGTGGTTAATTAACCAGAGCGAACACAAGCTTGACAAAGAAAAAACCTTGTAAACTCAACGTTTACAAGGTATTTAAGATAAGAGCGATAGACGGGGCTCGAACCCGCGGTCTCGACCTTGGCAAGGTCGCGCGTTACCAACTACGCCACTATCGCGTTTCTGTTGTTGTGCTTCATTTCCTAAGCACAGTTAGTATAATATCAAAGGGAAGCGGATATGTCAACAATTATTTTCATATTTTTTCAAAAAATTTTCAAAACAGTTTTCCAGCCTCATAATTACCGGCATTTACGCATAAAATGCAATAAACAGTGAATGGAGGCTTATGATGAGTGTAAAAACAAAAATTGTAGTTCTGCGACTCAAGGAACTGGTCTTTACCGGGGTATTAGCCGTATTGGCAATCCTGTTGATTATACTTCTGCTGACACTTTTCCTACCCAAAGATAAGGAGGATGGAGCTTCCGTCGATACCATATCCTACATTCCCGGTGTCTACACCTCTTCCGTGATGCTCAATGATACGGCAGTGGATGTACAGGTAATCGTTGATGAAAATAATATCAATTCCATCTCACTGGTGAATCTGGACGAAACAGTAGAAACCATGTATCCTCTGGTCAGACCTGCAATGGAAGAATTATCCAAACAAATCATTGATACACAATCGCTGGAAAACATTACATATTCGCAGAGCAATCAATATACTTCTATTGTACTTCTGAATGCAATCGAAAGTGCCATTGAAAAAGCATCACCGGATTCGTCCCGGTGATGCTTCTGTTCTCATTGGCAACTATATGAACTTTGTCTGTCATAGACTGCCGATGCTACTCGGCATCAACTGCTGCAAGCTGCTGCAGATACTCATCAATCGGTGCTGTGTCGCAGTAAAAAGTCTGTGCAGGCTTATTCTCCTGAATATACCGATATCCTGTAAATCCTGCCCATCCGACAATTCCGATTAAAATCACCCATGCCGCAATGGTTCCTGCGATACGTCCTGCCTTCTCACGCGCCATGATTTTCTTGCGGTTTGCCTTCTCTTGTTTATATCTGTCTACCTTTGCCTGACTCATATCATTCTCCTTATATCTGCTAAAATAGTAATAGCATTTACACTGTTACTATTCTACACATCTTGTCAGCAAAATGCAAGCGTTTTACTGCGCCTTTTCAACGAACGGAATCCGGATTGGAAGATTTCTGTGCTCGACCGCGGTGGAAAAGACAATCTGCGTGCGGGTTTTTCCGAATCTCTGAAGGTCATTGATAAAATGGTCCAGCTCCACGGTATTCCAGAATTCCACCTCGAGCAGCATGGCATACTCTCCGGTGACACAGTTGCATTCAATGACATTCTCGATGGACTCGATAAAAGGATAAAAATCCTGCTTCTGTGAAGGCTCAACTTCCAGATTGATAAATGCCTTGATACGATACCCAAGTGCTGCCGGATCGACCTGCGCGTGATAACCGATGATAATTCCGTTTTTTTCCAGTCGTTCGATACGGGCAGTGACTGCCGGAGATGACAAAAATACTTTTGCGGCAATATCTTTAATCGAAATTCGCGCATTTTCCTGCAACAGTTCAATGATTTTTTCGTCAATACTGTCTAATTTGAATTTCATATCGTTCTCCTCCATTCCAAACTCTCGAAAAAAAGAAAAGGATGTCCGGGCAAAGTATTCCCTTGCCTGAACATCCTCGTTCCTATATCTGCTCTATTCACTTATGAATCCAAAACCTAATCTGCCCAAAATTACCGTACCAGCAATGCAAAAACAATTAAGAACGATAATCTCCATTTATTTTAACATAATCATAGGTCAAATCGCAACCCCAAGCTTTCGCAATATTTTCTCCCTGCTTAAGGTCAATATTGATATAGATTTCATCCTCACCGAGAATGACCTTTGCCTCCTCTTCGGAAAATGCAACTCCTGCTCCGTTTCTGCATACTGCGATACTGCCCTTTGCGGATGCCAGATCCACATCCACCTTATTGATGTCAAATTCAGCTTCCGCGTAACCGATTGCACACAGGATTCGTCCCCAGTTCGCATCCTCTCCGAACATCGCACATTTAAACAGCGGGGAACGGATGACACTCTTCGCAACAATAATGGCGGTGTCAAGGTCCGGTGCACCTGCGCAGGTACACTCAAGCAGCTTGCTTGCGCCCTCTCCGTCCTTGGCAAGCATCTTGGTCATGTTCATCAGCACTTCATACAATCCCTGACGGAATACCTCGTAAGCCTCGCCCTCTTCCGTAATCATGGAATTGCCTGCAAGGCCGTTGGACATAATGCTTACCATATCATTCGTGGAAGTATCTCCGTCAATACTCAGACAGTTGTAGGTAATCTTAACAATCTCGGAAAGGGCTTTCTGAATCAGTTCTGCAGAAATGGCAACATCCGTCGTAACAAAATTGAGCGTAGTCGCCATATTCGGATGAATCATGCCGCTTCCCTTCGCCATACCGCCTATGGTACAGGTTCTTCCATCCAGTTCAAAACGCACTGCCACTTCTTTCTTCACGGTATCCGTGGTCATAATGGCATTGGCTGCCTTGCCGTGATTCTCCGGCGCAAGTCCCTTTGCAAGCTCACTGATATGGGATGCAATCGGTTCAATCGGAAGGATCTGACCAATCACACCTGTGGAGGCAACAATAACCTCATCCGCCGGAATGCCGAGTGCTTCTGCGGCAAGGTCACACATCGCCTGCGCCTTCTCTTCCCCATCCGCATTGCAGGTGTTCGCGTTCTTGCTGTTGACAATGACGGCTCTCGCCTTGTTGCCGGTAGCCGCAAGATGCTTCTTTGTCACCAGAATCGGTGCTCCCTTTACTTTATTCGTGGTATATACGGCGGCCGCATTGCAGATTTCCTCCGAAAAAATAAGTCCAAGATCATTCTTCTGTGGGTCCGGATTCAGACCACAATTCAATCCATTCGCAGAAAATCCCTTAGCAGCACACACGCCGCCTTCTACATATTCATATGTTAACTCCATGATTTATGCTTCCTTTCGCTTGTAAAATTCCCTACTCGATTTCCTCCATGACGCTCATATAGGCAGGGCGGATAATCTTGTTCATGCCCACCATCTCCTCTAAACGGTGTGCACTCCAGCCGACAATTCGCGCAATCGCAAACAGCGGTGTGTACAGCTCCATCGGAATGCCGAGCATCTCATACACAAATCCACTGTAAAAATCGACATTCGGGCTCACACCCTTGAAAATGTGTCTCTTCTCCGCAATCAGTTCCGGTGCTACCTCTTCAATCATATTGTAGAGCATCATATCATGCTCCTTGTGCTTTGCCTCTGCAAGCATCTCCACATAGCCACGAAAGATACGCTCACGCGGATCCGACAGGGAATATACGGCATGACCCATACCATAAATCAGTCCCTTGTGGTCAAAAGCCTCTCCATCGAGAATCTTCGCAAGATATGCCTTGACCTCATCGCGGTCACCCCAGTCCTTGACATGGGAGCGGATATCCGTCATCATCTCCATCACCTTGATATTGGCTCCGCCGTGCTTTGGTCCCTTCAATGAAGACATAGCCGCTGCGATTGCCGAGTAGGTATCCGTGCCTGCAGATGTAACCACGCGCGTGGTGAAGGTCGAGTTATTGCCGCCGCCATGCTCCATATGAAGCATCAGGGCAACATCCAGCACCTTCGCCTCCAGCTTGGTGTACTGGTTATCCGGACGCAGCATACGCAGGAAATTCTCTGCGGTAGACAGAGCCGGATCCGGCCGGTGAATATACATGCTCGAATCATTTTCGTAATGATTGTATGCATGATAACCGTAGACTGCGAGCATCGGGAATTCAGCAATCAGCTGAATACACTGACGAATGCAATTGTCAATTCCGCCTACGGAAGTCTTATCATCATAAGAGGCAAGCGTAAGGATACTGCGTGTCATGGAATTCATGATATCCTTCGATGGCGCCTTCATAATAACATCGCGGGTAAAATTGGTCGGAAGCGTCCTGCATTTACCGAGTATGGTGGAAAATTCTTCCAATTCATCCGCGCTCGGCAATACTCCGAACAATAACAGATACGCGGTCTTCTCAAATCCATATTCGTCTTCGTCCAGATTGCGAATCAGAGTCTTGACATTGTATCCACGATACCACAATTCTCCGTCACACGGCACCTTCTCACCCGACGATTCATCGAATGAAATAATCTTGGAAATCTTGGTTAATCCCGTAAGTACACCCTTGCCGTTCACATCACGCAATCCACGGTTCACCCCGTATTCCTTAAAAAGGTTGTCGGATATGGTATCATTGGTAATGCACATCTGCTGTTTCTTCGCAGCATAAATACTGATATCTCTTTCTTCCATGCAATCACTCCTTGCTTTTTTCATCTGAAAATTTCTATTTTCCTACACATATCTTCTATTATATATGAAGTTCGCGCCAGAAAAAAGGGTTTAATAAAAAATTAACATTTATGTGTAACAGTTCAGCCATAACCAATTGAATGGGCGAATCATGCTTGCATGAATGAGCGCATCCAGTTGGTTATGAGCTAAGCGCCCGATTATGAGCAATCCGCTTGCGCAAGCAAGCTTTGAAGCCCGAAGGGCGAGATTGCGAATGGCGCGGGCTGAACTGTTACTCTATCGCAAAAGTTCAAATGCCGAATAGACATTCAGGTTTCCATAGCCTCTGTCCACCGAAGGGTATTCCTGCTCCCTGCTTCTGGTCGCTCCCCGTATCAGAAAATTCTGAATGTCCACCGAGTTGATTCCAATCGCATTGCCATCCGTGACCGCCCACTGCAGCACCTGTGCGCACGCTCCCGCGGTGATTGCCGCGGCGACACTCGTTCCCGTCTGCATGGTATAATTTCCCCGCAGGTCTTTTCCCTGTACCTCCACTGCCGGAGCCAAAAAATCCGGCTTTACCATTCCATCCGCCCGAAAGCCTCTCCCCGATTCCAGATAAACAGCGTTCGTATAGGCATTGTAGCCGCCTGCCGTTATCGGAAGAAGTGCATCCGCCGGAGATGTGATTGTCACATCCGGATTCGGGCGGAGAAAAAATACATTTTGTGCAAGCATTCCCTGCATAGGCAGCCACATATGAAAATATCCGTTAATCGTACTCTGCGGATATACACGGATTGTCCAGATTCCCCTCTTTGCAGCCTCAAAGCGAAGAAAAATAAGCTGGTCCCGCTTCGTTCTCCCCGCATCGCGATAATCGATGGTAAGACGCGTCCCCTCAAATAAAAACGAATATGTCTGACTGGTCTCGGTTACCGGCACGCTTCTCGGCTGCAATTCTCCGGTCGGCGACTGCACATTCAAGGCATACCGCTCCGGTGCCAAAGCCCACAGTTCCACATAGAAATTGCCATCCTGCTCCAGATTGATTTCCACATTCTGCGGCTGAAGCAGTGAATTGGACTGTCCGTAAAAATGATGCCGGTTGGCTGCCTCGTTCCCCGCTGCCGCCACGATTGCCTGATGCCTCTGGCTTGCAAGCTGGTCGAGATAATCACACAGAGGACTCGTTCCCGCATGATTTCCGTTATTGGTGCCAAAGCCCAGATAAATCACAAGCGGCCGGTTCTGTTCTGCCGCAATACGCCTTACATAAGAGATTGCCGCCATGATATCGCTCTCCGCATAGGTGACGGCAGAATCCGGAACAAAGAAAAAATCTTTGATGCTTTTCTTTGCCGGTTTGAGTTTTACCACAAGAAGCTCACTGTCCGGTGCCGCCCCCGTAAAATCATTCTCCGGAAACGGACTTCCGCACGCCACACTTGCTAAAAATGTGCCGTGTCCGTTCTCATCCCGCTGCGGTACAATGTCATACGGATTTTCGCCGGCCAGTGCATCGTTAATCTGCTGCCTTGTATATTCTGTACCATAGAATATCTCCCCCTGTTCCTGTGCGCTGTCCTGCGTCTGGTCCCAGATGGAAAAAATCCGCGTACTCCCATCGCGATTACGGAAAGCAAAATCCATATATTGGATTCCCGTATCAATCACTGCTACAAAAACACCCTGTCCGGTCAGGGACAGGGTGGGCTGGTTCTGCAATTTGAGTATCCCGCTTACCTCCAGACTCGTACTATCCACAAGTCCATAGCATTTGGGAATTGCCGCATATGTATAATTTTCCAAGGAAAGCGGCGGCACACGGCTGCTGTCATAATACCAGATTTCGTATTTTTCGCTAATCGGGACGATACAATCCGGTTCTAGTAACGGCTCGCCCACTGCGTTCGTATCCACAATCAGTTCTAAGGTATTCTCAGATAAAATAAATTGCCTGCAATTCATGTTGCCATCCAGACATATTTTTGTATAGTATATTCCGCTGCCGGATAAAAATGCGCCTTCATTTTTACTCAGACTTCATCGCCCGTCTCTGCACTTTTGCTATTTTCATAATAGGTTAAAATTTCCTGCCTTGCATTCAGAAACAATTCCGTAAGATGTGGGTCGAAATCCGAGCCTGCTCCCTCTTCAATAATCTGAAAGCATTTTTCAATCGGCATCGCATCCCGATAACAACGCTTTGCCGACACCGCATCAAATACATCTGCAATCGCCATAATACGCGCATGCAGCGGAATATCCTCCCCCCGCAGTCCGTCCGGATATCCTTTTCCATTCCATTTTTCATGGTGAAATCTGGCAACCTCATACGCAATTTTCTCATATTCCGGTTCGTCCAGCTCGGAAAATGTCTTCTTGATGATATCCCCGCCAATCCCGGCATGGTTTTTCATAATTGCATACTCTTCGTCCGTAAGCCGTCCCGGTTTTTGCAAAATGTAGTCCGGCGTTGCAATTTTTCCAATATCATGCATAGGCGCAGCCTTTATCACATTCTGCACATAATCCCTGGATAACTCCTTACGGTACGCTGCATCCTTTTTCATCTCATCCAAAATAATCCGCACATATTCCCTTGTTCTCCGGATGTGTCCACCCGTGCTGTTGTCCCGGTTTTCAACCAGAGTGGCAAATCCGGTTACCATTTCCTCATTGTACTTCTGAAGACGCCGGATGGAAGGGTCTTCAAAGCTGATATAGATTCCGACCACTGCCAGCACCGGAAAAAGTGACGATATCAGCGACTCCGGAAATAGTACCTGCACGATCAGCACCACAATGGCAAGTCCCATAAAAGCAAACACACCAAACAGTTTTCGCCTCTCGATCTCCCTCACCCGCACAAGTATCAGGGCGAAAATAATCGCACAGTGGACTACCAGCGAGGCATAGCAGACAATCACGGAATATCCCATGGAATAGAAGGCTGTCTTTCCCTGCACATAATACACATCTTTTAGAAATGCCACAATGCCAATCAGCGAAACGATTCCGGGAATCAGCATAACTGCCATCACTTTTCTGTTTTTAATGCCGACCGTCTGTTGCAGCATATAAACATAAATAAGCAAAATAACAACATCCATGGTTATATAAAAACAGCCATGCAATAACCGGTTGACAACCTCCGGCACGCTGTCCTGATGATTAACTGTCCATGCCGTCACCCCGTCAAACAGGATTGCCCACGGTGCAACCGCAAGAAGCATATCAAAAATGCGATTGCATGGTATTTTTTTATTCAGGGTCGTCTTCACATAAGCTGCCGTAAAAAACAACACAATCAATAAACAGCCTATCTGTAATTTAAATTCGTACATGTTTCTTCCATACCTCTTAATATCTCAAAATCATCTCATAAAAAACCGGTTATACATTATAACAGAAACAGCATCTAAACCGTCACTGGCTTAGATGCTGGCACTATTTGAATGAAATCAGTGGGAAATCATCACTAAATATATGGCTGCAAGCGACAATACAATCTGAATAATGGCAAACCGGAATACCACCTGTGCATTGGACCAGCCGGACTTCTTACGGACATGGTCATGAATCGGTGTGGTTACGTTCTTCAATATATGAATCTTCAGAAAACGGAGAAGGGAAACCTTGAGCAGTCCTAAACCGCCATCCACAATCAGCACTCCCGCCGCCAGTATGTACAGCACCGGACAACCGGACTTCAATGCAGTGATTGCAAGGAAAATTCCCATTGCACGGGAACCGGCATCCCCCATGAGCAGTTTGCTCGGTGTCGCATTATACCACAGATATCCCAACAGACATACTGCAAACAACAGGATACAGAAATTGAATCCATCATCCACCTGAAGGATATTATCTATAATGAAGAAAGTCATCAGCGAAATAATTGTCAGTGTGCCGGACAGCCCGTCTACCCCATCTGAACAATTCGTTACATTGATGGATACCCATACGAGAATAACCGTCAGCACCGCAAACAGGATCGGATGAAGGGTAACCGTTTTTCCAATGAGGGCAAAGGTGACATCCGTTCCGTTGTAATGGATATACACAAGCGCTGTGACAATTGCAACCAGAAGGTCCAAAAATCCCTTCAGGTATTCTCCCCACGGTTTCTCAGCCGCATCATCAAAAAATCCGGTGAACATCTCTATTACAACCAGAAGCAGATAGATTCCGATTTCTGCATTCATCTGCGCAAACAAAAGTGCCGATACTGCAAAAACAAATACAAAAATAATTCCTGCCCCCCGCGGCTTTCCTGCGGACAATGTGCCATCATGTGCAAACTGCCGCCCTATATCCTTCGGTAAAAAACGGTTCAGTCTGGCAATTGCAATACAGGTAACCGCAAATGCAAACAGAATCCCGATAAATGCAAGTATGGAAAAATCCAAATTGCAAAGATAATTAATCATGACGATCCTCCCTCTTACTCTGAAATTACCCATACATTATATTAGTCCCTACGAAAAAAGTAAAGTTCTACTTGCTTTTTCTTGAGTTTATGCTATTATATACTCACACGCTTTAAAGCGATAAAGCACAGGAGGATTTTTACAATGGCACAAAAAGGTGATTTGATGACAGCCCGCGAGGATATCCGGGTATTTGACGCTACGATTCGTGACGGAGGGCTTGTCAATAATTTTATGTTTTCAGATGAGTTCATTCGCGCATTATACCAGACCAATGTCAAGGCCGGTGTTGATTATATGGAGTTCGGCTACAAGGCTTCCAAGGAATTGTTCGATGTGACCAAGTTCGGCAAATGGAAATTCTGTGATGAAGAAGCAATCCGCGATATCGTCGGAGACAACAATACCGGACTTAAAATTTCGGTTATGGCAGATGTGGGACGCTGTGATTACAAGCACGATATCGTGGACAAGAAGGACAGTATCATTGATATGGTCCGTGTTGCCACCTACGTTCACCAGATGCCGGCAGCAATTGATATGATTGAAGATGCAAAAGCCAAGGGCTATGAAGTAACCTGCAATATTATGGCTATCTCGAATGCGAAGGAATCCGATATTGACCAGGCGCTTGAGATGGTCGGCAAGAGCGGCGCAGACGGCATCTACATCGTGGACAGCTACGGCTCTCTCTATCCGGAGCAGATTCGCAGCATTTCCGACAAATACATGGAGACTGCCGAAAAATACAACAAATTCTTAGGAATTCACGCACACAACAACCAGCAGCTTGCTTTCGCCAATACCATTGAAGCTACCGCCCGCGGTGTCAGCTTTTTGGACGCAACCATGATGTCCATGGGACGCGGAGCCGGTAACTGCGCTATGGAACTGCTGCTCAGCTTCCTGAAGAATCCGAAATACAACATCATCCCTGTTCTCAAATTCCTGCAGGACTATATGCTTCCGCTGAAGGAATCCGGTGCACTCTGGGGTTACGATATCCCATATCTTCTGACCGGCCGCCTGAACCAGCACCCATCTGCAGCTATCGATTACACCAAGCAGGGGCTGACCGACTATGCCGGCTTCTACACGGACTTATTGGACAAATAAATTTCGTTATAAATATTCTAAAGAATGAATTTGCATATTCTATTGCAGACCGTAAAGCAATCAGGATATGCAATTCATTCTTCAAACCCAAACAAATAGAATCAAAAGAAAAATTACACTTGCTCAATCAGACTGTCTACCCGATACACCTCTTCAAACAGAAATGCCTCACGGATCAGTTCGACATTCTCCTGTGAATGCTCTACCTCCTTTGAAAAAATACGAACCACATCAATGCGGTCAGCCAAATCATATTTTCCCTGATTCTTTTTCCATCTTACGACATCCATATCACGAATCACCAGTGTAAATACCACAGCCAGCTTCGCATAGGACAATACCTCATAATCATAGACGCTGTTCATAAAATAACGGAAGAAAAAATACACGAGTAATTGCTCGTAATCCCTCTCCTGATAGGAAGGACTTTCCAGATACTGCTGCAACAGATTACGATAGGAATCCTCCTCGTCTGCCGAAAAAGTCTTCCCGAGTTCTCCCTTAACCTCCTCCCATTCATGATCAAGGGTTTCCATCTCCGTAAACGCATCGAATCTTGCAAAAAATATTTCCGAAGAATACTCAGCTTTCTTTTTTCTGTTATTTTCTGCCTCGTTTTCGAATTTGTATATACATTTTTCTAAATCAGGAATCTTTTCCGATTCGTTGACTGCATTCTGTACGGTTTCCATCCATGTCAGGAAACGACAGATTCTCTGTGCAAGCGGGCTTTTTCTCTCCTGCAGCAGTTCAATTGCATATTCCTGAACCCTCTCCAAAAATGAAATCCACTGCAATTCATCCTCAAATGCTTCATCCTCAGACGCGTCATCCCCTGCAGCTTCTCCCCCAATGTGATAGTCCACGATTTTCACCGGTTCCTCCCTGCTAAAAAGGATTCTTCCCACCTCCTCGCAGGATAAGCTCAGACATTTTTGCAGAACATCCCCATACACAATCGCAAATCTCGGATACTCCGTACACACCTCCGACAGTGCTTCTTCTCCCAGCTCAATACAGATATCACACAGATTCCTATCATTTAAAAAAGGGCAGCGCCCACCTTTTCCCAAACGAAAACTGTGCTCCCCCTCATAGGTTTCATACATATGTGTCTGCAGGCGCTCACCGAAAGCTCCCTGCTGCTGCCTGTAAAATTCATAGGTATCTTCGTCAATATCAATTTCCCATCCGATACAGCAGCTATCCTTGCAGGCATCCGCTGTACACCGGAAGGTCTTATAATAATCCGGCACCCGCAAAATCACAATGCCTCGCCTCCTTCATCCTGTATGCACTTACCGTCCTGATTCTGTTGTACCCAAGCATTAATCCGCTCCCAGTCCGGATCCTCATCACCCTTAAAATAATTATATCCGACATATCCGAGGCACCACACAAAACCCGTTGTTGTCCCTGCGAAAAGCAGCTTGACACAGGAAGTGATCAGTACCTTGATAGTAGCGCGATGTGACAAAAGCGCCCCAACCAGCGTAACGCCCGGCTTTACAAACATCAGCCATACACCGATATACAAAGCTGCCACGATACCTATGATATAACAGAGCGTGCTCATAACCTTTCTGACTTTTTTGTTCCATGTAAAATTTATCTTATGTTTCTTTTGCTTCGCCATTCTGCTCTCCTAACCAACATAACCAGCCGCGCCAAGACCTCGCGCTATCCTATTCCATAGCAAGAACAATCTGCCCGCACGCTCTGGTTTTTGTAAGGTCAATGATTCTCTGGTTGCGTGAACCGCGGAACTTCAGCGAGATATCCTGAAGCTCCGATACAAACGGTCCATCCACCAGAATATCAATCATGGACAGCAATTCGTCGGTGTCTTCGGTATATTTCCTTCCGCCTTTGATGAGATCCCTGTCGTACACATATCCCGTGTATGCCCACACATTTTTCTGCGGATACCGTTCCCTGACCTTCTTCATAAAAGGGACGAGCGCCTTCTGGTTCTCCGGCTCAAAGGGTTCGCCACCGAGAAGAGTGATTCCCTGTACATAAGCCGGAGCCAGCGAATCAAGAATCTCCTGCTGGATTTCCTCGTCAAAAGGCTTTCCATATTCAAAATCCCATGTATGCGGCTGAAAACAATCCTTACAGTGATTCCGGCATCCGGACACAAACAATACGGTACGGCACCCTGATCCATTGGCAATATCACAATATTTGATTCCCGCGTAATTCATGATTTCCTCCCGCTTACTGCTTCACGCATAACCAACCGATGTGCTCATTCATGCAAGCATGACTCGCCCATTCGGTTGGTTATGGCTGAACTGTTACTTCACATTACAGATGCAGTACGCGCTCCTTGATTTCCTGCGTACGTCCCTGATTCCAGAACTGTGTTCCGATATATCCGCAGGTACGGCGCGCAACGCTCATCTGATCCTGGTCGCGGTTGCCGCATTTCGGGCATTCCCATACCAGCTTGCCGCTTCCCTCTTCGGAGACAATGCGAATCTCTCCGTCATAGCCGCACTTCATACAGAAATCGCTCTTGGTGTTCAGTTCCGCATACATGATGTTATCATAGATATACTGCATAACCGCCAATACCGCATCGATATTGTTCTGCATATTCGGAACCTCCACATAGCTGATTGCTCCCCCCGGAGACAATGCCTGGAACTGTGCTTCGAATTTTAATTTATCGAAGGCATTGATTTCTTCGGTCACATGCACATGATAGCTGTTGGTGATGTAATTCTTGTCTGTCACTCCCTCAATCACACCGAAGCGCTTCTGAAGGCACTTGGCAAATTTGTAGGTAGTGGACTCAAGCGGGGTTCCGTAGATACTAAAGTCAATGTTCTCCTTGGCTTTCCACTCTGCACAGGCATCATTGAGTCTCTTCATGACCTGAATTGCAAATGGAGTACCTTTTTCCGGCTCGGTGTGGGATACACCGGTCATATAACGGGTACATTCACACAGTCCCGCATAGCCGAGAGAAATCGTGGAATATCCACCGAACAGCAATTTGTCAATCGGCTCGCCCTTCTTCAGACGCGCCAGCGCACCATTCTGCCACAAAATCGGAGCAACATCGCTCGGTGTGCCGAGAAGCCGTTTGTGTCTGCACATAAGGGCACGGTAACATAATTCCAGACGCTCATCCATAATCTTCCAGAACTTATCCATATCCTTGCCGGAGGAGCATGCAACATCCACCAGATTCAGTGTAACCACGCCCTGATTGAAACGACCGTAATACTTCGGCTTGTTTGTCTCCGGATCTACATACGGGGTAAGGAAGCTTCTGCAGCCCATACAGGTGTAGCAGTGTCCCTCTCCGTTCTTGTCAACTTTCAGTTCTTTCATCTTCTTCTCGGAGATATAGTCCGGCACCAGACGCTTTGCCGAGCACTCTGCTGCGAGCTTTGTCAGATACCAGTATGGGGAATCCTCTGTAATATTATTATCCTCCAGCACATAAATCAGCTTCGGGAATGCCGGAGTGATATATACACCCTTCTCATTCTTGACACCCTGAATACGCTGGCGGAGCATCTCCTCGATAATTGCTGCGAGGTCGGTTCTGGTCTGTCCCTCCGGCACCTCGTTCAGATACATGAATACGGTGATAAACGGAGCCTGCCCGTTGGTTGTCATCAAGGTAATGACCTGATACTGGATGACCTGTACACCGCGGTTGATTTCTTCCCGTACACGGATCTCGGCAATTTCGTTAATCTTCTCTTCGTCAACCTCCATGCCAACTTCTTCAAATTCCCTGCGCACCTGCAGCCGGAATTTGTCACGGCTCACCTGCACGAACGGTGCCAGATGGGCAAGCGAAATACTCTGCCCGCCGTACTGGGAGCTTGCAATCTGGGCTACTGCCTGTGTTGCAATATTACATGCAGTAGAAAAACTCTTCGGACGGTCAATCATCGTCTCACTGATGACGGTTCCGTTCTGAAGCATATCCTCTAAATTGACCAGACAGCAATTGTGCATATGCTGTGCAAAATAATCTGCATCATGGAAGTGAATCAGTCCCTTCTCATGTGCCTCCACAATATCCTCCGGAAGCAGGAAACGCTTGGTAATATCCTTGCTGACTTCTCCTGCCATATAATCTCTCTGAACACTGTTCACTGTCGGATTCTTATTGGAATTCTCCTGTTTTACCTCTTCATTGTCGCATTCGAGCAGGCTTAAAATCTGCTGGTCGGTCGAATTGGATTTACGAACCAGTGCTCTCTTATAGCGATAGGTAATATAGTTACGCGCTACCGTGAAGGCGTGCTGATTCATAAGCTGGTTCTCCACCATATCCTGAATCTCCTCGACACTTGGGGAACGCTTCATATTCTCGCAGGCATTCTCCACATTCAGCGCAATCTCCTGAATCTGCGAATCGGTCAATTTCTCATAATCAATTACGGACGCATTGGCCTGATTGATTGCGTGGATAATCTTCTGTACATCGAATACCGCCTCGCTGCCGCTTCTCTTAATAATCTTCATAACTGTCTCCTTCAATATTCAAACCGCCATTTTTGCGGGTTTTTCTTCTGTTCAATGAAATTATACTATATCTAGTGGTTTTGTCAACATACCAAATCAAGATTATGTGGTTATTTTATCTGTATTTCTTTTCCAAAAAAAGGAAAAGATTGACAATTTATTCCTCATGCTTATAATAGGAAAAGCAATGAAAACAGAACCGTTTCCTTATTATATAGTGTCGGAGACGGTTTACAGAAAGAAGGGATTATATGCTCAAAACACTAGGTGCCCAGATCAAAGAATTCAAGGCAGCCTCCATCGCGACACCGCTCTACATGCTTCTTGAAGTCGCAATGGAAACCATCATTCCTCTTATGATGGCATCCATCGTGGACAACGGCGTCAATGTCGGTGACTCCACACATATCTACAAGATGGGTGGATTGATGGTGATTGCCGCTTTGGTATCTCTTTTTGCAGGAAGCATGGGCGCAAAATACGGTGCAAAAGCAGCTATGGGTCTCGGCCGCAATCTTCGAAGCGCAATGTTTCAGAATATCCAGACCTACTCTTTTGCCAATATTGATCATTTCAGTACCGCAGGACTTGTCACAAGAATGACCACCGATGTCACCAACATCCAGAACGCCTATATGATGCTGCTTCGCATGGCTATGCGTGCACCGGCATCCTTAATTTTTGCAATGGCTATGTCATTCTTCATCAGCCCAAGGCTTGCCGTCATCTATCTGATTGCGGTACTCATCCTCGGCACGCTTCTCGTGCTGATATCCACGCTTGCCATGAAGCATTTCCGCAGCGCCTTTGAAAAATATGATGCACTCAACGAGAGCGTGCAGGAAAATGTCTCTGCCATCCGCGTGGTCAAAGCCTATGTCCGCGAGGATTACGAAAAAAACAAGTTCACCAAAGCAAGCAAAAATATCTATCAGGTATTTACCAAAGCTGAGAATATCGTTGTGTGGAATACACCTCTGATGCAGTTTACCGTATATACCTGTATTCTCCTAATCAGCTGGATTGGTGCCCATATGGCAGTAGGAGGAAGTCTTGAAACCGGAGATCTGATGGCGCTTCTGACTTACTGCATGAACATTCTTATGAATCTGATGATGCTCTCCATGATTTTTGTCATGGTATCCTTAAGTATTCCAAGCGGCAAGCGGATTGCAGAGGTTCTCAATGAAGAAAGCACCCTGAAAAATCCACAAAATCCAATCTACGAAGTGCCGGATGGAAGCATCCGCTTCGAGCAGGTCAGCTTCCGGTATTCCCGGACAGCGGAGGCTCCGGTTCTCGACCACATTAATCTGAAGATTGACTCTGGGGAGACCATCGGCATCATCGGAGGAACCGGAAGTTCGAAATCCACTCTGGTCAACCTCATCAGCCGTCTCTATGATGTCGATGAAGGTGCCATCTATGTCGGCGGCAATGATGTCCGCAGCTATGACATGGATGCACTCCGCAATCAGGTATCCGTGGTACTTCAGCAGAATGTTCTCTTCTCCGGAAGCATCTACGACAATCTGCGCTGGGGAAATCAGAATGCTACGGACGAGGAATGCCGGCAGGCGTGCCGGATGGCGTGTGCCGATGAATTTATCGAGCGTTTTCCGGACGGATACCACACACATATCGAACAGGGCGGCGCCAATGTATCGGGCGGTCAGAAGCAGCGTTTATGTATTGCCCGTGCCCTGTTAAAAAAGCCGAAGGTTCTGATTCTCGACGACAGCACAAGTGCCGTGGATACCGCTACGGATGCCAGAATACGCGCCGCTTTCCGCGAATGTATTCCGGGCACGACCAAGCTGATCATCGCACAGCGTATCTCTTCCGTCATGGATGCCGACCGCATTATCGTACTGAATGACGGACGGATTGACGGCTTCGGTACACATGAATACTTATTGAAAACAAACGCAATCTACCGCGATGTGTACGATTCACAGAACAATGGCGGCGGCGATTTTGACGAAGGAGGTGCTCACTAATGCCAGGACCGGGACACGGACCAAAAGGTCCAAAACCACAGATTAAGAATCCGGGCAAGCTGTTCGGACGCCTGATGAAATTTATTTTTCAAAAATATGCGTTTGCAGTCATCTCGGTCATCATACTGATTTTTGTCAGTGTACTTGCCAATATTCAGGGTACTCTTTTTACCGGAAGCCTGATTGATGACTACATCACGCCGATGATTGCCAGCCACAGCCTTGATTTTACGGCACTGCTCTATGCGATTCTTCGCGTGGCAGTGTTCTATGCGCTCGGCGTATTAAGCACATTTGCCTACAATAAGATTATGATTTATGTCACACAGGGCACATTGAAAAACATGCGTGACCAGTTGTTTGTCCACATGCAGGACCTGCCAATCCGCTATTTTGACACACACGCCCACGGTGATATTATGTCTGTCTACACGAATGACATTGATACGCTCCGCCAGCTCATCAGCCAGAGCCTTCCGCAGCTTCTCAACAGTGCGATCATGGTTGTCGGAGTTCTTGTATCCATGATTACTTTAAATATTCCGCTTACCATACTGACACTGGTTATGGTCGGAATCACCACGCTCATTACAAAGGCGTTTGCAGGCTCCTCCAGCCGGCATTTCGTTGCGCAGCAGCGTGAATTGGGAAAAGTCAACGGATTCATTGAAGAGATGCTAAATGGTCAGAAGGTGGTCAAGGTATTTACCCATGAGCAGCAGAACATCGAAGAATTCAACAAGTTGAACGACGAGCTGTTTGACAGTGCCTACCATGCAAATTATTTTTCCAATATGCTTGGTCCGATCAACGCGCAGATTGGCAATCTCAGCTATGTGCTGTGTGCAACTGTCGGCGGTCTGATTGCGCTGAACGGCTGGCTTGGACTGACGCTCGGCGACCTCGCCATCTTCTTATCCTTAAATAAGAGCTTTAACATGCCGATTTCACAGATCAGCCAGCAGTTCAACAGCATTATCATGGCACTGGCAGGCTGCGAGCGTATTTTTGCTCTTCTGGATGAGACTCCGGAGGCGGATGAAGGATATGTCACGCTTGTCAATGCCCGCGAGGAGAACGGTGTGCTGACAGAGACTGACGAGCATACCGGAATCTGGGCATGGAAACACACACATCAGGCGGACGGCTCTGTGGAATACAAGCGGCTGACAGGCGATGTCGTGTTTGATGATGTCGATTTTGGCTATGTACCGGAGAAAACGGTTCTCCACAATGTCGACCTGTTCGCTACACCCGGACAGAAAATTGCCTTCGTCGGTTCAACCGGTGCCGGCAAGACGACCATCACCAATCTGATTAACCGTTTCTACGATATTCAGGATGGAAAAATCCGCTATGACGGAATCAATATTAACAAAATCAAGAAGGCGGACCTCCGCCATTCGCTGGGGATTGTACTTCAGGACACACATCTGTTCACCGCATCCGTAATGGAAAATATCCGCTACGGCAAACTCGATGCAACCGATGAGGAGGTATATGCCGCTGCCAGACTCGCCAATGCGGATACCTTCATCCGGCAGCTTCCGGACGGCTATCAGACCATCCTGTCCGGCGACGGCGCCAATCTCAGTCAGGGACAGCGACAGCTTCTTGCGATTGCAAGAGCCGCAATTGCCGATCCGCCTGTACTCATCCTCGACGAAGCGACCAGTTCCATTGACACCCGCACCGAGCGGATTGTGCAGGATGGTATGGATAAGCTGATGGCAGGGCGCACCACATTTGTGATTGCCCATCGTCTGTCAACCGTTCGCAACAGTGACTGTATCATTGTTCTCGAGCAGGGACGCGTGATTGAGCGGGGCAATCATGAGCATCTGATTGCGCAGAAGGGAAAATATTATCAGCTTTACACCGGAATAACCCAGAATCCGATTACTCCGGCGAGCACGGCGATTCCTGCTGCAGCAAGCACATCCGATATGTAATGCACTCCCGATATCACGCGGACTGCTGCAATTCCGATACCTAATACCAGAAGGGCAATTCCGTACCATATATCCGGCGCACATGCAAGAAATGTCATGGCAATAACAAACACAGAAAAGACATGTCTGCTCGGAAAGGAATTGCCCTTTGTGCTCTTTTTGATTGCCGGTTCTGTATCGTATGCCTCATAAGGCCGCTTCCGGTTTATAAAATACCGAATAACGCTCAATAGCACAAATCCGTTCATCGGAACAATAATCGCCCGCGCCAAAAGAGGGTTATGCTGATACAGCAAGTAGATTAGCAGAAGCGGATATGCGGCAAATACAAGGTAAGTAAACAAACGGTTTAAGATATGTATTGTCTGTGCTGCACGCGGGTGTTCCTTAAAATAAGCCATCCGCTTTTGGTATCTTTGCTTTTTCAATTCTCTGTTCTTCATGTTTTTCCTTCCTGCGAAAAAATTGACATTCCCGCACCACTTGCAATTCTGACTGCAGACCTCCCTATGCTTTTGCCGGGATTTTGTCTGCAACAGAATCTGCAAATTCACACAAAACGATATGATTTTATCTGTTTGTTGCCGGAGGGTTGTTGTTGATTGCTCCCTCTGTTGTTCCGTTATTGGTGCTGTTGTTCATTCCGTTGTTGTTGGTTCCATTGTTGTTGGTAGTTCCGTTCATCAGGTCATCTACACCGTTTTCCACTGCATTGCCGGCATCTTCCACACCATCGACGATTGCATCTCCGGCATCTTCCACACCATTGACAGCGTCCTCGCCAATATCCATAATATCATCACCGACATTGTTCATGTCATCTGTGACATTATTTCCATTATTCTCGGTTCCGTCGTTGACGGTTCCATTATTGTTGGTTCCGTTGTTGGTAGTTCCGTTTGTGGTGTTGCCATTCATGTTGTTGTCATTTGCTTTGTTGCCGCAGCCCGTAAACATACAGATACTTGCCATAAGTAAACAGGTGATTGCCAGCATTCGATACTTTTTTCTCATATTTTTCTCCTTTTATCCTCTGAATCTTGCAGGTCTGCCTGCACCTGAGGCTTAAGGATAGTATCTACCGCCGGAAAAATATTATTCATTATACAGCAAATGTTCTAACAAAAATAAAAAGAAGCGGCAATTGTTCTCTCCCGAACGCAGAAGCGCCATGAGATTGGTCATGACATACTCGCAGAACACATCCTCATTCAGTTCCATATTCCAGATGGATGGATTGACTCTGGTATCTTCCATCAGAACCTTTTTCAGCAGCATAACCGCACTCGCCTTCGGCGCAGACGCATTCATCTCCACAAGCCAGCTTCTGTCATAGCGGAGCAGTCTTCCATACAAAAAACTGTAATAATCTTCCAAAAATGCACAAAATCCCATTCCGCCAATATACACCAGCTCCTGATTGTCCAGTATTTTCTCCCAGAACTGCTCCGATACCGCCGCAATCAAGGCATCCTTGTCCGGAAAATAATTGTATATGGAACCAATCGCAATGCCGCATGCCTGTGCAAGCTTTCGGATACTGACCTTGTCTATTCCCTCGCGGAGTGCAATCTCCATTGCTTCCTGAAGGATAGCTTCTCTCGTTGTCACTCGTCGATTCATCCCTGTAACCCCTCAATCACAATTTTAATGAACTATGTTCAGTGTATCATGATTTTGAGAATTTTACAATTTTGAGTTACTTTTTCATCTTCGGTTCGCAAATCAGTGACGCGATATAGGAAAAAATCAGTGCGGCAGACAGGCCAACGGCACATGCCTTGAAGCCTCCCATAAAGATTCCAAGGAAGCCATTTTCATCTACCGCCTCCTGCACGCCCGTCCAAAGCGTATTGCCAAAGCCAAGCAACGGCACACTCGCTCCTGCGCCTGCCCAGTTCAAAAACGGCTCATAGACCTGTACCGCGCCAAGAACAGCCCCGAGACACACCAAAAGCACCATGATTCTGCCCGGAAGCAGCTTGGTTTTTTCCATTAGAATCTGCACCAGTGCACAGATGATTCCTCCAACCACAAATGCCTTTACATAATCCATCACTCATTCCCTCCCGATACTCTCAATCACTACGCCGTGCGCAATTCCGGGGATACTGTCTCCCTCGTTGAAGCTGACCGTCGATAACAATGCCCCTGTCGGAACAAACAGGATTCTGTGTAATTCGCCGCTTTTTATCAGCCGCAGATAATGTGCACTCAGCGTAACCGCCGAACAGCCACAGCCTGAGCCTCCTGCACCCGTTCCCTGACTGTTTCCATCGAAGATTTTGATTCCGCAATCCTCATGCACCTGCGAGATATCATAGCCCTTTTCCTCCAACAAATTGAAGAGGATTTCCTGTCCCACCGTTCCAAGGTCGCCCGTGACAATCCGGTCATAATCCTTCGGCGTGCGATGGAAGTCCGACAAATGTGTGGCAATCAGATCTGCGGCGGCAGGCGCCATCGCGGCTCCCATATTCATCGAATCCTTGATTCCGTAATCCACAATTTTTCCGGTTGTGATACCCGAAATCTTCGCCACCGGTCCATCGTTGGCGTGTTCACTCTTTTTTTGCAGTTCCTCTAACCCCTGTCTGCCTGCCAGCACAAACGCTCCGCTTCCCGTCACCGTCCATGTGGCAGCTAAAGGTCGCTGATTGGCGTACTCCAGCGGAAAACGGAACTGTTTTTCCGCGCTGGCAAAATGACTAGAGGTCACCGCCACCACCCGGTTCGCATAGCCCGCAGCGATTGTCATCGCCGCAAGTGACAGTGACTCGCCACAGGTCGAGCACGCACCGTACAAGCCAAACAGCGGTATCTGAAAGCTCTTTAAACCAAATGAAGATGCAATCGTCTGCCCCAACAGGTCCCCCGCAAACAGATAGCGGATATCCTGCTCACTGCATCCCGCTTTGCCCAGTGCCAGAGTGACTGCTTCCTTTTGCAGACTACTCTCCGCTGCCTCCCAGTTCTCCTGCCCGAATTTGTCATCCGCTCCAATCACATCAAAATACTGCCCCAGAGGGCCTTCTCCTTCCTTGGTTCCCACCACGGAAGCACTGTTCACAATAAAAGGAGCCTCTGAAAAACAGAGACTCCCTCTTCCAATCTGCTGATTCATTCCATCTCTCCTTTTCCTGATACATACAAACATGTATTCTATGGAATTAGTATGGAACAAATCAGTCCAGATTATTCTTATATAAAGCCATCACTATTAATCACAGAAACTCTACAATTAAAATCCTTGCACATACACTTGAACTATTCCGTTATCAGTGTTATTATAATTATACAAAGGGAAAGCACCCACTCCAATGGTGGATGCTCCGAGTTTAGACTGATATTTGTCCTTATGGACAACGCCTATCCTGTGGACCAGACAGGATAGGCATTTTTATTTTCGCTTGTTTCTCTTATCGAGAAAGGCAAGCAACGCAACAATTAAGCTACCAAAGGACATCAGCAATGCCAATATCCCTATAAAAATCGAAATGATTTCATAAGCTGTCATCGGCGCCACCTCCCTTCCTATGTATTCCGGCGAACCGGTATCACAAACTCGGGAGGCTACCACCCTGTCATGGGTACTTTCCGTATCCATATTTTACCAAACATACATTCGAACATCAATATGTATTTTATTTTTCTACAGGGTTGTTTCACATTCCTGCGCTAATTCTATTAGTTTCCTAATATGTATTTCCACACTATCTAAACATGGAAGTATGCAATTTTCATTGTTTAATATCAACGGTAATTCTGTACAACCTAAAATAACAGCTTCTATACCATACACATTCTGCATTTTTGGATTATATCATTGAACTCTTGTAATGTAGATTCCTTCACGATGCCTAGTTCAAGTTCTTCATATATTCTTTTAGCAATGAGTTCCCTGTCAACCTTCTCTGGAACAATTACCTCAATTCCCGCTTGCCGCAAATCTTTTTTCATATAACTTTGCTCCATGGTAAAAATAGTTCCTAAAAGTCCAACTTTTTTATATCCTCTTTCAACCACTTCACTACACACAGTTTTCGGAATACTCACCAACAAAACTCCCGTATTATTTACTACTTCATCATATAATTAGCAACACAATTCCGATATGGGACTATTGTAATAAATCGTGCATTTCAAACAGCTCTTCTAAGTAATAATATTATTATCTTCTTTTAAACAATACCACTGATTACATTTTTTCTACTCATTTTGAGGCTTATGCTTTTTAAGATTTTCACTCACCGCAAAACCTCAAAACTTTAATTATTAAAGCAAAATAACAGTCTCGCCATAATACAAGACTGTTATAAATCTTAACACCATGTGGTAAAAAATCTACTTGCCCGGATAAGCAACTACGGATGCGACATCATAGCCCGCCAGAGCTTCACGCCCTTTTAAGCCTTCCAATTCTATGAGGAAGATCATTTTTGCCACTTCTCCGCCCAATTCCTCTACAAGCTGTGCTGCAGCCTTCATCGTGCCGCCGGTTGCAATTAAATCATCGACCAGCACAACCTTCTGTCCCGGCGCGATGGAATTTTTATGCATCTCAATCGTTGCCGTGCCATACTCCAAATCATAGGTCTTGGATACGGTCTCACACGGGAGCTTGCCTGCCTTGCGAATCAGCACGAACGGTTTGCCCAATAAATATGCAATCGGCATACCAAAGATAAAGCCTCTCGATTCCGCTCCCGCAATCACATCACACTCCACGCCATCTAACAGCCTTGCCATCTCATCAATGGCAAGCTTCAATCCTTCGGCATCCTCCAGAACACTTGTGACATCCCGAAACATAATGCCCGGCTCCGGGAAATCCGGTATTGTCCGAATGTAATCTTCTACTTTTTTCATATGTCTTCCCTCTTTCTTACTTTACTTTGTTCCAATCTGCATCCAGCCGCACCACATCCTGCACCACAAGTGTCCCATCAGAAACCGTAAACCGGATATCACACCCTGCGAAGGACATACCGTACACATAATCCGGCTTTTTGTTGTAGGCAGCGCGCGGGTCCTGCGCCAATACTGCTATGGCAGCCTCTCTCTTTTGGGACGGGATTTTAACCAGTAATTCTTCCGGAAAATCCACCCGGATTCTGTCGTCCTTGTGCTCCTCTGCAAAACTTCCCTCTGCCAGCGGATGTGCATCTGCATACGGCAGATACGGCTTGATGTCATATATGGGTGTCCCATCCAGCAAATCGACACCGGATACGATAAGCACCGGCCCATATTTTTCATCCTGACGGATTCCCTCGAACTTCACGCAGGACAATCCCAGCGGATTCGGGCGAAATGGGGAGCGCGTCGCAAAAACACCCTTTTTCGTTCTGCCGCCCAATCTTGGCGGTGCAACTGTCAGCGAAACATTCTCTCTGGCAGATTTTGAAAATTCCCATATCAGCCACAGATACGAAAATTCCTCGATTCCCTTCAGCGCGTCCATGCTGCGGTATCTGGGTTCAAATACAATTTCACCAACCAACTCCGGTACCAGACCGCTCTGGCGCGGAATCCCGAACTTGTCCCTAAAATCCGTATGGATTCGTGCAATCAACTCAATTTCCACACCGTTCTCCTGACTTTTCCATTCATGATGAAGCGCCGCAAACAAGGACACGCCATCGTCGCTTTCCATGACTAGTATAACGGTTTTACGCGCAAAAAACAACCATTAGAAATCCTTTCGCAGTCCCTTCGGATAATGATTTTTGAGCTGCCCTGCGGCATATTTTCCCCAGCCAAGTGAATATCCATCCACCGCCACTAGGCACCATCCTTTTTTCAATCCCGCCTCATCCCCTACGGTCAGAGACTCTCCTCTTAAAAATGCGCGGATACGCGGATCTTCCGCGGATAAGCTGAACCATCCGGTGACATCCTCTTTCCCAAGCGCAAGCGCCAGTGCATGTGACGGCTCAAAGCGGTTCTTCTTGAACTCGCCGATATGTAATCCCGCACGCAGAACGCGGAGTCCGCGCAGCGACGGAGCCTGCGGCGGAAGCCGGTAGAGCTGCTCTTTAAACAGGACAAAATTCCCCTCCAAAATCCAATCGGCAGTCTCCGGTTGCAGCACAGTATCCAAAAACTCTTTCAACGCTTCCCTCTGCTGCTTGTCAGGCACAGAGCCCGGCTTTGCTGCAGACCTCTCTGCCCTTGGCGACCGTGGTTCCTGCCCCCAATCCTCCGACAGGTTTCCTTTTTTGCGAAGGACTGCTGCAAAATGGCCTTCTCCATGCAGCTTATGCGGCCAAAGTCGGAAGGTATAGCGCAGTTCTCCCTCTCCGATGCCCTGTGAAAACCACGGAGCGTCCGTCTCTGCAATTTCAAATTCCGGATGCTTTTCCAAAAATGCTTCGATGGTCTGCTCATTCTCTTCTATGGAAAAAGTGCAGGTCGAATACACCAGCCTGCCTCCCGGAAGAAGCATTTGCGCGGCGTTATCCAAAATTTCCCTCTGCCGCTTTGCACAGGCTCTCACATTGTCCATGCTCCACTCATCCACCGCTTCCGGATTCTTGCGGAACATTCCCTCACCGGAGCACGGCGCATCAACCAAAATCGCATGAAAATACGATGGAAAATGCTCTGCGAGTCTGCCGCTGTCCTCATTCGTAACAATGGCATTGGTGATTCCCATCCGCTCCACATTCTGCGAGAGAATTTTGCAGCGCGCCGGATGAATCTCATTGGCGACAAGCAATCCCTTCTGCTCCATACAGGCCGCAAGCTGGGTGGTTTTTCCTCCCGGTGCCGCGCACAAATCCAGCACCCGCATTCCCGGCTTTGGTGCTAAAAGTGCCGCTGCCGACATCGCGCTCGGTTCCTGAATATAGTAGACACCCGCCTCGTGATACGGATGCCTGCCCGGCCGTTCGTCCTGTCCGTAATAAAATCCATGCTCCGCCCATGCTACCGCCTCATGCGCCTCTGTTTCCTCCGAAAAACGACCCAGAAGCTCCTCATAATCATCCGGCTTTAACCCCTTTTTTAGCAGGTTGAAACGCAGCGCCTGATAACGGTCATTCTCATAGCTCTGAAAAAAATCTTCCCATTCGTCTTTCAGCAGCGCCTTCATCTGTTCGATAAAAGCCTCCGGCAATTCTTTTTGTATCATACCCAACCTCCAATCATACTCTTACTGTGCCATCCGGCGTCTTTTCTGCCTCCACAGGAAAACTCCCGCTACCAGCGCTGTAATCAGCTCTGATGCAGCAAATGCAAGCCAGATTCCCATAATTCCCCATAAGCGCGACATCACAACCGCACATATGACAATCGCAACAACACCTCGCAAAACCGATGCGACAAATGCCTCCTTCGGCCTGTCCGTCGCACTGAAAAATCCCGTCACCACAATATTAAAGCCAGCCAGCAGATATCCGATAAAATACAGTCGTATTGCCCAATAAGCATAGCCTGCCAGCTCCACAGAGCCCTCACTGTTGAACAGTGCAACCAGCTCGTCTGTAAATCCCCATACTACACCGACCAGAAGAACCGCAATACTCATTGCCACAACAATCCCGTATCTGAGAAGTTTCCTGGTTCCCTGCGTCTGACCGGCACCATACTGTGCACTCACAAGCGGCTGCGCTCCCTGCGCGATTCCGTTAAAAATAGCAGTTGCAACCAGAGCAAAATTGGCGACAATTCCATACGCTGCCACACCAATATTTCCAACCAGCCCCAAAATCAGAAAATTAAAGACCGTTGTAGTAACCGCAGAGGTTATCTCCCCCACAAACGCTGCCACTCCAAGCTGACAGGACTGTCCAAGTCTTCGGAGAGACGGAATGCCGATTTTCATCCGCACCGTATTCTTTTTCATCAGAAAATGCGTGCCGCAGATAAGTATGCTGAGAATCGGGGAGATTACCGTTGCCAGCGCCGCACCTGTCAGTCCCAGCCCCATCGGAAACATGAAGATATAGTCAAATACAATATTACTCATACTGCTGGCAAGTGTGGCAATCATCGCCAGCGTTGGCGCTTTATCATTCCTCACATATGCCATAAACACATGATTGGCCATAAAAAAGGGCGTAAACATTAAAAATATCCGGGTGTACGCTTTTCCCAAAGCTGCAATCTGTAAATCGCCACCCATAAGCGCAACTACCTTGTCCGGCACAAAGATTCCTGCCAGAACAAACGGTATGCTTAGGAGTACAACCCAAAACAGCGCATTGAACAGATAATCATCTGCCTCCTTTTCGCCCCTCTTGCGCATAATGGTAAACCGCGTTGCCGAACCCACTCCAATCATGGCACCAATCGCATAAATAAGACCATATATCGGCAATACAAGATTGAGCGCTGTGATTCCATCTGCCCCTGCCGCTTTTGAAATAAAAAAAGTATCCACAATAATATAGCAGGATACTCCCAGCATCCCCAAAATATTTTGCGATACATATTTTGCAAATTGTTTTTTAATGCTCATTACGAAACCTCTTGTACCTTCCAATTACTCTGACTCATTGTAGCATTTGTGAGAAGCAACTGCAAGCCGCTCGCCCACATAGGAAAAGCCGCTACAAAGAAATGGAATTCCATCTGCTCCATAGCGGCTTTTGTATTGCTTATGCTTTTATTGCTTATGCTTTTATTGTTTATTCGTTTATTTCTTAATTTCCAACAATTCTTCTGCTCTCTTGACCTCTTCCTGCGTTGGTGTGCGGACACCCTCAAGCGGATATTCGATTTTGAGGTTATCCCATTTGAATTTGCCAAGGGTATGGTACGGAAGAATCTCCACACGGCTTACCGTCTTAAGCTGCTTGATAAAATCATTCAGCTTCTTCAATCCATCCTCATCATCCGTCAGGTCCGGAACAAGCACATGGCGAATCCACATCTCCTTGCCGTGGTCAGATAAATAATTTGCCATATCCAGAATGTTCTTGTTCGTCCACTTGGTCAGTGCCTTGTGCTTCTCGTCATCGATTTCTTTGATATCGAGCATGAACAAATCGGTCACTTCCATCAGCTTGTCAAACTTTGCCATCCATTCCGGATTATTCAGATCAAACGGATTGCCGCTGGTATCCACAGTTGTATGAACGCCCTGCTCCTTCGCCAGACGGAAGAACTCTGTCAAAAATTCAATCTGAAGAAGCGGCTCACCTCCGCTGACGGTAATACCGCCATTGCCCTTCTTGCCCCAGTAATTTCTGTAACGAAGTGCTTTCTTGAGCAAATCCTCCGGCGTCCAAAGCTCGCCGACCTCCATATTCCATGTCTCCGGATTATGGCAGTACAGACATCTCATTCTGCAGCCCTGTAAAAATACAACAAAACGAACACCCGGTCCATCCACCAGACCAAAGGTCTCCAAGGAATGAACTTTACCTATTAAATCTCCCATATGTCTCTCCTCCATATATTATACTTACTGATTCCCTGCATATCTTCATAGGCAGTGACGAAACTATCGCCATATTCCAAATTATCCATGGCTGCACTTTCCTCATTGCCATGAGAGAAAAACGGGGTCATCACATATGATATGTAACAACCCCATCTTCTATCCACTATTCACACGGATTGTGCATGCGGCTCCATGTGAAAAAATTGTTGTGACTATTCAGCTATCAATTATAACTGACCGTGGCAGGTTCTGGAAATAACATCCATCTGCTGCTCCTTAGTAAGGTCGATGAACTTAACAGCGTATCCAGATACACGGATAGTGAAGTTAGCGTACTCTTCCTTCTCTGGATGCTCCATAGCGTCCTTCAGCTTCTCGATACCGAATACATTGACATTCAGGTGATGAGCACCCTGATCGAAGTATCCGTCCATAGCCTGAACTAAGTTCTTAACCTGCTCCTCCTCGCTGTGTCCAAGAGCATCCGGGTTGATTGTCTGAGTATTAGAAATACCATCCAATGCCCACTCATATGGAATCTTAGCAACAGAGTTAAGGGATGCAAGAAGTCCGCTCTTCTCTGCGCCGTAGCTTGGGTTAGCTCCCGGTGATAATGGCTCTCCTGCCTTTCTTCCGTCCGGCATAGCTCCGGTAGCCTTACCATATACAACATTAGAAGTAATTGTAAGGATAGAGGTTGTCGGCTCAGAATCACGATAGGTGTGATGCTTCTTAATCTTCTCGATAAAGGTCTTTAATAACCATACACCGATTTCATCAGCGCGGTCATCATCGTTACCGTAACGTGGGAAGTCTCCCTCGATTTCGTAATCAATAACAAGACCGTTCTCATCACGGATTGTCTTAACCTTAGCGTACTTGATTGCGCTTAAGGAATCGATTACATGTGAGAATCCTGCAATACCGGTAGCAAATGTTCTACGAACATCTGTGTCGATAAGTGCTAACTGAGCGTACTCATAGAAGTACTTGTCATGCATATACTGAATCAGGTTAAGGATGTTGGTGTACAGTCCTGCTAACCAGTCTAACATTACATCATACTTAGCCATAACTTCGTTGTAATCTAAGTACTCAGAAGTAATTGGTGCGTATGCAGGTCCTACCTGAACCTTATTCTTCTCATCAACACCACCGTTGATAGCGTAAAGCAAGCACTTAGCAAGGTTTGCACGAGCTCCGAAGAACTGCATTTCCTTACCGGTCTGTGTTGCAGATACACAACAGCAGATTGCGTAATCATCGCCCCAGATTGGCTTCATAACATCATCATTCTCGTACTGGATAGAGCTGGTACGGATAGAAATAGCTGCAGCGTACTTTCTGAATGTCTCCGGAAGTGCGGAAGAGTACAGTACAGTGATGTTCGGCTCTGGTGAAGGTCCCATGTTCTCAAGGGTATGAAGTACACGGAAGTCTGTCTTGGTAACCATAGAACGTCCGTCTACGCCGATACCTGCAAGGTCGATGGTTGCCCAAACCGGATCTCCTGAGAATAACTGGTTGTATGAGTTACAACGAGCAAACTTAACCATACGGAACTTCATGATCATGTGGTCAACTAACTCCTGTGCCTCTGTCTCAGTTAAGATCCCCTTCTTCATATCTCTCTCGATATAGATATCAAGGAAGGTACATACACGTCCGATGGACATTGCTGCACCGTTCTGTGTCTTGATTGCTGCAAGGTATCCGAAGTAAGTCCACTGGAATGCCTCATGAGCGTTGGTAGCCGGCTGTGAAATATCGAAGCCGTAAAGCTTAGCCATCTCCTTCATGCCCTTTAATGCATTGATCTGTCCGGTAAGCTCTTCTCTTAAACGGATGATATCATCTGTCATAACACCGCATCCACAGTATGCCTTGTCATGCTCTTTCTCCTCGATCAGCTTGTCGATACCGTAAAGAGCTACTCTTCTGTAATCACCTACGATACGTCCACGTCCGTATGTATCCGGAAGACCTGTAACGATCTTGTTCTTACGAGCTGCTCTCATCTCCGGTGTATAAGCATCAAATACTGCCTGGTTGTGAGTCTTGTGATACTCTGTGAAAATCTTGTGAAGTTCAGGATTGATTGGGTATCCGTACTCCTCCAATGACTTCTCAGCCATCTGGATTCCACCGTAAGGCATGAACGCTCTCTTTAACGGCTTATCTGTCTGAAGTCCTACTACCTTCTCTAAGTCCTTCAGGGACTCATCGATGTAGCCTGCTGCATGTGAAGTAAGTGAAGAAACGATATCACTGTCCATATCAAGAACGCCGCCCTTAGCACGCTCTTCCTTCTGTAACTTCTGTAATGCTCCCCATAACTTGTCGGTTGCCTCTGTCGGTCCTACTAAAAAGCTCTCATCTCCATCATATGGAGTGTAGTTGTTCTGAATGAAATCGCGAACATTGATTTCCTCTTTCCAAAGACGTCCTTCGAATCCATCCCACTGTTCAAAATTAAACATGTGCTTTCTCTCCTTCTTTCTTTATATTATTTTTGTATCCAGAACTGTTGCCAGTTCCGAATACGATTACTTTTCTTTACAAGACAGATTATAACATGTATTTCCGGCAAAAAAAAGTGCAAAGTTCGCCATATTATGTATTTCTTTTAAAACAATTTTCACTGAAAGATGAATTGCTTTCATGTTATATTTCGTAAAATTAGTAAACGCCCATTTTACATCTATATACAAATAAAAACTCCCTTTTTACAAAAGTGTACACGAATGCAAAAAGGGAAAATAAAAATGTAAACTGGGCTAAATCTTTCTATCCATATACTATGCACTGTAATAGATATCCATGACCTTGCGGATTGCCACATCCGGTTTTGTATCCGTATAGACACACTTCATCACGGCTCTGCGAATCTGATCCTCAAAAATCGTGCCCTCGCATTTATTTAAAACCTCGCGAAGGGTAAGCTGGATGAGCTCCATCCGGTGTGTCTTCGGGTCTTCCACCATCGCCTCATATACCTTCTTATGGTAGAATTTACCTACCAGCTCATAATTGACTACCGCATAATCCTTCCATTCCTTGTATGGCATATGCACATTCCGGTCGCTCATAATCCTTCCCCCTGCCGTAACATTTATTCTCCCGATTATTATAACAAGTCAAAACAAGCAATTCAAGAAGTTCTCACGTTGCGCTCGAGCGGGAGCGTGTCTGCAACGGAATATGCAAATTCATTCGTGAATGCATAGCGCAGTTGTCTCCTATCCTTTCACCGCTCCTGCGGACAATCCGGAGATTACCTGCTCCTGGAAAAAGATGTAGATGAGTACACTCGGAATGATTGCTATGATAATCGCCGCATACATGGACACATAATCCGTTGCAAACTGGCTGGTAAAATAGCGCACACCAATCTGAATCGTCTTTTTCGCCGGATCGGTGACCAAAAGATTTGCATAGACAAATTCATTCCAGCAGGTCAGAAACTGGAAGGTTCCCGCCGTGACCAGTCCGCTCCGCGTCATCGGAAGCACAATCTTGAAAAATCTCCCAAAGAAGCCGCAGCCATCCACATAAGCTGCCTCCTCAATTTCTGTCGGAAAACCGTCCATGAATCCGCGGATAATGAAGATGGAAATCGGTATTCCGATTGCGGTATAGAGAATCCGCAGGGAATTGAGGGAATTGAGCAGGTGAAGTTTGCTGAAGATGGAATAATACGGAACCATCATCGCATTAAGCGGCACCATGATTCCCGCTGAAATCAGCAGAAAAATCAGCTCCCTCCCTTTAAAGCGGAATCGGGACAATGCGTAGGCTGCCATTGCCGCAATAAACACATTCGCTACGGTTGCAACTGCTGCCACCGAAATAGAGTTGAGTATCATTTTTCCAAGTCCTGCCTGCGTCCATGCATGGACATAATTGGAGAACTGCGGGATGTCCGGCAACGCAAAACGGCTTGCATAATACTCTCCGTTCGTCTTCAGGGAAGTGATAACCAGCCATATCAGCGGCACGATGGTGTAGAGTGCCAGTGCGATGAGCAATATCCATTTGAGCAGATTCCACACCACTTTACCCAGCCGGGTTGTCTTTTTAATCTCATATATTTTTTCCTCCGACGCAAAATCTTCCTGCGTCACATTCTGCGATATGTCTGCCACAGCTTCACCCCCTCGTTCGTGATTTTTCTGATTTCTGCTTATCTGTGTTCTCTTTCATCTCCTCCTTCGAATGGAAGAGCATCCGGATTAACAAAATGACAAGTATGCCTGTCAGAATGAGCATGATGGATGCTGCATTCGCCGTACCGTAGTCATTGTCCCTCATCTGATTATAGAGATACAGAACCAAAACCGATGTCCGGTTGGCAGGTCCGCCGTTGGTCAGCAGATACACCTGTTCAAAGGTCCGAAGCCCAAATACCGCCGCGAGAGTGGCCGCCGTCATGAGAGAGTATTTAATCATCGGAATCGTCACATGTACCGCCACCTGAAACTGGTTGGCACCATCAATCTTAGCTGCTTCATAATAGGAATCATCGACATTGGATATTCCCGACATGAGAATAACCATATAATAGCCCACATAGAACAGACCATATCCGAGCACGCAGACAAAAGCAGTGTCCGGATTTCCCAGCCAGTTTTTCTGCAAATCCCCAAGACCAATCAGTTCCAAAAAGCCGTTCAGCAGACCATACTCACTGTTGTAGATTGCCGACCACATGGACGCGATTGCAATTCCCGATATTACCTGCGGCAGGAAGTAGATGGTACGAAAAATCTTCCAGCCTCTGACCTTCTGTGACAAAATCAGTGCCATCAACAAAGCAAGCGGTACCTGAATCAGTACCGCTGCCAGTGCCCATATGATGTTATTTCTAAGACTCATCCAGAATACCTTATCCTGGAAAATCGAAATGTAATTTCCAAAAGAATTCCACTGCGGAGCGGTCATTCCGTTCCATCGGAACAGACTCATGACCGCCACATAGCCAATCGGAAAAAGGAAAAACATTACAAACAAAATCATTGCCGGAAGCAGGAATAAAACAATACCAATCCGGACTTCCCTGTTCATCTTCATAAATACATCTATTTCCTTTATATTACTGTTTGTTCTCAGCCTCTGCCAGTCCTGCGGCAAACTGTTCCGGTGTAATATCACCCAGTACCAGTTCTTCTAACAGCGAACGGAATGCATTGGCAACCTCCGTACTTGCCTGTGCTTCAAAGGATGGGATAACGAAGGATGCATTTTTGCATAAATCATATGCCTCGGCAGCCTTCTCGTTCGTAAGCTGTGCAGAATCAACATCGATTGCAAATAAGGAACCGGAAGAATTTGCCAGCTCTAAGACGCGCTGTTTGTCTGTAATGTAGGCAAGAAATGTCTTGATTGCCTCTTCCTTCTGCTCATTTTCCTGCGCTCCTACCATGATGTATGCCTGACAATAGCTGATGAATGCATTGCCGTTTGCCCCTTCATTCGAAAGGCCGGCTCCCAAAGTCAGATTCTGATACAAATCCGGATAGGTTGCCTCCTCTGAGTTGATACGTCCTAAAATCCAGGTACCGTTGGTATAGATAGCATCATCTCCATTGAAGAAATGGCCATTGACCACGGATGCATCCGCACCAACTGCATCGGAATTGGTGTAATTGTACATTTCCTGAACCAGCTCTGCAGCCTTGACATATGCCTCATCCGTATAGTCCTTATCATATACATCTGCCCCGCCGCATGCAGCCAGCGCATAGGAATACCACAGCATCGTCGTCCACGCATTGCCGCCTCCCGTCATCTGGCACATCGGCGTCACACCGGAATCCTGCAGTGCATCACAGGTCTCCCACAGTTCCTCAAAGCTGGCCGGAACGGCGGTCTCTGCCTCATCCAGCTCTGCCTGATTGTACATAATCGGGATGTATGCCATCTCATACGGCACCGCATAATTGACACCATCCACCTTGGCATTGTCAACCGCTCCCTGCACAAAATTGTCTGCAATATCTTCTTCCAGAAAATCAGTCAGATCCATCACCTTGCCGGAGGAAGCATAATACTCTACATCCGCCTGCGTCTTGACGGTAAATACATCCGGCGCTTTTCCGTTCGTAATCTGTGTCCGGATGGAGTCCTGATACGCATCATAATCACTCTGGTCCTCGATTTTTACATGGTACTGTCCGTCATATTCCTCGTTAAACGCTTCTACCATCTGCCCGAATACTTCCGCCTTGCTGTCGGTACCTACCCAGATACACGGAAATGTAATCTCAATCTCTCCATCGGCATTGGTAACGGAATTCTCTCCACATCCCGCTAACATTCCTGCCGCCATTGCCGAAACCAGTGCAACCGATACTGCTTTTGCAAATTGCCTCTTCATGCTCCTGTCCTCCTCAGATTTCTTGACATTCTTTTATTTCAGATTATTATAAGTATGTAGCGGCAAAACAGACTCCGCCACTTTTACTTGTTACACTATACCGAAGAAACCTTGAAATAACCTTGAAATTTTTATATTGGAGATTTTCATGAAGATTTTACTCATAGAAGACGAAATCGGCTTAGCCGATGCAATCTGTCAGATTCTGAAAAAAGAACACTATCTGGTAACCATCTGCAATGACGGGAACAGCGGTCTCGACGAGGGACTGACCGACAGTTATGATGTGATTCTGCTGGATCTGATGCTTCCGGGCATGGATGGCTTTGAGATTCTAAAGGAACTTCGCCACCAGAAAATTGCGACTCCGGTGCTCATTCTCACGGCACTTACCGAACTGGAAAACCGTGTCCGCGGTCTGGACAGCGGTGCCAACTATTATCTGACAAAACCGTTTGAGCCGCAGGAGCTGCTGGCTTGCATTCGCGCAATCACGCGCAATAATTCCGATGAGCCTTCCGGTGAGATTGCCTACGGCGACCTGATTCTTTATCCGGAGCAGGCGAATCTGGTCTGCACCTCGTCCGGCAAATCCATTCACATTGCTTCCAAGGAGCTGTATCTCTTAGAACTGATGATGCGGCAAAAGGGCGCCATCTGCCAGAAGGAATGGCTGATTGCCCGCGTATGGGGCGTTGACACCAATGCCGAGTACAATATGCTTGAGGTATATATTTCCTTCCTGCGGAAAAAGCTCTCCTTCGTGGAGTCGCATGTCAGCATCAAAGCAACCCGTGGACTCGGCTATTCACTGGATACGGAGATTTTATATGAGACCTAAAAGTAATGAAAACCACGCCATCACCACTCTACGGCACCGAATCCTTTTCATTGTCATGATTTTTGCCACCATCATCATCGTTGGTCTGATTCTTATCATCAATTACTGGATTTTTCTGTCGAACAAACAGGTCGCGCGCAGCTATCTGCGAAGCATTGCGACCTCCGAGATGGCTGCCGATGAGGCACTCGAAATCCAAAACAGTCCTTATCAGAACTCGCAGGCGGTCACCGTTATGCTGGATGCTTCCGGCAACATGACCTCCGTACTGAACCGGAACGGTTCCGGCATCTCCGAGGACCGTATCCTTGATCTTCTGTCCGGCATCCGCAATAACAACAAACTGTTCGGCAGTTATCACGGCATCTACTACTACCGCTACAACGGCGACCGGATTCTTCTGCTGGACAACTCGGTGGGATATTCCTATACACGGAAAACCATTACCATATCCACCGTTGCCGGAGTGGTGACATGGTTTGTCATTCTGATACTGGTAAGGTATTCCATCAAATATCTGACACTTCCCATCACGAAAACGATGGAACAACAGCAGCAATTTATCACCGATGCCGAGCATGAACTGAAGACTCCGGTTGCAGTGATTTCCGCAAATGTGAATGTCCTTCAGAATGAAATTGGTGACAACCGCTGGCTTACCTACATTGCCAACGAAACCCACCGCATGGATATTCTGGTAAAAAGCCTGATGGAACTGGTGCATTCGGAGCGAATGCCTGAGATGGAGACATTTGAAGAATTTGATTTGAGCAGTGAACTCTATGGCGTCATACTTCCCATGGAATCCCTTGCATTTGAACACCATATGCTGATGGATTTTGACATTGATTCCGACATTCGATTTTGGGGAAACCGGCAGCAGCTCACCCAGCTTGCCACAATCCTCGTCAGCAATGCCATCACCTACGGGGAAAAGAACGGCACCATCCGCATCGGCCTTCACGCACAGCCTCTGCGGCGCACCGTAACTCTTAGCGTCTATAACACCGGACAGGGAATTGCACCGGAGGAATTGGACAAAATTTTCCACCGCTTTTACCGCAGTGACCTTGCCCGCAAGCGCTCAGACAACCATTACGGCCTTGGCCTGTCCATCGCCAGCGCGATTGTCAATCAGCATCAGGGACATATTGATGTCAAGAGTGATTACGGGAAGTGGGTGGAGTTCCAGATTGTGCTGCCCTGCCGAAGAAAGCACTAAAATAAATCTCCCTTTTTACAAAAATGTACTAAATGAATTTGCCTATGCTATTGCAGACACGCTCCCGCTCGAATCGCAACGTAGCGGTACTAAATTCGCAAAAAGCGCTTATTAAGTACCGACGTTGCTTTACGGTCTGCAATAGCATAGGCAAATTCATTCTTAGAAATGCAAATGTAAAAAGGGAAAATCAACTTACATCTCTAATCCTCGCTTCAGGCGGGCTAAGCCTTCCTCTACCACACTGCGCGGGCAGGCGATATTCATGCGGAGGAAATTGGCTCCGTCACCGCCATATTCTTCTCCTGCCGACAGATAGAGCCCTGCCTTTTCCCGCAAAAACGGCTGGAGTTCTCTGTCACTGCGAAGCACTTTGGTACAATCAATCCAGAGCAGATAGGTTGCCTCCGATTCCACAACGGAAAGCTGTGGAATTTCTTTTTCTATGAATTCACATACATACCGGCGATTCTCCTGTATGTATTGGTTGAGCTCATTCAGCCATTGCTCCCCCTTCGTAAAGGCCGCGACTGTCGCCGTTACTGCAAATGCATTCGGCTCCGCAACTTCGTCCGTATTCAGTGCTCTCCACACTTTATGGCGCAGGACAGGGTTCGGTACACAGACAGCTGCACTCTGGAGTCCCGCCAGATTAAAGCATTTGGTTGGAGCAATACAGGTTACGCTGTTCATCCGGCATTCGTCGGATACCGATGCAAACGGAATATACTCTCTGCCCGGTCTGACAAGGTCGCAATGAATCTCATCCGATATGACAACTACATGGTTCTGCGCACACAGATGCCCGATTCTCTCTAAGGTCTGCTTATCCCACAATTTTCCAATCGGATTATGTGGATTGCACAGAATCATGAGAGTCGTCTGCGAGTTTTTCAGCTTCGCTTCCAAATCGTCAAAATCAATATGGTACGCTCCGTCCTCATAGACGAGTCTGGTCTCTAAGACATTGCGCCCATTATTTAAAATCGAATTGAAAAAAATATTGTACACGGGAGTCATAATAAGGACATTTTCCGCAGGTGTGGTCAGCTTGCGCACACAACTGGAGAGTGCGGGTACGACGCCTGTACAGAACACCAGCCAGTCCGCCTCCATGGTAAAATGATGTCTTCTCTCCCACCAGTCCACATATGCCGCATTCCACTCCTTGGGGATGACAGAGTAGCCAAACACACCATGCTCAATGCGTTCCAGCATTGCTTTTCGAATCTCCGGCGCTGCCTGAAAATCCATGTCAGCTACCCACATGGCAAGCTCGCCCTCTCTGATGTCCCACTTGTAGGAGCCTGTATTTCTTCTGTCAATCACCTGGTCAAAATCGTACATCGTCCGTTCCTCCCTACTCCGTCACTTTGATGATGGTCTTATCCGGATTCACTTTATCCGGCTCAATGATAAGTTCTTTGATATGATCGGCACGGATACATCCACCGGACGGATTGAGCACACTGTCAATGGTATTGCTGATTTCCACATCTACGGTGGAGTATTCAAAGGCAAGCGTTGTGTTGATGAGCTTGCAGTTCTTCATCACAAGATTGTCAATGTAGCACATCCCCTGCAGACTCTCTACCGTACAGTTAACCAGTGTCAGGTTCTTTGCATTCCATCCGAGATATTCCCCGGAAATAAACGAATCATATACCGTGATATTCTCGCTGTTCCAGAACGCGTCCCTCGACAGCATCCGCGCATTATGGATTTCCACATTTTTACAGCCATCAAAAGAATAGTTGCCGGTCAGCCGGAAATTGTCTACCTGCATATCCGTGCTGTTCATCGCAAAATAATCCCCATTCGCTGTCACATTCCCAAGTGTTACATTCCTGCAGTTCCACAAGGTCTCCTTCGCATCGGAAAAGGTCACATCAGACAAGCGCACACCGTTGCACCGCCTGAAATTCTTGGGTGCCTCTATGATTGCATTCTCCACCGTGATATCATCCGTGTACCATACTCCGGCTCTTGCCATCTCATACCAGGTACAGTTCTTCGCGGTAATGTGCGTGCTGTACCAAAGCGGATATTTCCATTGAAACAGGGTATTTTCCAGATAAATATTACGGCTCTCCTTGAGCGGGGATTCCCCCTCTCCAAAAACAGTATCGTAAATCTCTAAGTCATTGCCCTGAAATAAGGAACGCTCTCCTGTATAATATTCCTGTCTGATTATTTCTCTGTTACTCATGATATTGTCCTTCTCTGTAATTGTCTAAAATATGATTATACATAATGCGGACTGCCGGGGCCATGAAGTTCGGATTCATCGCCGCAATACCGATAATCCGGCATGCCTGCGGCTGAATCGGGTACACTTCCACATCATAGGAGATATCCCGCATAACCAGTTCCGGCATAAGGCAGATTCCGAAGCCTTTTTCTACAAGCCGAATCGTGGACGTATCATCCACCACATGATAATTCGACTGGATGCGCAATTTGTTCTCCTTGAGGAAATTCTGTATATCCGCATCTGTACATTCCCTCTGTGTCACAAACTGGTGATTGCGCATCTCCTCAATGTCCACATAATCCGGATTTTTTCCATCCTTCATCCCTTTTGGCATGACACAGATTAACGGATCCGTGTACAGCGGCTCAATCGGAATATCCTTCGCGCTGGATACCGACAGAAATCCCAGATCCACCACACCGTTTTTAATCCAGTAGGCAACATCATCATACGTTCCCTGAAATACCTCGATGATGATTCCCTCGTATTTTTCCTGAAAAGAGCGCAGAATATCCGGAAGCCAGTTCGTACATACACTGGAAAACACTCCAATTTTGACCTTTCCGGTCTTGAGTCCGTTCATCTCTGCAATTGCCTGTTTTAAGCTCTCATCACTGTTCAGTACCGCATTGACATAAGGCAGAAGACGCTCCCCGTAATTCGTCAGGCTGATTCCCGATTTGCTTCTGGTCAGCACCGAAAATCCAAGCTCTGCCTCCATGGAAGAAATTGCATGACTGATGGCAGACGGGGTAAGTCCCATAATCTCTGCTGCTTTGTGAAAGCTTCCTATTTCTGCTACGGTCTTAAAGACCTGATATGTTAGTAATGTCATGCTCTCCTCCTTGCTGCCATGCCATGTGCGACCAACTATTCTGACCACATAATCCGCCTTGTCACTTCACATTATACTCAAAAAAATAGGGGAAACAAGAGAAAATCTACTGGAAAAAAAGTCTCCCGGACTGCATAGCAGTCTCAGGAGACTTTCTAATTATCATCTTAACGTGCACATTTATACTGCAGGTCTTCCCAACGGCGGTCAACCTCAGCCTGGAACTGGACGAGAAGGTCTTCATTGCCCGGCTTAAACAGATGCTTGAATCTGCCCTGCTCACGCAAAAAGTCTTCGATTGGAAGCTTCTTCTTCGGCTCGTAGGTCAGCTTCCACTTTCCATGATCCACTTCAAACAACGGCCAGTAACAGGTTTCTACTGCCAGCTTGCAGATTTTCATGACATCGGCGGTATCATATCTCCAGCCTCTTGGACATGGTGTCATGATATTCAAAAAGCATGCGCCCTCGGTGTAGATTGCCTTTTCTGCTTTCAGGTGCAAATCCTTGAAATCTCTGGTAAGTGTGGTCTGTGCCACATATGGCACATCATGGTCTGCAATGATGCTCGCAAGATCCTTGCGGTTCTGCATTTTTCCATTGGATTGTGTTCCTACCGGTGTTGTGGTTGTGTCCGCATACATCGGAGTCGCAGAAGAACGCTGAATACCGGTATTCATATATGCACCGTTGTCATAGCACACATATACCATATCGTGTCCACGCTCCATCGCCCCAGACAAGGACTGGAAGCCGATATCATAGGTGCCGCCGTCTCCGCCAAAGGTAATGAACTTGTAGTTCACATCCTCCGGAATACGGCCTCTCTTCTTCAATGCCCTGTAAGCTGTCTCGACACCGCTTAATGTTGCGCCGGCGTTCTCAAAGGCATTGTGAATATAACTGTCCTCCCATGCTGTGTACGGATACATGAAGGAAGATACCTCCAGACATCCGGTAGCATTGCCAATCACCGCATGATCTCCTTCATGCAGTGCACGAAGGACTGCACGTACACCAATTGTGGCACCGCATCCGGCACACATACGGTGTCCCGGGGCAAGGCGCTCCGGTTTATTCATAACTTCTTTTAAATTATAGTTGCTCATATGTTTTCCTTCCCGCTTACTCGCGCAAACCGATATATTTAAACTGCTCCAACCGGATTCCATGCTCTACGGAATCCTTCAGCTCGGCAAAAACATGATAGACATCTTCTACCGTAAAATCTCTTCCGGCAAGTCCGTAAATATAATTTACCGCCTCTATCATCACACGGCTGCGGAACAGACCTGCCATCACTTCGCTGCCCAACGGACCACCGTTGCCATTGTAGCTCTCTGTCCTGTCCATGATTGCAACCGCCTTGCAGTTCTTCAACGCCTGCGCAATCTCCTCTGCCGGGAACGGACGGAATACTCTTAGCTTCAGTACGCCGACTTTCCAGCCCTGCTTTCGCAGATCATCAACCGCCTGCTTGGCTGTTCCTGCCGCAGAACCAATCAAAAGCATAATATAGTCAGCATCCTCTGTGCGGTATTCCTCAAACAATCCATAGCTTCTTCCCGAGAGGGCTTCAAATTTCTTAGCGACCTCCAAAATGACTTCTTTGGAATTTTCCAATGCAATCTCCTGATTTTTCTTGGCTTCCATTGCATAATTGGAAACAGAATACGGACCGACTGCAATCGGCTTGCCCGGATTGAGCAGATATTCCTCCGGATGATATTCACCGACAAAACCGCGAACCTCCTCATCCTCGAGAAGTTCAATATTCATCACGGCATGGCTGGTGATGAAACCATCCTGACAGATCATAATCGGAAGGTGTACACGCGGGTCCTCCGCAATCGGATATGCCTGGATAAAATTATCATATGCCTCCTGATTGCTCTCCGCATAAATCTGAATCCATCCGGTATCCCTTGCACCCATTCCATCGGAATGGTCGCAGTTGATATTGATTGGGCCGGACAATGTACGATTGACCAGCGCAAGCGCACACGGCATACGGTTACTTGCCGCAAGCAAAAGTTCCTCCCACATCAGTGCCAGTCCGGCGGATGAGGTTGCGGTCAGAGATCTTGCACCTGCCGCCTCCGCTCCGATTGTTGCACTCATGGAGGAATGCTCACTCTCTACCGGAATGAACTCCGTATCCATCTGTCCATTTGCAATATAGGTAGAAACCATCTGCGGAATCTCTGTGGACGGCGTAATCGGAAATGCCGGCATAACATCCGGATTGACCTGTCGAATGGCATATGCAACCGCTTCGTTTCCTGACATTCTGTCTTTTCTTGCCATGATTATCTGCCCTCCTTCATCGTAATTGCCCCAAATGGACACGCTTTCTCACAAATACCACAGCCTTTGCAGTGGTCATAATCAAAATCTCCCCGCTTGGAATCTTTGACCGGAATACTACTGTCCGGGCAGACCGGCGCACAAAGCAGACACTGCTTGCACAAATCCGCATGAAATACCGGCGTATTGGTTCTCCACTCTCCGGTATTGAACTCCTTAGAGGTTCCTGCCGCAAACATCATCAGTCCTTCTGTCAGGTTCTGATGCGGCGTATGTTCATTGATTGTATGTACGTCTGTTCTCATATTCTCTCTCTTTTCTATGCTGTCATTAACTGTTCCTTCAAGGCCTCATGTGTCATGGTCAGAGCCCTCATATTGCCCTCAATAACCTCCGGCTTCTTGGCAAATTTGTGCCGATAGGAAGCACGCATCTCTGTAATAAACTGCTCCCACTCCATCACGCCGCTGACTGCCACTGCAGCTGCAAGCATCGGGGAATTCGGGAAATATTTTCCAAGTGCCTCAACAGAAATGGTTCTCGCATCAATGGTGAACACACGCCCTTTGTATCCGTTCAGCAGAGGAATAATCTCCTCTGTGCTGTGCTCGGTATTGATGATAATTGCTCCATCTTCCTTCAAACCTGCGGTCACATCCACAGACTCTAACAAAGTCTCATCTACCACCACAACAAGGTCCGGCGTATATATATTGGAATGCACGCGAATCTCATTCTGACTGATGCGGTTATAAGCGGTAATCGGCGCACCCATACGCTCCGGTCCGTATTCCGGAAATCCCTGCACATACGCACCGGTCTTAAAGGCTACATCCGCCAGAAGCAGTGCTGCCGTCTTGGCGCCCTGACCTCCTCTTCCGTGCCATCTGATTTCTAATCCACTACTACTCATCTTACGAATCTCCTTCTAATCATCGCCTTCCAAAATAAGGAAAGGCTGTGAAATTTCTCCAACATGTTTATTATAATTCGAAAACATCAAATGTAAAGTGAAATTGTGAGAAGTTTTCAACTTTAAAATCACTTTTTTTCATCTTTCTCCGTGCGTTTACTTTCTCTGTAATTGGGAATGCTATTTCCAACTCACAAAAATAACAAAGGAGTACCTTTATGGCAAATGTATTGATTATCGGCGGCGGGGTTGCCGGACTCTCCGCCGGAATATATGCCCAAAGAAACGGGCATCACGTTACCATCTGCGAAAAAAATGCGGTCGCCGGAGGCAATCTGACCGGCTGGCAGAGGGGCGATTATCACATTGACAACTGCATTCACTGGCTTACCGGAACCAATCCTGCGACACCGGGTTACCGGATGTGGAAGGAGCTCGGTGCACTCGGCAATGTCCGAATCTATCAGCCACATTCCCTGTTTACCTGCGAGTATCACGGAAAAACACTCACCCTGTACCGCAATTTTCATCATACGATTCGCGAGATGCTGGAAATCTCTCCCATTGACCGCCGGTCAATCCGCTCCCTCGCGCGGGCGGTCCATCTGATGCAGGGCTACCTCGGAATAGCCGGCCGCAGCCACAATAAGCATATCTCCCACGCCTCGGATATCCTTTCCATGCCACACCTTGTCTCATACTATCGTATGAATACCGGCGAGCTTGCAGACCGTTTTTCCCATCCGCTGCTGCGGAAATTTATTCTGGCGCTGATGCAGGACCGTTTTTCCTCCCTCGCGCTCATCCTCGTGTTCGCCACCTTCTGCGGCGATAACGGAGGCATTCCTGCGGGAAGCTCTTTCGCCATGGCTCAGCGCATGAAGCAGACCTTTTTATCCGAAGGTGGAACCATCCTCTTCCGGAAAACCGCCCAAAAAGTCAATCTCTCCGGTTCAGTTGCGAAATCCGTAACCTTCACCGACGGAAGCACCCTGCCGGCGGATGATGTCATTCTGACTTTGGACCCGCGCATGGTCTTTGGCTCTTTGCTTGAGCGGCCGATGCCGTCCGCCCTCGCACGCGAATATCAGGATCCCCGCCTGCTTCGTTTTTCCAGCTACCACTGTGCCTTCTCCTGCGATTCGGACAAGCTGCCATTTCGCGGCGGATTTTTCCTCGACGTTCCTCCGGAATACCGTCAGAAGCTGCACGCCTCACAGATTGTCCTGCGGGAATTTTCCCACGAGCCGGATTTTTCGCCCGAAGGAAAACAATTGATTCAGGCGATGATTCTGTGCTATGAACCGGATGCGCAATATTTTATTCATCTGCGGAAAACCAACCGGAAGGCCTACAAAGCAAAAAAACAGGAGCTTCAAAAGACCATCGCAGATATCATCTGCCAAAAATTTCCTGCCCTCTCTGAAAGCCTGAATTTCATCGATATGTGGACTCCCGCCACCTATCAGCGCTATGTCAACTCGGAGATGGGCTCCTTTATGAGTTTTGCGCTTCCTTCCAACTATTATCCACGCAAGCTGAGCAACCGCATTGCCGGACTCGACAATGTATTCCTCGCAACACAGTGGCTTCGCGCTCCCGGCGGTCTCCCCATCGCTGCCCGCAGCGGTCATGACGCAGTCCTGTGTATGGAAAAAAGACATGCAAGGGCACACGCAGCATCACGCCTACGCAGGTTCCATGGAAAACCACATGACTATGCAACAGCCGCTGTAAGGTAAAGAAACACACCAAAAAGGACTGTGCACGAAAATTTATAGCTTCGTGTACAGTCCCTCTTTTATCTTCCTTTATACACTGTGTTTTAGTGCGTCCCCATATGGCAGATTGCCGCCATTCCCGGACCGGTATGAGCACCGATAATCGGGGACAGGGTACAACGACGAACCGTTGCATTCGGATAATCCGCAAGAATCTTGTCCTTTAAGATATCGCCAAGCTCCGCATCATCTGCATCCACAACATAAATCACATCGCCGGAATTCTCATCATAATATTCTTTAAAGCATGCATACACTTCCGCCGCTGCCGCCTTATTGCCGCGCTTCTTGGCAATGGTAACCAGCTTTCCCTGCTCATCGACCTTAAGAATCGGCTTCACATTGAGTGCAGACCCAAGCACTGCTGTTGTTGCGCTGACACGACCGCCACGCTTTAAATACATCAAATCCTGCACCAGAAACCACAGATGAATTTTCTTGGTCGAAGCTACAATATCCTCGTAATTCTCCTTAATGCTCATTCCTGCCGCACGGTTGCGGATGGCGCGCTCCAAAAGTACACCCATACCACCGGTTGCAGCCAGAGAATCTACCGGATAAAAATCCTGTTCCGGATAGCGCTCCTTCAGTGCTTCCCTTGCCATACATGCGGACTGGAATGTGGAAGACAATCCGCTTGACAGGCACAAATACAATACGGAATAACCCTGCTCAAAATACGGCTCCATATACTGCTCATACATATACGGAGAAATCTGTGAGGTCTTTGTCAAATCACCGTTGCGCTGTCCGTCATAAAAAGCCTTCATAATATCAGCCGGCTCAATGCCCTTGCTGACACGCATCTCTTCACCGAGAGAATATTCCATCGGGACAAACTTAATATCGTTCTCCTCTGCCACCTTGGCATCTATATCGCCAGATACATCCATAATAATTAAGTATTCCATCTCATCCTCCGTAATTTTCGTATCCTATTTGTTCAAGAAGTAAATCTTCGGTCATTATACTATATTTATCACTACTATTCTACGGAAAATTTTTTCGCCTTTTTGTATATAAATGGAAAAAACCGCGACCAAACAACGCGGTCACGGCTTTTCTTCTTGTTTGCATATTTCATTTTATAGGGTAACTGTTCATACCCTCCCACCTTATTCTATGGGGTTCTGAATAGTTACTTTATAAGAATATATATTTCAGGACAAACAGCACTGCAAGTACATACATGATCGGATGTATCTTCTTTGCTTTTCCTGATACCAGATTGATTACTACATAAGAGATTACACCAATCGCAATACCCTCGGAAATGCTGTAAGTAAGCGGCATAATAATCAGGCACAGATATGCCGGTATAGCTTCCGTAAGATTGTGGAAATCAATGTCAACAACTGCACTGATCATAAGGAATCCTACGAAAATCAGAGCCGGAGCTGTCGCAAAGCCCGGTATCGTGATAAAAATCGGTGCAAGGAAAATGGAAACTAAGAATAACAAACCTGTTACCACAGAAGCCAATCCTGTTCTTGCTCCTTCGGATACACCGGATGAGCTTTCCACGAATGTTGTGGTGGTGGAAGTACCAAGAATTGCTCCCGCAGAGGTTGCAACCGCATCTGCGAGCAATGCCTGCTTCACGCGCGGCAGCTTGCCGTCTTTATCAATCATGCCTGCCTTGTTTGCAACACCGATTAAGGTTCCCAGTGTATCAAACATATCTACAAACAGGAAAGAGAACATAATGATAATAAGATCCAGAATCCGGATATTTCCAAAAGCCTCCGGTGAGAAACACTGTCCGAAGGTCAGTCCGATTGCTCCAAGGTTGAAATCTGCCCAGGTCGGAATCAGGGAATAAAATCCATTTTCCGCATCTATTACATACAGACCTGTAAGCTGACAGATGATTCCAAGAATCCATGTGGCAAAAATACCAATCAGGATGGCGCCTTTTACTTTTTTGATGTGCAGAACTGCAATAATCAGAACACCGATTACTGCCAAAAGAGCACTGATTCCAATGGTATGGAAGGTATCCGGATTTGCAAAATCCACGATGGTAACCAGAGTTGCACTGTCCACTACGATGTGCGCATTCTGCAGTCCGATAAATGCAATGAATAAACCAATACCCACGGAAACACCCTTTTTCAAAGCGGTAGGGATGGCATTAAAGATGGCTTCCCGAACCTTTGTGAGAGAAAGTACAATAAAAATAATTCCCTCGATAAATACCGCAAGCAGCGCAAACTGCCAGGAATATCCCATCTCGCCGCATACCGTGTAAGCGAAATATGCGTTCAGCCCCAGTCCCGGAGCCAGTGCGAACGGATAGTTTGCCATGAATGCCATGCACAGTGTTCCGATAAAGGCTGCCAATGCTGTCGCCATCAAAACTGCCTGCGAATCCATGCCGGAAGCAGAGAGAATGGACGGATTGACTGCAAGAATATACGCCATTGTCATAAATGTTGTAATTCCGCCAATCACTTCTGTTCTGACATTCGTGTTGTTTTCTTTGAGCTTAAATATTTTTTCCAACATAACTCAAAACTCCTTTTTTATACAGTTTTTCTATGCCTCATCAATCGCCTTGCCGATATCGTGGCGCATATATTTGTTGTCAAATTCAACCCATTCGGTTGCTTCGTATGCCTTTGCACGCGCTTCCTTTAAATCTTTGCCGGTTGCGGTGATACCCAGCACACGGCCTCCGTTGGTAACGATCACGCCGTTCTCGTCAAATTTGGTTCCCGCATGGAAGCAGTAATAATCATCCTTACCTTCGAACTTCTCAAGGCCTTTGATTGGAAATCCCTTCTCATAGGAAACCGGATATCCATCGGATGCCAGTACGACACATACCGTTGCGCGGTCCTCAAATTCTAATTTTAGTGTGTCCAGTCTGCCCTCTACGCATGCTTCCATTACATCGATAATGTCATTTTTCAGACGAGGAAGAACTACCTGCGCCTCCGGATCACCAAAACGTGCATTGTACTCCAATACCTTCGGGCCATCCTCTGTGAGCATCAGTCCAAAGAAGATGACTCCGGTAAACGGACGCCCTTCGGCAGCCATTGCATCCACCGTCGGCTGGAAGATATATTTCTGGCAGAATTCGTCAACCTCCTTCGTATAGAACGGACTTGGCGAAAAATTGCCCATGCCGCCGGTATTCAGTCCGGTGTCTCCATCTCCTGCACGCTTGTGGTCCTGTGCTGAATCCATAATCTGAATCGTTTTGCCGTCGACAAACGAAAGCACGGACACCTCACGGCCGGTCATAAATTCCTCAATTACCATCGTATTGCCCGCAGTTCCGAACTTCTTGTCCTCCATGATTTCCCGGACACCTGCTTTTGCCTCTTCCAATGTATTGCAGATAAGCACGCCCTTGCCAAGTGCCAGACCGTCTGCCTTCAGAACAATCGGCATCTTTGCAGTCTCAAGATACTTAAGCGCCTCTTTAGGATCGGTAAAATTCTCATAAGCGGCTGTCGGAATATTGTATTTTTTCATCAAATCCTTGGAAAATGCCTTCGAGCCTTCGAGAATGGCTGCGTTCTTGCGCGGACCGAATACTTTGAGTCCCTCAGCCTCAAATACATCCACGATTCCGCCTACCAGCGGATCATCCATTCCGATGATGGTAAAATCAATTTCCTTTTCCTTGGCAAATGCAACCAGCTTGTCAAACTCCATTGCCCCGATTGCTACGCACTCTGCCAACGCTGCAATTCCCGCATTGCCCGGTGCACAGTAGATTTTGTCTACCCGCGGACTTTTCGCAACACTCGTTACGATTGCATGCTCTCTTCCGCCACTTCCAACTACTAATACTTTCATGTTCTGCCTCCTGATGTGTTAATCCCTTTTTGCATTTGAAATTTTACGAATGAATTTGCATATTCTGTTGCAGACATTGCTGGAAAGTCTGCAATCAGAATAGCAAATTCATTCTCTTCTTTTACAAAAGGTCTCTTCTGTATTTACTCTTCAATCACTGCATGTCCATCGACAACAGATACTTTTCCATTGGCAATCAGATCAATTGCCTTCGGCATAATTACCCATTCTGCCTGCTCCATCACCCGGCGCTGCAACACCTCCGGTGTATCACCCTGCTGTACCTCAACCGCCTTCTGCAGGATAATCGGTCCGGTATCGGTTCCCTCGTCCACAAAATGAACGGTTGCGCCCGTTACCCTGACGCCTCTTGCAAGAACACCCTCATGCACCTTCAGACCGTAGTAACCGGTGCCGCAAAAAGACGGAATCAGGGATGGATGAATATTGATAATCCGGTTGCGGTATCTTGCAATCATCTTCGATGGAATGACCACCAGAAAACCTGCCAGCACCACTAAATCTACCGCATAAGAATCCAGTTTTTCCAAAAATGCTTCATTGAATGCTTCCCTGCTCTCATAGTTTTTCGGGGAAATGCACACACTCCGGATGCCGTGCTGTTTCGCGCGCTCCAAAGCATAGGCATTCGGATTATTGCTGATTACCACTTCAATCTTGGCATTGGTAATCGTTCCGTTCTCTATCGCATCGATGATTGCCTGGAGATTGGTTCCACCTCCGGACACACACACTGCAAGTTTTATCATATGTCCTCCTCGTCTGCGGCATACCTGCCTCGCAAAAGTCCGGTTATTCGTCCGTCTTTATACTAAATCAATACCCTTCTGTCCATCAATAATCTTACCAACCACATACGGTGTATCTCCGGCAGCCTTCATTGCCTCCATGGTCTTGTCCACATCCGCCGGATCAACGGCAACAATCATGCCAAGTCCCATATTGTAGGTATTGTACATCATCTGCTCCTCTACCTGGCCTTCGCGTGCCATCATAGTGAAGATTGGCGGAATCGGATAGCTGTTCTTCTCAACAACCGCACGCTTACCCTCCGGAAGCATACGCGGAATGTTCTCATAGAAGCCGCCTCCGGTGATATGGCTGCACGCCTTAATGCGGACACCTGCTGCCTTCACTGACTTGAGCGCCTTAACATAGATTCTGGTAGGTGCCAAAAGAGCTTCTCCCAGTGTGGTTCCAAGCTCCTCATGGTAGGTATTTAAGGTTTCCTTGTCCATGCTAAAAATCTTGCGGACGAGTGAGAATCCGTTGGAATGTACTCCGGAAGATGCCATACCGATCAATACATCTCCATCCTTTAAATTCTCTCCGGTGATGATGTCCTTCTTGTCAACCACGCCTACTGCAAATCCTGCCAGATCATATTCATCCTCCGGCATCAGTCCCGGATGCTCTGCAGTCTCTCCTCCAATCAGAGCACACTCCGACTGCTTACAGCCCTCTGCGACACCGCCAACGATGGTGGCAATCTTCTCCGGATAGTTCTTGCCACATGCAATATAATCCAGGAAAAATAATGGCTCTCCTCCGGCACAGGCAACATCATTGACACACATTGCAACCGCGTCAATTCCGATGGTATCATGCTTGTCCATGATAAATGCCAGCTTGACCTTTGTTCCACAACCATCTGTACCGGATAATAAAACAGGCTCCTCCATGTCCTTGATCGCTGCCATGGAAAATGCTCCGGAAAAACCTCCCAGACCTCCGAGAACCTCCGGGCGCATCGTTCCCTTAACCGCAGCCTTCATTAATTCTACTGATTTGTATCCTGCTTCAATATCTACACCTGATGACTTGTAATCCATTGATTTTTCCTCCTCTTACGCTTATGTCATATTTCTTCTCTAGTATAACTTCACAGCCTGTGTTTTTCCAATTATATATTCTGATTTTATTTATTAGTTTTCCTAATATATTCTTCTTTTTATTTATTTTTTCTTATAAACATTCTTTGAGGCTGTCGCTTTGTCAATTCTCGTGCGACAGCCCCATTCATAACTGTTACTTTTTAATAATTTTTGTATCCCACTTCCTGAAGTCTGGCATCCTTGGCAACAACCTGCTCCTTCAGATTTTTGGAATAATCCTTCAATCTCTGAAGCAGTTCTGCATCAGAGGTCGCAAGAATCCTGGCAGCAAGAATACCCGCATTGGCTCCGCCGTTGATTGCCACGGTTGCAACCGGAATACCGGTCGGCATCTGTACAATGCTGTACAGGGAATCGCGTCCTCCCAGTGATGTGGTGTGCATTGGGATTCCGATGACCGGCATCGGGAAAATTGCTGCGCACATTCCCGGAAGATGAGCAGCCATACCTGCTCCTGCAATGATTACTTTAAAGCCCTTTTCCTCTGCGGTTTTAGCATACTCGAAAAATACATCCGGCTCCCGATGTGCCGAAATAATCGTCATCTCGTAGCTTACCCCCAACTGTTCTAAGATATCCGCAGCCTTCGCCATAACCGGCATATCTGAATCGCTGCCCATTACAATACCTACCTGTGCCATTTTTACATCCTCCTGTTTTTCTATTTTTCATCCAACGGTTGATTCAACAGTTCCGTTCCCGGCACAACAAATCTTCCGTCACGGATAATATCCTCTTTTGTTCCATCCGCACGAAGCACGGTAATTGCACCGAGTTCATCATACGGAATCGTAATATCGGTATGACAATTAAAATACGCCTTGGAAATATCCTCTTTGCGAAGAATGGAGCGCTCATTGTCCCTTGCAACAATCGCCTTGCCATCCGGATTGTAGGTCATATTATCTTCATCATAGGTATAGCAGGTATCCCCCACTGCAAAATGCGGACCGGTCTTCTCCGCAATCAGAATCGGAAGTTTATCTGCAATACCATATGTCCGTGCCATCCGGTACGCGGTTGTATTCGTTCCGATTGCAAACTCTCCCATCGGAAGCGTGGCATGATGCATCAGAACATTGTCTGCGATATATGCCCGATTCTCTTCTTCGTTCTCAAAATTCGTACAGGTATAATTCTGAATCATTCCATCCGCAAAATCAATTTCGAGGTTTTCATAATTGAGGCCGTTCAGATAAACCTGACTGACAAACAGCTTGCCGTTCGTCCCAGCAAGAACCGGGGAAGTAAACACTTCACCCACCGGAATATTCACATCCGCAACACAATTCTCAAACGCGGTCTCCTTATCCGGATTCGCGAGCTTGTGAATCTGCACATACAAATCGGTCTTATTGCCGTTAGCTCCTGTAATATGCACCCGCTCCGCCGTATCCAAGACATCGATGATTTTCTGCTGCATGTCACGGTAGAGCACATAGTCCAGCGTATTAATCCGAACCGTCTCTGCAAAAATATCTTCGTACTGTCTGCCAATCTCCGGCACCGGATACGCAATAATCGTAAAGCTTCGCTCTTCCCCATGAATGTACTGATTCAAAAGCTGTGAAAAGCGGCTCTGCTGATCCACACAAAGCGGCTGCTGTTTTTCGGAATAATGGGCGTTCTCTTTTTTGGTCACCGGAGAAAACGGAGCCTCTCCAAACACCTCAATCACTGCCGGGCCTGCATAGCCCGCAGCAATCTCCTTATGCTGTTCAAAGGAATACCGGTAGCACTCCAGACTCCGCTCCACATAGGCTTTGTCCAGCCAGAGAGCCTCATCCTCCTTGTGGTCGAAATCGTACTGCTTGTTCACGGAAGTGGAAAAAGGCTTGAGCACACATTTTAAATTCATCCTGCCAAAATTCTCCACTGCTTTGCGTACCATCCGCTCAAAGCCTAACGGATAGCGAAGCTCCGCGGTTGTCTTCTTCGCAAGATTCTTGCCCGCCACCTCAAATCCAATCCGGTAACCCTCTGTGTAGGTATCCGCCATCGCCTGAATCTGTTCATCGGAAAAAGTATTCAGATATGACAGACTCTTAATCTCATTCTCACCCACATAAAGTCCATAACGATACAAAAATGCTGCATCCTGCAAATCCGAATCCATCAGAAGCTGCATATCGTAATCATACCCTGCATCAAACAGGCGCGCAATCCGCTCCTCGTTAAACACCTCCGAATAATCGTGCATAAAGGAAACAACGCAGTCCTTCACCAATTTATCTGCATATGCATAATCAACGCCTCTGCCTTCATCGGCATCCGCGTAACAATTATATAATTCCACAAGCAGCTCCGCATAGATACATGCGTACTGCAGATTGCCCTCAAACGCGTAGATGTTATTCTTCTCAATCCGGGAATAGAGCGCCGCATACAGAGTACCCGTCTGCTCTCCAAGCATTTTTACGGCATATGCAGGATTCGCAAAGCTGCTCTCATATGCCCCTTCTGCAAAACGGGCATAAAGTGCATCATTCAGCGCCTTGCCCTCTTCCCCGGAGTAAGCTGCAAGCTGTCCGCTTTCCGCGAGGTCTACGACCTTCTTCTGAAGAAGCAGATACTTTGACACCTCTGAAAAATAAGCATCGAGCTCTCCACCATATACGGACGCTCCTGCAATTTCCTCCAAGCGCTCCATCACTAAATCACAGCGCTCACGAAACCACGCATTTGTCTCTGATAATTTTGCCTGATATTCCATATTACCTCTTAATTTTGTAGCTATTCTTATTTTTATACTATACCATAAATCCTATAATATATGTGCCAGTCCAGCATACAGCCGCCAGTATGGACACACCAAGTGATATTCTCGGAAAAAGCATGTACGAATTCTCCTCCAACAGACTTAAAATAGAGAATACCATCGTAACGCCGGACAACAGCATGGCTGCAAGCCCCACACTGCCGTAATACATGCTCAGCACTCCGCCCGTCATGTAAGCCCTGCCGACAAAGACTGCGTACAGCAGCACCAGAACGATCGCGCCGAGCATCGATATAATACCCTTTTTGGAATGTTTCTTCTCCGTAAATCTAAAACTATCCCGCCGCCGATTCAAAAACATCAGACTCTTTTCTCCTCTATCACCTTTACAATCCAATATAAGATAAATCCCAACAGGCCGCCAAGTGTATTCAGCAGCAGATCGTCCACATCACAGCTTCCCAGCTTAAAAAATAACTGAATCACCTCTGCGCACAGACTCATTTCCATACACAAAAGCACTGTCAGAAAGCCATTTCTGCAGCGGTCTATCAGCTTGGGAAGAAAATATCCCAGCGGCACAAACGCCAGAACATTGCCAAATAAATTCAACACACTGATCTTCCAGAGTGCTCCGCCAAACTCTGCATTCCGGAAAATTCTCCAAAATCTCCTGATTTCCTGCAACGGGACCAGATTATAATGATAATCCGCCGCCGCCCCTCTTCCCATCGTCTCTGCAAAGAAGAGGAAATATACCAGCACCAGCAGATAAAAGAAAAAAACGAACCACAAAAACGGTTTTGTGCGCTTTTTATCTGCAGCCATACTGCTCGTAATACTGGTCGATTGCTGCCTTGATGGTATCATCGATTACTACCCTTCCCTGACACTCGCGATTATATAAATGTTCTACCACTTCGTCCATGGTAACAATTGCCTTTGCAGGAAAACCGTAGGTCTCCTGAATCTCTTCCAAAGCGCTCTTTTTGCCGCCGAGACCAACCTCCATACGATTCAAAGAAACCATCAGTCCAACGATTTCAACATCTGCGGCATTTCTCACCTTCGGAACAGTCTCCTCCATGGATTTGCCGGAAGTCGTCACATCCTCAATCATGACAACACGGTCACCATCCTTCGGTCTGCTTCCGAGGAAGCTGCCCTTGTCTGCGCCGTGGTCCTTCTCTTCCTTGCGGTCAGAGCAGTAACGGACTTCTTTTCCGTATAAATTGCTATATGCAACCGCGGTCACAACACTAATCGGGATTCCCTTGTAGGCCGGTCCAAACAACACATCAAAATCATCTCCATAATTCTCATGGATTGCCTTCGCATAATATTCACCGAGGCGCATAAGCTGTGAGCCTGTCACATACGCACCCGCATTCATAAAAAATGGAGATTTTCTTCCGCTCTTCAGCGTAAAATCTCCAAATTTTAAAACATCACTCTCTACCATAAATTCGATAAATTCCTGCTTGTACTGTTCCATATTCCCAAAACCTCCTGTTTATAAGACTTTCGCATTCGTCTCCACTTTACCATAAAGCCTTGAAATTATCAATCGTTTCAGAAGCGGTTTTGCTATTGCAGGTTGTTTTCTCCCCACTTCGCCAGTTCAAAAAACACCGGCAGCAGCGCTTTCCCTTTTTCTGTCAATGAATACTCAACGTGTGGGGGAATTTCATTAAATTGTTCCCTGTGCACGATTCCTAACTCTTCCAAATCCCGCAAAGTATTGGTCAGCATCGTACTTGTGATTCTTGGATAAGCCTTTTTCAGTTCACCAAAGCGCATCGTTTTGTTTTTGCAGAGTTCATAAATGATATGCGTTCTCCACTTACCGCTAAGAAGCTCCAAAGTTTTTCTCATCGGGCAATTATCACTCACCGGTTCCGTCATAATTCTTTGTAAATATTCCTCTGCGGTCATTTCCTTTTTCATATCTTCCTCCGGTATCTTCCAATGTACTATGTATCTATTTTCTTTGTACTTGTCCTCTTTTTCAATACATAGTATATTAAATATACTATAAAGAATCAAGGAGCAAACATATGAATACAGCTATCATTTATTATTCAAAACACCACGAAAATACAAAACAATTGTTAGATGCCATCCAAAAACAATCGGATGATGAAATCACTCTCATCGATGTAACCGAAACTTCTTCTGCGGATTTAAGCAGTTATGACAGAATCGGCTTTGCTTCCGGCATTTACTATTCAAAATTCGACAAGCGTGTCCTGGCATTTGCCAAAGAATGTCTTCCAAAAGACAAAGATATATTTTTCATCTATACATGCGGCGCCCAAAAGCAGGGCTATACAACTGCGATCAGAGAAGCGGTCGCCGATAAAAATGCCAATATTCTCGGAGAATATGGCTGCTTAGGCTTTGACAGCTTTGGTCCATTTAAGCTGATTGGCGGAATTGCCAAAAACCACCCAACCAGTGATGAAATATCAGATGCCGTTAATTTCTATAACAATCTATAACAGATGATTCCGCAATTTCGTTTTTTAGATTTTTCTAGACTCTTATGGAGAAAAGAGGGTATAATAAAGAAGTAACGAAGGGCTACTGCCTGTGAGGCAAGAAAAGAAGGGGGTACTTATTATGGAGAAAGTCAAAGTTGTTCAGTACGGTTGCGGTAAAATGTCAAAATACACTCTGCGCTATCTATACGAGCACGGCGCACAGATTGTTGGTGCTATTGATGTAAATCCGGAAGTTGTCGGCATGGACGTGGGGGATTATGCCGGACTTGGTGTCAAGACAGGTATTTTAATTTCCAACGATGCCGATAAAGTTCTTGATGAGTGTGACGCAGACGTAGCAATCGTAACATTATTCAGTTTTATCAGCGATATCTATGATCATGTAGAAAAATGTGTATCTCGCGGTATTAATGTGATTACAACCTGTGAAGAAGCCATCTATCCTTGGACTACATCTGCTGCACAGATTAACCGTCTGGATAAATTGGCAAAAGAAAACAACTGTACCATTACCGGTTCCGGCATGCAGGATATTTTCTGGATTAATATTGTTGCCATGGTGGCAAGCGGATGCAACAAACTGACAAAAATCAAAGGCGCATACAGCTACAATGTAGATGAATACGGTTTGGCACTGGCAAAAGCTCATGGATGTGATTTGACAAAAGAAGAATTTGAAAATGAAATTGCTCATCCTGCAGAATTTGAACCGTCTTATGCATGGAATGCAAGTGAAGCATTGTGCAACAAGCTTGGCCTTACAATTAAATCCATCAAACAGGAACACGTTCCTTATATTATTGACAGTGATATTTATAGCGAAACTTTAGGCAAGACCATCGAAGCCGGTAAATGTATCGGTATGTCCGCAGTCGTTACCATTGAAACCATGCAGGGCATTACCATCGAGGAAGAGACAATCGGTAAAGTATATGGACCGGAAGATGGCGACATGTGCGACTGGTGGTTATCCGGCGAACCTAACACAGAGTTCCACGTAGTAAAACCTGCCACGGTAGAACATACCTGTGCCACAATTGTAAACCGCATCCCAACTCTCCTTACCGCACCTGCCGGTTATGTTACTTGTGATCAGTTAGATGCACATTCTTACTTAACATATCCGATGGAATATCACATTTAATTAAGAAAGAAATGAGCGATACCCGGTTCAAAGGCTGGGTATCGCTCATTTTTATTCGTTGTTCCAGTTCTACACAATGTTGGATTTACAATTTAAAATGCTTGATATTCTGCTCTAACACATCGGCTGTTTCTCTAAGATTCTCTGCTGATTGCTTGACATCCCGGAAATGTTCCGATATATCCACCATTACCGTTCTGGTTTCCTTGGTAGAGTTTACATTGCTTTCAGCAATATCGGATAATCCGGTAATCATCTCGATTACTTCTTTTCGAATCTGCTCTAATTTCTGTGTCTTTCCTTCTATCTCACGGATGCTCTGAATCGATGTCTGAATTTGTCGTATAACTTTTCCCACCGAATCCTCTGTATGGATAATACGCTGATTCTGCCGTTCCATAACTTCCTGCATCTTCTGCATCGCTTCCACCATGTATTGTGAATTAAGGAATAGTGTATTTACAATCTGGTCAATATTACCACTAGCTATATCCGACTGTTCTGCTAACTGCTTGATTTCTCCTGCCACTACTGCAAAACCTTTTCCTAACTCACCCGCTCTGGCAGCTTCTATACTGGCATTTAGAGACAACAGATTCGTCTGTCCTGCAATATCAGAGATCAATCCAGCCGCCTCTCGTATGGACTGGGCGGACTCATTTGTCTGTTTTGCCAGTTGCGAAATCTCAGCCACCACAGTAGTAACTTCCTCATTGATATTCTTTAATTCTGCAATCGCACCACTGGAATTATCACTGGATTCTCTCATGTAATCTGCACTTTTATTGAGCAATGCGGCTTCACCGTCTGTCTCAGTAATCAGATTGCCCATATTTACAATATTCTCTGATGCCTTCTTCGTATCCAACGCCTGTGATGCGGCCTCTGTAGTAATTGTAGCAACGGCTTCCATCACATGATCCATTCCATCAAAAGTTTCCTTAGATGCCTGCTCTAAAGTGTCGGAAGACTCTATCAACATATCAGTACTTCTGTTAATATCACCAATCATCTTGCGCAAATCTGTCAATAATCTTTCAATTGCCCTGGATAAATCGCCTACCTCATCCTGCCGCTTTTTATGCTTTTCATTGACTGTTACATTCAGATTACCGGTTGCAACTTCTTCCACACAAGCAATTTCCGTATTCAAGGCCTTCGCAATCGCACTTGAAAGTAAACCACTTCCCACAATACCAGCAATTGCAATAACGACAACGATAATCACCATATAAAATACGGTTCTTAACACGCTATTAAGTGTTTTATTCTTCTCTATACCTGCAAAAACCATTCCTACTGGAGTCTGATCATCTCCACTTTGGTACACGGGCATATAATACCCAAAATACATCTTTCCATTTACAGATACATTCTGACTAAAATATTCCTCCCCATCTTCCAGCACTTTTTTCTGTATCGTCGTTCCGACAGGACTTCCCAGCAAACGTTCTCCATTTTCATCTTTTAGGGATGTCATAATTCTTTGCGTACCATAAAAGAAAGTAACATCCATTCCAGACTGCTCCCGAATGCTATCTACCAACTTATCAGAAAGCGAGATATTATATCCCCCCTTCCAGACATCTCCGTTATCCTGCATGGAATAAGTCCCTGAATTCTGGTCATAAGCGGCAAGTGTAGCTGCAGCCGTACCTCTTAGAGACATCTCCACCTGGCTTATAATTGAACTGCGAAGCGATGTCGTCGCCAACAAAATAATAATCATTCCAAGCATACTGATTGGCAATACCGCACATAATATCATTTTTTTCTTAATTGTCAGTTTCATCTTCCATTCCCCCTACCAGTATGACATTTTCATAGTACCAGTCAATACCACCGGTAATGGTGGCATCATCCAGTGTTTCACCCTCTTTTCCAATAATTTCTCCTGTATTTGTCTTAAGTTCTCCGTCAAATACCTGATTGGTTCCATTTAGAATTGCTTCGGAAGCCTCTGAAACTTTTTCTTCAGTGCCCGGTGCACAAAAGGATGCAAGTTCCGTAATATCTACCAAACCTTCTTTCATGCCGCCATAATAATTCTCTCCATCCCAAGTGCCTCGTATCACATCAGTTACAGCTTTGGTATAATACGCACTCCAATTCCATACTACACTACACAAACACGCATCCGGCACATCCTTACTCATATCCGAATTGTATCCAATTCCATATACCCCATACTCCTGTGCCAATGTCATCGGGTACGGAGTATCACAATGCTGTGCCATTACATCACATCCCATGTCAAGCAATGTTCTGGAAGCTTCTTCTTCTTTTTCCGGATCATACCAGCTATTCGTAACAACTACATATACCCTGGCATCCGGATTTACAGACTGTACTCCAATGGAAAACGCATCAATGCCTCCCGTCACTTCAGAATTGGAAGAATCCTGCGCTGCCACATAACCAATCTTATTGCTCTTTGTATTCATTCCGGCTACAATTCCACTTAAATATCTTGCCTGATAAATACGTCCAAAATAATTATTGAAATTACTTCCATTTGACATATATCCTGTGCCATGCGAGAAATAAACATCCGGATACTCTTTTGCCATCTCTGCTGTGATTTCCATATATCCCCAGCTTGTAGTAAAAATCACATTACAGCCATCCTTAATACATTCCTCGATTGCCTGTTTTGTTGCTTCCTCATCTGTATCGTCTACAATCTTTCTGATAATCTGTTCATCTGATAATCCCAAATTACTCTGCATTCTCTCAATGCCAAGATCGTGTGTATAAGAATATCCACTTCCCTCCGCAGGATCTGACAGATACAAAACACCAACCTTTATCTTCTCTGCAGAAATACCTTTCGAAGCAGATGTTTCTCCGTCAGCTTCCACCGTACTGCCCGCAAAATCATATCCCTCATTGGTGACATAATCATCCACCTCTCCAGAAGCCTGTCCACAACCAGACAAAACACCCATCATACACATTAACATTAGAAACATTCGCACGTTTTTTCTCATCAGATGTCCCCCTCGTATAATATTGAAATAAAATTGTAACTATTCACAGTTATAGCACTGCTTTTCTCCTCTTGCCATGTTGCAATTATACCAAATTTTTACTATTCAATCAATGAATATCGCATCATGGATTTTCTGCCCATACAAATATTTCTGTTTTGCTTCTAAAAATATGCAGAGCCGGTAACACGCAAGAATTACATTGCGATTACCGGCTCTGTATCATATTTTAAGGGTATTCAAAGTTTCTGCGGGGCAACCTTTTTATTTTTCATTATAATGATACCGGCAGGCAAGAATATACACATTTCCCTCATCTATCTTATATATCAGCCTATCCTTATCATTAATACGCCGGCTCCAAAACCCGGACAAATTGCCGGTTAATGGTTCCGGCTTTCCAATTCCCTCATTCCCATTTCTGCAAATATCTTCTATGAGTTGGTTGACCTTTTTTAGTGTCTTCCTGTCTTCCGTCTGCCAATACAGATAATCCTTCCAACCATTGTCCGTAAAAATCTTATTCATCCGCTCCAACCTCAGTCAAATTATGTGAAGAAAGATTTCCTTTTTCCAACTGTGCTTTTGATTCCATCAACCAGTCGTAGTTGGCTTTGTTTCCCATTACATAAATGTTCTCCATAAGATTATTATAAGATTCCTCTGACAACATCACTACATTTTTGTTGTCTTTTCTGGTAACAATCATGGTTTCATAATCATCTGTTACTTTATCCATATAAGACTTCATATTATCACGAAGAGTTGTATAATTAACTGCTAACATATAACCGCCCCTTTCTTAAGTACAGTTTTCTGTACATTTATTGTAATGTACAGAAAGCCGTACGTCAAGTACCTTTATTATTATATGCATGGTGCTGTGCGTGAATACTATTTTTACTCTCTTATAAAATCGCTAATACTTTTTACAAAAATGTAGAACATGCGTTTGTTTTATGTTATACTTTCTTTATAAAAATTACTATCCTGCATGTAAGAACCGGCTGGAAAAAGGAGAATTAATTCTATGCACAATTCAAATATAATTATGTACACAACCGAGGATGGATTAACAAAAATAGAGACAACCTTTGACGAGGATACCGTCTGGCTATCGCTTGACCAGATGGCGGAACTATTCCAGCGTGATAAATCAACCATATCCCGCCACATCAAAAAAATTTATGAAGAAGGCGAATTGCAGCGTGATTCAACTGTTGCAAATTTTGCAACAGTTCAAATAGAAGGTGAGCGGCAGGTAGAACGATATATTGATTACTATAACCTTGATGTCATCATCTCCGTCGGCTACCGCGTGAAATCCCATCGTGGTACACAGTTTCGTATCTGGGCTATGGGTATTTTAAAGGAATATATGAAAAAAGGATTTGCTCTAGATGATGAACGATTAAAACGATTGGGTGGCGGTAATTACTTTGATGAACTACTCGCACGTATCAGGGATATCCGTTCTTCTGAAAAAGTCTTCTGGAGAAAAGTGCTTGAAATCTATGCTACCAGTATCGACTATGATCCCCACGCTGAAGCTTCTGTCCTATTTTTCAAGCAGGTTCAGAACAAAATGCACTGGGCAGCTCACAAACATACCGCTGCAGAAGTAATCTATCAACGTGCTGATGCAGAAAAGGAAAATATGGGACTTACCTCATGGAGTGGTGATACCATCCACCGTTCTGATGTGGAAGTTGCCAAAAACTATCTAACGGAAGCGGAACTGGATGCCCTAAACAAGATTGTTACTGCATACCTTGATATTGCCGAAGTCCATGCCCTTAATCAGGAGCCTATGTATATGAAAGACTGGCTGGAAACCATTGACGATTACCTGAAAATGACCAGAAGGGATATCCTTACCACCAGTGGAC
>JBGVFC010000071.1:0-19539 GCA_045120755.1 Agathobacter sp. | reverse complement strand
CAGAAAAAGAGCAACCGTATCATCGGCGGCATGCTGTGGCTGAAGATGACCAGCCTCAATGTTGGAACTGCCATCGATTTGTGTGAACTGGGACTGGACACCATTGAAGAAACCGAGGACGCTTTTTCCATAGGTGCCATGGTATCCCTGAGACAACTGGAACTTCACGAAGGGCTGAATTCCTATACGCAGGGTGCTGTCGCCAAGGCAGTACAGGATATTGTAGGCGTCCAGTTCCGGAATCTGGCCACCATAGGAGGCAGTATCTACGGACGCTTCGGTTTTTCGGATGTTCTTACGGTATTTCTCGCCATGGATACCTATGTGGAGTTATACAAAGGAGGCATCGTGTCACTGGAAGAATATGCTTCCCGGAAGCCGGACCGGGATATTCTGGTGCGCATCCTTGTGAAAAAACATCCCGGCACCTTCACCTATCTTTCCATGCGGAATACGCGCACGGATTTTCCGGTACTCACCTGTGCAGTTTCCTGTCTGGACAAAGAATACCGCGCCGTAATCGGAGCGCGTCCCGGAAGGGCAATTCTGCTTCGGGACACACAGGATATTCTGTCCGACGGCATCACAGAACATACCGCTGCCGCTTTTGCTGATTTTGCAGCGGAGCACACAGTTGTGGGCAGCAATCTGCGCGGAAGTGCCAAATACCGTACCCATCTGACCCGTGTTCTGATGAACCGCGCTTTACTGGAACTGGAGGGAATGACTCATGGAAATTAAAATAACGCTCAACAAAAAAGCCGTGACTGACCTGATTGAGCCGGATATGCTGCTCATCGATTTTCTTCGCGCCCACGGCTGTTACAGTGTAAAAAGAGGCTGTGAAACCGCCAACTGCGGACTGTGTACAGTTCTGATGGATGAAAAGCCAATCCTGTCCTGCTCTATGCTGGCTGCAAGGGCAGACGGACACAGCATCACCACTCTGGAGGGACTTCAGGAGGAGGCTTCGGAATTTGTCGGTTTCATTGCAGACCAGGGTGCAGACCAGTGTGGATTCTGCAATCCCGGTTTTGTCATGAACACAATTGCCCTTCTCCGCGAAAATCCGGACCCTACGGATGATGAAATCCGGGCATATCTGTCGGGCAATCTGTGCCGCTGCTCCGGCTATGAAGGACAGCTTCGCGGCATCCGAAGTTATCTGGAGAGCCGCAAGGAAAAAGGAGGAACTCATGGAGCATAAAGACTATAAATCAATCAACCATTCCGTTAGGAAAAAGGACTCCATGCAGCTTCTGCTTGGAAAACCGACTTATATGGATGACATCACACCCAAAGATGCACTGGTGGTCAAGCTGCTCCGCAGTCCGCATCCCAATGCCATTGTTCAGGAAATCAACAAATCCATCGCGTTAAAGGTTCCGGGTGTCATTGATATCTATACCTGGGAGGATGTTCCTTCCACCCGTTTTGCCATTGCGGGACAAACCTATCCGGAGCCATCTCCCTATGACCGTCTGATTATGGACCGCCATGTACGTTTTGCGGGAGATCCGGTAGCAATCATTGCCGCCGAAACGGAAAAGGCAGCATTAAAAGCCATGCGCCTCATCAAAGTTAAATACGAAGTTTTAGAGCCGGTACTGGATTACCACACGGCAAAGGACAACAAGATACTGGTTCACCCGGAGGAAGACTGGTTCCCGCCGTGTCCGGTAGGCGGTGACAATCACCGCAACCTGATTGCAAGCGAAGTCAACGGACAGGGCGATGTGGAAGCCGTGATGGCTGACTGTGATATCGTCATTGACCATACCTACCACACGAAAGCCTTTCAGCAGGCGATGATGGAAACCTTCCGCACCTATACGACACTGGACCGCTATGGCAGACTTCATGTCATATCCTCTACTCAGATTGTCTTCCATGTGCGCCGGATTCTTTCCCGTGCACTTGGCATTCCAAAGAGCCGGATTCGCGTGGAAAAACCACGAATTGGCGGCGGCTTCGGTGCAAAACAGACCGCCGTGTGCGAAGTCTATCCGGCTTTTGTTACCTTAAAAACCGGACGTCCCGCCAAGCTGATTTATACCCGCGAGGAAAGTCAGATTGCCGGTTCTCCGCGCCATGAAATGGAAGTCCGCGTGCGCTTAGGTGCGGACAACGATGGAACCATCCGCGTTCTGGATTTATATACCCTCTCCAACAGCGGCGCTTACGGAGAGCATGGTCCTACTACGGTTGGTCTTTCCGGACACAAATCCATCCCGCTTTATACCGGGAATCTGGAAGCATACAAATTCAGTTATGATGTCGTCTATACCAATCTGCAGCCTGCCGGGGCTTACCGCGGCTACGGCGCTACCCAGGGTATTTTTGCTCTCGAATCCGCAGTCAACGAACTGGCAGACAAGCTTGGCATGGACCCGACAAGACTCCGTGACAAGAACATGATAAAAGAAGGCATGGTCATGCCGGCTTATTATGGCGAGACTGCCAATGCCTGCGCGCTTGACCGGTGTATGGAGCACTGCCGGCAAATGTTCCACTGGGAGGAAAAATACCCTGTCCGTGACATGGGCAACGGCAAAGTCCGTTGTGCAGGAGTGGCAATGGCGATGCAGGGCTCCTGCATTTCCAATCTTGACACCGGCTCCGCTACCGTAAAGCTCAGCGACGACGGCACCTACAATCTGATTATCGGTGCCGCGGATATGGGAACCGGCTGTGACACGATTCTTGCCCAGATGGTGGCAGAATGTATGGACTGTGATGTGGATGATGTGGCTGTGTTCGGCGCAGATACGGATGTGTCTCCTTATGACTCCGGCTCCTACGCTTCCTCCACCACTTACATCACCGGCAAGGCAGTGGAAAAGGCATGTACCGAACTGAAGAAAAATATCTGTACCATTGCCGCAGAAATGATGAACTGTACTCCACAGGAAGTTGTCTTTGAAGGCTCACAGGTGCGGCGCATCAATTCCGAACAGAGCGTCAGCCTGTGCGATATCTCCTACAAGGCACAGTTTTCCAATACCCATGCTGCTGAGGCGACAGCCTCCCATGCTTCACCGGTATCTCCGCCGCCTTACATGGTCGGCATGGTAGAAATTGAGCTGGACAAGCTGACCGGCCAGGTAACCATCCTCGATTATATGGCTGTAGTAGACTGCGGCATCCCAATCAATCCTGCACTTGCAAGGATTCAGGCAGAGGGCGGTATTGTTCAGGGAATCGGCATGGCACTGATGGAAGATGTGCACTATGACGCAAACGGGCGTCCTATGGAATCTTCCTTCATGCAGTACAAGCTCCCAACCCGTCTGGAAATGGGCAAGCTCCGTGTCGAATTCGAACACAGCTACGAACCTACCGGACCGTTCGGTGCCAAATCCATCGGAGAAATTGTAATCAATACACCTTCTCCTGCGCTTGCGCATGCAATCTACCGCGCAACCGGCGTATGGCACCGCGAACTTCCGATTACTCCGGAACAGATTGCCATGTCTGTACCCGGGCAGGAATAAATAAAAACCACCGGCTTTTTCACCGGTGGTTTTTACTATCTCATTATTCTCATAACCATTTGCAGTTTTTCTTCTACATCTTTGCATTATTTTTCAAATATTCCATAAACTCCGGTGTTTTAGACCAATATTTGATTCCCCAGTTCTCGAAATTCCATTCCTCCATATAGTCATTGCATTCAAAATCTATGTAGTAGAGCACCCCATCCTGCGGAATGAAATTCGTTGGAAAATAGTCAATATTGGTATTTGCCGGATAAAGTACGGAACACATTTCCTTTACCTGTGTGATAAATTGTTCCTCCATCCGGTCATTTTTAACAAGATCAAATACGGTATCCCCTTCGATATATGTTTTTAGAATCCGCTCACGTTCTACATCAACATCAAGCAATTCCGGCATACGGATTCCTATTTGCTTTAACCGCTCATAATCCCGCAATTCGGATTGAATTTTATCTCCAAACTGATAGTAATCGCATGGTTCATGATGAATCTGCTTTAACACATATTTGTGGTTATCCTTTTCCGCCAAATAGGAATATCCGCCTTTTCCCTTTCCCAGAAGCTTTATGATGTTGTATTCCACCCCATTGACTGTCATGATTTCCGACATAATCGCACCTCCCAAATTGATATCCTTGCTATTCTATTGATATATCCACCTTAATATCCCCGGTTTCGGTTGTAATCTCACACTTCCCGCCGGAGGTAGATTTCGGAACATCTATCCTTCCGGTATCGGTTTCGGTGATAAATACCTTTTCCGAAAGCAATGTGCCGGTCACAGCACCCGTATCTGTCCGGACAGAAATCTGTGCGGCATCACTCTCTTCCAGTCTCACATCTCCGGTATCGCTCTCTGCCGAAAGTGTCCCCTCTGCCACAACGTTCTGCAAAGCAATCATGCCGGTGCTGCTTTCCGCAGAAAAATCCGTGCAGGAAACATCCGTCAGTTTTACGGTTCCCGTATCTGTTTTGATATCAATATTACCATTAACAGTTGCAGAATTTACCTGAATGTCACCTGTGCTCGTGGTAATATTTAACCTACCTGCGGAAATGGTATCTACATAAAGCGCCCCTGTGCTCAATTCCACTTCCATAACATCGGAGACAGATGCAAAGCACTCTACATCACATGTATCACCTTCGATTTTAATCGTTTGAAAAGCAAAATCCTGCGGAATTGATATATCTCCCGTGGCAGTTTCTATAAACAGGGAAACATACTCCTCCTGCGGTAAATAAACCGTCATCTTAGGTATCTCAAGTGAAATGCCAATATAATCATTCCATGTCCGCGTATCAAGCGTATCAATAACAAGTGTTCCATCGTGCACGGTGGCGGAATGCTTTACTTTTTCTTCCTCATAACAGACAATACGGCAGGTTTCATCCCCGGCAGGCACAAACGCAATCTCCGTTGTATCTACATCGATGGAGATTTTATCAAAATCATCGTCCACTTCACAGGTGTGTGTTACATAGGTAACCGTGCCAAGTTTACTGAAATTCCAACCGCAGGCTGTCATCCCAACTGCAAAAATAATCAGCCCGAGTGCGACAAGCACTGCTGCGGCAATCAGCCATTTTTTTCCTGTTTTACTCATTTTGCTGCCTCCTTTCCCACGAATAAGGCTTTTATACCCAAAGCCATTTTCTTCGTGAGCAATAAGATTCCTCTGGTAGTGGCTCTACAGCCGAAGAACAGAAAAATCGCCAGACCGGCACAGACAATACCTGCACCAAGCACAGCCGCGCCCGCAAATCCATTTCCCTGAAATATAAAAATCAGTGCCGATACGATTCCAGCAGGTGCACATACTGCCAAGCATACCTCTATGGACCACAATACCACAACAACAGACCATACCACAAGGTAAACGGCAAGAATAATGGCACACACAGCAAGAAAAAGCGAAAGCCATATCGGAGAACCCAATACAAGAAGCACGATTTCCCAAGCCTTCCGTGCTCTGTTCGGTTTTACTTTTTCCTTTGGTGTATCTCCCAAAATCTGTGCCGCAACCGCATCCACCGGTCCGATTGCAGCCACAGCTTCGGCCTCCGATACCCCCTCTTCTATGCGGTCATCAAGCATTTCACTATAAAAAGTCAGGCGTTCTTCGATATCCTCCTGCGGCAAACCTGACAAACTGTTCCGCAATTTTGCAAGAAATTCCTGCTTATTCATTGTCCTCATCCTCCTTGGTTACAAACCGATAGATTGACATAATTTCTTTCCACTCTCCTTTGAAATCCTCAATACGTTGTATGCCCTTCTCGGTAATGTGATAGTATTTCCGCAGTCTGCCGTCATGCTCCGCAGTCCATACCGTCAGCATACCGGCGATTTCCAATCGCTTCAGAATGGTGTACAAGGTTGATTCAGACAGTTCCATATACGGTTTCATATCTTTGATAATCTTATAGCCGTATGAATCTTCATTTTTGATAGCAGCCAGCACACAAACATCTAAAAGGCCGCGCTTTAATTGCACATCCATATGATACCTCCCTTCGTGCAATACATCATATTACGAAGTATATATTTTGTCAATCAAAAAATATTTCCATTTTTATCCACTATCAATAGACACAAAAAGCAAAATACTTTATACTAACCATAAAAAGTCTGACTATTAATAAACCTATAAACAAGATATCGAATGACAAGAAAGAAGGGACATCTATGAGGATATATTCCGGTAACAGTGTTTATGGTGCAATTGCCATCGGCAGAATATTTTTATTTCGAAAAAAGGACATGAAAATCCGGCGCATTCATATTGACGATACGGAAGCAGAAAAACAGCGCCTTAAGGCTGCAAAGGCAGCAACAGCAGAACAGCTTCAGGAAATCTACGAAAAGGCTTTACAGGAGCTGGGGAAAATCACTGCCCAGATTTTCGAAACGCATCTGATGATGCTCGAGGATGAGGATTATAACGAAAGCATTTACAGCATGATTGATTCGCAAAATGTCAATGCGGAGTATGCTGTATCTGTTACATCAGATAAGTTTGCGGAAATGTTCTCTTCCATGGATGATGCGTATATGCAGGCCCGTGCAACGGATGTAAGGGACATTTCCAACAGAATCATTGCTAATCTGATGAATGCGGGACCAACCGAAAACAGCCTGTCCGAGCGGATGGTTGTCTGTGCAGATGATCTGGCACCGAGTGAAACGGTATCTCTGGACAAGGACAAAGTAGTTGCATTTGTAACTGCACGCGGCTCCATTCATTCGCACTCCGTCATTCTTGCAAGAAACATGAATGTTCCTGCTGTAATCGGTGTCGGAGACAAATTCCTCGAAGAGGTCTGTGATGGCGAGGAAATGATTGTGGACGGATTTACCGGCGAAATTTTTGTGAATCCGGATGAGAGAACTAAGGAAAGACTGCTTTTAAAGCAAAAGACCGCCGAGAAAAGAGGCACGCTTCTTCAGGAGTTGCGTGGCAAGGAGAATGTTACGCTGGACGGAACTACGGTAAAAATCTATGCCAATATCGAAAGCGCAGATGATATCGATTCGGTTCTGCACAACGATGCAGGCGGAATCGGACTGTTCCGAAGTGAATTTCTGTATCTGAAAAGCAGTGACTATCCGACCGAGGAACAGCTCTTTTCTGTTTACAAAAAAGTACTGGAAAGTATGTCCGGCAAAAAGGTGATTATCCGGACAATGGATATCGGAGCCGATAAACAGGCAGACTATTTTCATCTGGACAAGGAAGAAAACCCTGCACTGGGCTATCGCGCAATCCGCATCTGCCTGACGCGTCCGGAAATCTTCAAAACACAGCTTACCGCACTGTTCCGGGCATCCGCATACGGGAATCTCGGAATCATGTTTCCGATGATTACAAGTGTCCCGGAGCTTGAAGAAATACTGGCTATCTGCGATGAAGTCAAAGCCGACCTGAAAAAGAAAGGGATTCCGTATTCAGAAGAAACGGAAATCGGAATTATGATTGAAACCCCTGCCGCTGCAATTATCAGCGACAGGCTCGCACCAATGGTGGACTTTTTCAGTGTAGGAACGAATGACCTGACACAATATACACTTGCCTGTGACAGACAGAATCCTAACATGGAACAATTTTGTGACAGCCACCATGAGGCTATTTTGCGCCTAATTGAATTTTCTGCGGAAAACGCCCACAAAAACGGTGCGTGGATTGGAATATGCGGAGAACTTGCTGCGGACACCTCTCTTACTGAGAAATTTTTAAGAATGGGAATCGATGAATTGTCCGTAGCCCCATCTAATATCCTAAAACTGCGGGATACGGTTCGGAAACTAAATTTACGGTAACAGTTCAGCCATAACCAATTGAATGGGCGAATCATGCTCGCATGAATGAGCACATGAAGTTGGTTATGAGCGGAGCGCCCGATTATGAGCAATCCGCTTGCGTAAGCAAGCTTTGAAGCCCGAAGGGCGAGATTGCGAATGGCGCGGCTGAACTGTTACGATTTCCTTCCTGCTTGTTTATTCTTCTTCCGGATAAGTCATATCCCATGATTTCCGAAATTCCGTCATCATGTCCATAACATCCTCGGTATAATCCAGATACAGGTGCGAAGCCTCTCCGCGTATTGCTTCTTCCATATCTGCAAGCTCATATGCAAGTGCGTCTGCGGTCGCGCCTTCCTGTATTACCTGTTTTTCTCCTGTTTCGGCATCCGTTATGACTGCTTCACATGCCCTTGGATATTCCATAATTTCAATATAACCCTTTTCACAGGAAATCATTCCCCGTTTTGGCTGTTTTGAGTGCATGGAGAGCATGACCGTAGCCATCTGCCCATCTTCATTCATCAGCAGCATGCCCGCCTGCTCATCCACTCCGGTAGGTGCCATTTTTACCTGCGATAACAGCTTTGTCGGTTTTCCATCCATGAACCAACGAATGAAGGAAAGCGCATACACACCGATATCGAGCATGGCTCCGCCGGCAAGATTGCGGTTAAAAAACCGGTTATTCATATCATATTCTTTGAAACTTCCAAAATTCATGGTAATCAGGTTTACCCTGCCAAGCCTCCCGGAGTCTAAGATTTCCCTAAGCGTCCGATAAAGCGGCATATGATAAATCGTCATTGCCTCTGCCAGAAGTGTTCCTCGCTCTTTCGCAAGAGCTATCGCTTCCTTAAGCTGCGCACTGTTTAGGGTAATGGATTTTTCCACCAGTAAATGTTTTCCGTTTTTGATGGCCTCCTTCATAAAGTCGATATGCGTATTGTGTGGTGTCGTAATGTAAATCACATCCACTTCCGGGTCCGAGAACATCTCGTAAAAATCATCATACACCCTGGCAATCTGATATTTTTTGGCAAATGCTACTGCCTTTTCCTGTGTCCGGTTTCCTACCGCATATATATGTTTTCCGTTTTTCTGCAGGGCAACTGCCATTTCATTTGCAATAACTCCGGTTCCAAGCACCGCCCATCTTATTTCTTTTTCCATTGGTTATCTCCGTTTCTGTCTGTTATACCACAATCGTATTTCCCAGCTTTTCATATCCGGCCGGCAGCTCATCCGTGATAATGGTGGCAGCAGTTATCTCACCAAATGTCACGGAAGAAACCTGATTAAACTTGCTGGAATCTGCCAGCACATACGCCTTCCGGCATTGGGACATCGCGGTTTCCTTGATGATTGCCTCATCTGCATCCGGCGTGGTAAAGCCCTCCTGCCTGCTGATTCCGTTGGTTCCGAAAAAGCCCTTTGTAAAGTGATACCCATAAAGTGCCCGAACCGCAGAATTTCCAACAATCGCTTCTGTGGAACCCTTCAATTCCCCACCCAGCAGATATACCTTTGCACCCATTCCCGCCAGCTTCTGGGCATGGACTACCGCATTGGTCACAAAGGTGACACCCTCGATATCGATAAACTCCAGCATACTTGCCGTGGATGTTCCGGCATCTATATACACAAATTCGTCACTGCCGATAAAAGATGCAGCATATTTTCCAATTTTTTCTTTTTCATCCCGATTCAATTCTTCCTTTTGGGCTACGGTAGGCTCATTTGCCGTCACACTGTTCTCAATGGCAACAGCTCCGCCAAATACCTTGATGAGCTTTGATGCATTGTGCAAAGTCGTAATATCCCTTCGGACGGTGGATTCGGAGGCATGAAGCGCCTCCCGAATCTCCGTCACGGTTACACTTTTATTTTTTTCCAGCAAATCAAGAATGATTTTGTATCTTTGCTCTGCAAGCATGGATTTCACCTCTTCTTATTTTTTCGGTATTCTTCTACGTCAGTCTCAAGAATAACCTTGCGGATTGGAAGGATTTTTGCCGGAGAAACCGACAATTCATCCACTCCCATGGCAAGAAATTCTCTGGTAAGTGAAAGATCTGCACCCAGCTCACCGCAGATTCCTGCCCATATTCCGGCAGCGTGCGCATTGTCCACAACCATTTGAATCATGCGAAGTATCGCAGGATGATGGGCGTCATAAAATGTATCCAGCTTTTCGTTCTGCCTATCGATTGCAAGAGTATATTGTGTGAGGTCATTGGTCCCGATACTGAAGAAATCCACTTCCCTGGCCAGAAGGTCACTAATCATCACTGCTGCCGGTGTCTCAATCATAATTCCCTGCTCCGGTGTTCCATATGGAATTCCCTCTTCATCCAGTTCCTTTTGCACCTCTTGTACCAGACGCTTAATCTCCGCAATCTCTTTTAAGCTGGTAATCATCGGATACATAATAGCTATTTTACCATAACAGCTTGCACGGAATAAAGCTCTAAGCTGGGTTTTGAAAATCTTTGGCCGGGTAAGGCAGATTCGGATTGCCCGAACACCCATAGCCGGATTTTCTTCTTTATCCATGCAAAAATAGTCACATTGCTTATCGGCTCCGATATCGAGTGTCCGGATGATTACACGTTTTCCAGCCATCGTCTCCGCTACTGTCTTATATATCTGAAACTGCTCATCCTCCGTCGGAAAATCATTTCGTTCCAGATAAATGAATTCGCTCCGGAACAGACCAATGCCCCCTGCATCATTTTTTATGACATGGGCCAAATCCTTGCTGTTGCCGATGTTGGCATACAGCATGATTTTTTTACCGTCTAAGGTAATGTTTTCTTTTCCCTTTAACGTTTCGTATAACTTTTTGGTTTCTATTTCCTTCTTTTGACGGCAGATCAGCTCCTGCAACGTGTCCTCATCCGGCTCAACATAAAACATTCCGGCAGTTCCATGCCATGGACAATGCTCCGGCTACTGCCGAGCCTGCGATGCAGGACGGAAGCACGCGAAGCGGATCTGCCGCTGCATATGGAATCGCTCCCTCGGTAATAAACGCAAGTCCCATGATAAAGTTTACCGGACCGGACTCTCTCTCTTCTTTTGTAAATTTATTCTTAAACAAAATAGTTGCCAGAGCAATTGCACAAGGAGGAACCATGCCTCCGATCATAACTGCCGCCATGATATCATAGTTTCCTGCAGCAATCGATGCTGTTCCGAATACATAAGCTGCCTTGTTAAATGGTCCGCCCATATCAACTGCCATCATTCCGCCAAGTACAAGTCCAAGAACAATCTTGCTTACACCGCCCATGCTTGCCAGTCCGCTGTTCAGACCGGTATTGATTGCACCCATGACCGGCTCTACAACATATATCATCGCTACTCCTATGATAAATATACCAAACAGCGGATAAATCAGTACAGGCGCGATTTTTTCCAATGCCTCCGGCATTTTCTGACAGATTTTTTTCAACAGAAGAACCACATATCCTGCTAAAAATCCTGCAACCAAAGCTCCGAGGAAGCCGGACTTTCCGTTTGCCGCAATCATACCGCCTACAAAGCCAAGTGCAAGTGCCGGCCGGTCACCGATTGCCATTGCGATATAACCGGCAAGTACCGGCAGCATGAAACCAAAGGCAACTCCGCCAATACTCTTAAACATTGCTGCAATCGGTGTGATGGTTCCAAAGTTTGCTCGCTCTGCCTCCGACAAAGTATTTATATCCACGGCAAATCCATCAATCAGAAATGCAATTGCAATCAGGATTCCTCCGCCAACAACAAACGGCAGCATATGGGATACACCATTCATCAACTGTGTATAAATCTGATGTCCGATGCCCTTGGACTTGGTGTTCCCTTTGCTTTCTTCTCTCTCTCTGCCTTCTTCCGATGCCTGATATACAGGTGCTTTTCCGGATACAGCCTTCTCAATCAGTTTATCTGCCTTGTTGATTCCATCGGAAACCGGAAGCGAAATCAGCTTTTTCCCATGAAAGCGTCCCATCGGAACCTTTGCGTCTGCTGCAATGATGACACAATCTGCTTCAGCAATCTCTGCTTCCGTTAATACATTTTTTGCGCCACCTGAGCCTCTTGTCTCGATTTTTATCTGTGCCCCCGCTGCCTTCGCCGCTTTTTCCAGTCCCTCCGCAGCCATATAAGTATGAGCGATTCCGGTCGGACAGGAGGTTACCGCCACAATTTTTATGCTTCCCTGCGTCTGACTACTAAGCCGCTCATCAATACTCTTTTCTGTTTCATCCGCCCTGTCAATAATTCCGATAAACTCCTCTACCGTCTTCGCATTCCGAAGTGCTTCGGTAAATTCCTCATTCATCAAAAGTACGGACAGCTTGCTGAGCACATCCAGATGAACATTGTCCTCCGTATTTGGTGCCGCAATGAGAAAAAGCAGCGAAACCGGCTCTCCATCCATTGCGTCAAAATCCACACCGTCTTTTACCACCATGGCTGCAAGTCCCGGTTTTGATACACCGTCACATTTTCCGTGCGGAATTGCAATCCCCTCGCCCACGCCTGTGGTACTCTCTTCTTCTCTGGCATATACCTGCCTGCGATATGCCTCTTTGTCACAAAGCTTTCCGCTTTTTGCCATCAGCTCGACCATCTGGTCCAACGCTTCATTTTTCGAATTCGGGCTGCCGCCCAGTTCGATGCTTTCCCGACTCAATAAATCACTGATTCTCATCTTCTCCCTCTCCTTTTAAAAATTTTCATTCAGAACTTTTCTGATTTCCTGTTCCGTGGCAAGATTCTGTGAAAAGGCGCTTGCGCTTCCTGCCGATGCCCCCAGCTTGTATGCGTACTCGTAATCTCTGGTCTGCATGTAGCCCGCCATAAATCCGGCTACCATGGAATCTCCTGCTCCGACTCCATTTACCAGAACACCTTTTGGCGCTTCATGGGAAACAATGCTTCCATCCTCTGCCACAAGAACAGAACCTTCCCCAGCCATGGAAACCAACACATTTCGTGCGCCCATCTCCTGCAGCTTTTTCGCATAAGGTATCACCGATTCCCTGTCCCTAAGCTCCACCCCAAAGATTTCGCCCAGTTCATGATTATTCGGCTTAATCAAAAACGGATGAAACTCCAGCACATTGGTCAGCAGCTCCTTCGTAGCATCCACCACAAACAGGATGTCCTTTTTGTGCAGGCGCTCCATGATGTTGCGATACAAATCACTGGAGATGGAACCCGGGATACTGCCGGCAAGGAAGAGAACATCTCCATCCTCCAGGTCATCCAGCCGTATAAGCAGCTTTTCCAAATCCTCATTTCCGATATCCGGTCCCTGTCCGTTAATCTCTGTTCCATCAATAGAGGTAAGCTTTACATTGATTCTGGTCATGCCCCTATCGATTCGGATAAACTCCTGCCGTATTCCTCTGCTTTCAAGCTCCCGAATCAAAGCCTCCCCTGTAAAACCGGCCACAAATCCAAGTGCTGTATTCTCGACGCCTAGATTCATGAGTACCTGGGAAACATTAATTCCCTTACCACCGGGAAGAAGCTTTTCGGAGCTGGTCCGGTTGGTAAGTCCCAGCTTAAAATCATCGACAGCTACGATATAGTCCAGAGATGGATTAACGGTAATTGTATAAATCACATTTTTCACTCCCTTCCATCAAAATCAATTAAATTCGTTCAAAATCGTTCTTGATGAATTTATCATACAGTCAAATTCATTCAAAATCAATCACAATTATTCACAAATCGACTGACTGTTTTTTGACATATTTGCCAATAGAAGTTCGAATTCGCAATAAAAAACGTTCGGATTAGTATTATTTCCTAATCCAAACGTTCTTAAAAAGACAATATGCCATTTTTTATTTTTCCAGCATATGTTCAAATTCCTGCTGTGGAACCGGCTTTGAGAAATAAAAGCCCTGAATGCTGTCACAGCGCTGTTCCTGAAGGAATTCCACCTGATTTTCGCTCTCGACACCCTCTGCCGTAACATGTATGCCAAGGTCCTTGGCAAGCGCAATGATATGTTTGATCAACTGGTCTCCGCCGAAGTTGCCGATGTAATCAATCAGGCTCTTGTCAAGCTTGAGTACATCAAAATGCATACGGTTTAAGGATGCAAGGGATGAGTAACCGGAGCCGAAATCATCCATCTGAAGCGGAAATCCGGTCTGATAAAATTCATCTGCCAGTTCGCGCACGGAATCATCATCAATCGTTGCACTCTCCGTAATTTCTATCGGCACCATCTTGGAATCAACACCGATTTCATCTGTAATCTCCTTGTAATGCCGTACAAGATTGACCGCATACAGGCTTGCCCTGGACAGGTTAACCGATATCGGGAATACGGCATAGCCGCTGTCCTTTAATTTCTTCTGTTCCCTGCATACTTCGCGGAACACATATTCATCGAGCGTGCGTATCATGCCATTCCCCTCGAAAATCGGAATAAATTTGCCCGGTGATACCAAAGAACCGTCCTGTCTGCGCCACCGTACAAGAGCTTCCGCTCCCACGATGGTCCGTGTGTCCGGTGAGAATTTCGGCTGATACCATACTTCAAATTCATGATTTTCGATTGCGTTTTCGAAAGAATCTTCGATTTTCTTGTCTTCCAGAATAAGTTCCGTCGCGCTTTGATCAAAGAAGGAATAGATGGCATCCTTCTTATCATGGATACTGTCGCGTGCAAAGTTGGCATCGGAAAATACCTTTTCAAAGGATGCGTCTCTCTCATATTTTGCAATTCCATAATATGCCGCAACCTGCGGAACATCCATCTTCTTCATTTCCTCGGCAATCCTGAAATTAATGCCTGCCAGCTTCTCTTCAACCGCTTTTCGCTCCTGCTGCGGGAAGAACATGACAAAACGGTCTGCACTGACATGCGCGACCAAATCTTCCGGCGCTATGACATCGCGAATCCATTCATATATTCTGGCAAGAATCTCGTCACCTTTTTCTGCGCCGCAGACAGAATTAATCATTTTAAAAGACCGGATATCCATAGACAGCATATAGCCGCTGCGGTTCTGCTTTGTCACTTTTTCCTTGAAACATGCGTAGTTGTCTCCACCGGTCAGGTTGTCCACATATGCAAGCTGCTCAAGCTCTTTGCGCTGCCTGCGCTCCGAAACACTGGTGTCATAGGCAAAAAACAGATATGCCGCTGCAACGAACAGGCTGATTTCAAGCAACATCACAGTGACCGTCCTCATAGTCTGTGACAGCTCTTTTTTTAGGGTTTCCGTTGTCACCATGGTGACAACATACCAGCTTTCATCGATATCTCCCATATCAATCGGCTCAAAATAAATATAATAGTCATCATTCTCACCGCCATCAATATAGAAGTACAACTCATCCTTATCGGACTCCCACTGATAATAGTCCTCCATCATCTTCTGCGCTTCTGTTCCCAGACTCTCAATATAACTCCACAGTGTATATTGCTCCGGATCAAACGGAAGATTCTCTGTGGCAGCAATCACCTCGCTGTCCGCGTTGACAATGCAGTTGCTTCCCGTATCTTCAAAGCTGTCCATGTCAAAAAGCTTTTGGAATTCTTCGTTGCGGTAGGTTGCAAAAATAACTCCGCAGATACTTCCATCCTCGCGGTACACCGGCGCGTTGAACGCATTGATTGGTTCTTCCTCTCCGAGTGTATCCATAAGCGTATCGGTAACAACAAATTCTCCCTGCATACTCCGCTGAAAGGACTCCCGATAGCTCATATCCTGATGGTATCCGTCCGTCGTGGTCGCCATACCATTCTCATCCACAAAGCCGATTCTCTTAAATCCGGACACCTTATTCATGGAGGAAAGGCGTTCCATGATTTCTTCCATGGACTCGCCATGATCGATTGCTGCACCAATCTCTGCCGACATGGAGAGGATACTCTCCTGCTGGGCACTCAGCTCTCTCTCAATGGTTATCACGCTCTGGTTTGTAACCGTTCGAAGATTACGAATCAGCTCTGTCTTGTGGTTCTCCGCAAGCCGATTGTTGCAGTGAACGATAGAAATTATGATACATATCAGTAAAATGGTTAATATTGTTACTCTTTTCCAATTTTTTTTCATCTGCATAACTCTCCTAATTATCAGACATTATACCTCTAATGTCAAAAATTTGCAATGAACCCCAAATTTCTAATCATCATTAAAGTAACTGTTCAGCCCACTCCATACCCCATAAAAAAGCAGGAACGACTTTTGGGTCATTCCTGCCTGTACTTACTGCAAAAATTTGTTTTTGCTATTCAATGATTTTCACTGCGGTTCCGTATGCAACCACTTCTGCGGCTCCCTGCATCACGGCAGAAGAACCGTATCTGATGCCGACAAGCTCCTCAACCTGATTGATTTTCATAACTTCTCCGATTTTCTGAAATAAAATACCAGCATAAGGATTGCTGCTACAATAAACGGAATTGCGCCCACAATACCGGTCGGTGCCGGTCCGATAAACGGATTACCGCCATCTGTCGTAAAATACATACCGAGCCCTGCAATACTGTTGATTGCTCCATGAGCCAGAATTGCCGGAATGCAGCTCTTTGTTTTCATGGAAACATACGATAAAAAAATACCCATCACTATGCAGAATCCGCACATTGCCGCAATACCGGTAAACGGAAATCCCGGATAACCTACACCGTAATTATGTCCGATTGCGGTAAGCGGTGCATGCCATAAGCCCCAGATTACACCGTTAATCAAAAGCATCGGAATTGCCGGAAGCTTTTTTGCCATTTTCGGCAACAAATAGCCTCGCCATCCCCACTCCTCTCCGAAGCACGGAATAAAGTTCACAATTCCTCCCAGAAAAATTCCGGTCATCGCCTGTACTATCATCTGTGTGGCTAACGGCATCGGATATGCTGCAACATCTACTCCGCTTGCCTCCAGATTAGCCTGCAAATAACCAAGTTGCGGATCAAACTTATCCGGGAAAATCAAAAAGTACACAACCATGCCAAGTACCGTCAAAATTCCCGGTCCGAAATACGCCAGCAGATATGTTCTGATATTCCCTTTGAAATTTGGACAAAGCCAGCTATTCTTAAATCCTTCTTTCGTAATAAGCCTTGTCAGCAATACGCCAATTGCCGGAAAAAACATCACCACTGAAATCAACAGCGATAAGATGGAGTTCATATACGGATTCAAATTTTCCGCATACACCACCGGATAAATAACTCCAAAACAATACGCGTAAGTCATCACGAAGGTGATTCCCAAAAAAATTGCTATTCTTTTTGTTTCCAATTTTTTGTTTTCACTTTCCATTACCATTCTCCTCTCTTCTTTTTTTAGACTGGCCTGTCTTCCTGTATTCAAAGGAATCTTTCCCTTGCAGTTCTCTTGAATACATGGAAACTGTAAGCCTTCCATCAGGTGGAAGGTCAAGCATTTTTCTCTTTTTACCAAAATTTTCAACTTATCTCCGGCATCTTTTTTCTGAGATACAGGAACGCAAAAATACAGATCAATACCGACAACAGCGAGCCTGCCGCGGCGGCAAATCCCATAGGCAGCAGTGTGTCTACAAACAGTTTCGACATCAGATACGCGCCGGGAACACGCACAAGCAGGATTGATAATATGTTGTGCAGGAAGGAGATTCCCGATTTTCCATAGGCGCAAAAATATCCGCTGAAGCAAAAATGGATTCCTGCAAAGACGCAGTCCCAGATATATCCCCGCAAATATTGTCCTCCGGCAAGGACAACAGCCGGTGTTTCGTCAAATACCGCAACAACCGGCTCCGCAACGAACTGAATCGCAATTGCTACCACAAGTCCAAAGCAGACGCAAATGGACACCGCATATCGCAGTGTCTTAAGTGCACGATTGTGCCGGCCGGCACCGATATTCTGTGCTGCAAGTGCCGAAACCGTAGAAAGCATGGTAGACGGAACAAGAAACAGGAAGCTAATAACTTTTTCCACAATGCCAACTGCTGCGGCATCATCCAGTCCACGGCGATTCGCAATCACTGTAATCAGAATAAAGGCGATTTGAATGAAACCGTCCTGAAGGGCTACCGGAATGCCCACCTTCAAAATCGGTTTCATAATGGCTTGTCTGGGACGAAAACACGCTTTGTTCAGTGAAATTGCAGCGTTTCGCTTCCGCATAAAAATCAGCGCTACCATAACGCTGATCGTCTGGGAGATGGTCGTTCCCAGTGCTGCTCCCGCGGGACCAAGCCTGAACCAGCCGATAAACAGATAATCCAGCGCAATATTCGCTACACAGGCAATCGCCACAAAATACATAGGGCTTTTGGAATCTCCCAATCCTCTGAAAATCGAACTGATAATATTATATGCTGTGATAAAAGGAATGCCGATAAAACAGATGGTCAGGTACTGTATTGTTCCATCCACCGCTTCGGCCGGCGTGGACATCACGGACACGATAGGTCTGACCAGTGCAACCATAACAATCGTTACAGCAACGGAAACCGTCATAAATAATGTAATGGTATTTCCAACTGTTTCAGCAGCTCTTTTGTGGTCGCCGGCACCGATGGCATGCCCAATATTCACCGTTGTTCCCATCGCCAGGCCAACAATCATCACCGTAAGCATATGCATAACCTGACTTCCGATGGAAACTGCTGTTATGCTGTTTGTTGTGTTAAATTGTCCGGTAATGAACAAATCTGCCATTCCGTACAATGACTGCAAAAAATAAGAAAACAGAAAGGGCAGGGAAAAATAAATTAAATTTTTCCATACACTTCCCGTTGTAAGATTTTTCTCCATAAATACTTTATAAGCGCTCTTTCGTGGCTTATTCCTCCTGCGCTTTATATATACCAAAACTATAACTGCTTTGTCAATGAAAACCATTTATTCCATCATTGACTTATTTTATTTGCCTATCACATTGTATGTATCCTAATACTCTTTGCACAGTTTTTCCAACAATTCAAAATTATTTGTTCTTTTTGCAAGAGGTGTTGCATTTCCATTATGTTTCTTATGACTATATACAATCTCCGCATTCTTTCTTATCCTATTTTTCTGCCTGTTAACTTCTCGGCTTTCTGCCTGTAATAAATACCTGTAACTTACATTCTTTTCCTTGTTGATATCAATATCCACTACCTGACTGTCCGGCACAGGAATCATATTGTTAAGATTAATGACCGCATAATCTTTCACCTTAATAAAATCTACGCCTTCCTTCATCTTCTTATGCTTTTCCTTATATGAAGACAATGGTGCAAAGTATTTGAAGCCTTTTATTTCAAACACAATTCCTATATATTTTCGCTTTTCTTTTCCATCTGCCTGAGAAAAGATATGCTCCTGATAATTACTCAGGTATTTTACATATTCACTTTTTACCTCGTAAATTCTTAGGTTGCTCTTCATATACATACCTTTCTTTCGTATTTTAAAATACCCTTTTCACGGCACATCTTTTTTACTAAAAATGACAGAGACTGTAGCAGTCTCTGTCATCTGTTAACTCGCTCATTTATTAGGCTGTGCATCACCTTCTATAAGAATTATACTCTCTAGGCAATATTTTAGTCAATATTTTTTTGTTTCATCATTGACTTATTTCTCACATCTTTTTATCTCTTTAAAAGCTTTTTCCATTTCTCCATGAAATTAAAAGACCCAACGTGGTCCGCATCGTTGATAGGCGTCTTGGGTTCTGTTAATGATTTTGACCAATCATTACTGCAAAAATGAAATGTTCCCAGCGGGAATCGAACCCACAA
>JBGVFC010000070.1:0-18760 GCA_045120755.1 Agathobacter sp. | reverse complement strand
CGTCATTTGGGCAAATGTTTATTTTTTATACAATTGAATTTATATGTATTGTAGCTGTTGCAGTAGCGGGTGTTTTTGTGGGAAAGAAACTTCGCGACAGAAAGAATAATAAAGAAGAAAGCAAAACAGATTCTGCTAAATAGTCTTCTTTATAAATAAAACGAATTTATTTCGGAGGATAATATGGAAAAGTACGGCGTAAATGATTTAAGAAGAATGTATCTTGAGTTCTTTGAAACAAAGGACCACCTTAAAATGAATAGTTTTTCATTGGTACCACATAATGATAACAGCTTATTGCTTATCAATGCTGGTATGGCACCTTTGAAACCATATTTTACAGGTCAGGAAATACCACCAAGGAATCGTGTGACAACATGTCAGAAGTGTATAAGAACAGGTGATATTGATAATGTTGGAAAGACAGCAAGACATCTTACATTCTTTGAAATGCTTGGAAATTTCTCTTTTGGAGATTATTTTAAGCGTGAGGCTATTAACTGGTCTTGGGAATTCCTTACAAAAGTAATTGGAATGGAAGAGGACAGATTATATCCTTCTATATATGCAGATGATGATGAAGCATTTGATATCTGGACAAAAGAGGTAGGTGTTCCTGCTGAGAAGATTACACGTTTCTATAGAGATGAAAATGGAGATTGCGATAATTTCTGGGAGCATGGTGCAGGACCGTGTGGACCATGTTCGGAAATTTACTACGACCGCGGAATCAAATACGGCTGTGGCAAACCGGATTGTAAGGTGGGCTGTGACTGTGACCGTTTTATGGAAGTGTGGAACAATGTCTTCACCCAGTTTAACGGTGATGGACATGGCGGATACGAGGAACTGGAGAACAAGAACATTGATACCGGTATGGGACTGGAACGTCTTGCCGTTGTCATGCAGGATGTGGATTCCGTATTTGATATTGATACCATGAAGGCTATCCGTGACAAGGTATGTGAATTGTCCGGCAAGACCTACCAGCAGGACGCACTGGATGATGTGTCCATCCGTCTGATTACAGATCATATCCGTTCGGCTACTTTTCTGGTATCGGACGGTGTTATGCCATCCAACGAAGGCAGAGGATATGTTCTGCGCCGTATTATCCGCCGCGCGGCAAGACATGGAAAAATGCTTGGAATCGAGGGCTGTTTCTTAGCTAAGATTGCACAGGTGGTAATTGATGAGAGCAAGGACGGCTATTCCGAGCTAGAAGAGAAGAAGGATTTCATCCTCAAGGTTCTGACACAGGAGGAGGAGAAGTTCGCCAAGACCATTGATCAGGGACTTGCCATTCTCTCCGAGATGGAGGAAAAGATGCAGGCGGACGGACAGAAAATACTTTCCGGTGCAGATGCTTTCAAATTATATGATACTTATGGATTCCCGATTGACCTTACCGAAGAAATCCTCGAGGAAAAAGGTTTTACCTATGACGAGGCGGGATTTAAGGCATGTATGGACGAGCAGAGGCAGAAAGCCCGCAGCGCCCGCAAGGAGACCAATTATATGGGCGCGGATGCGGATGTATATAATGAAATTGTATCCGATGAGACAACCGAATTTGTCGGCTATGAGAAGCTGACTGAGGAGGCAGAGGTATCCTTCCTTACCACGGATACAGAACTTGTGGAGGCGCTCTCGGATGGAGAGAAGGGTTCCATCATCGTTCCGGTAACACCGTTCTATGCAACGATGGGCGGTCAGCAGGGTGACAAGGGAATCATTACTTCCGCAGGAGGTACATTTGTCGTAGAGGATACCGTGAAAGTGGTCGGTAACCGCTATGCGCATGTGGGATATGTTTCTGAGGGAATGATTCGTGTCGGAGAGAAGGTTACGCTTGCGGTTGATGAGAAGCTTCGTGCAAAGACCTGCCGGAATCACTCTGCAACCCATCTGCTTCAGAAAGCACTCCGCGAGGTGCTCGGAACCCATGTTGAGCAGGCAGGCTCTTATCAGGATGGGGAGCGTACCCGGTTTGACTTCTCGCACTTTGCAGCAATGACAGAGGAAGAACTTAAAAAGGTGGAGGCAATCGTCAATGAAAAGATTGCTGAGAATATCGACGTTGTAACGGATGTCATGACGGTGGACGAGGCAAAGAAGACAGGAGCAATGGCTCTGTTCGGCGAGAAATACGGCGAGAAGGTCCGTGTGGTATCCATGGGAGATTTCTCCAAGGAATTCTGTGGAGGTACCCATGTTAAGAATACCGGAGATATTGCAGCATTTAAGATTATTTCCGAGAACGGTGTTGCGGCAGGTGTCCGCCGTATCGAAGCACTGACCGGAGACAATGTACTGGCATATTATGCAAAGATTGAAGAGGAATTGGACAAGGCGGCAAAGGTTGTAAAGGCAACCCCTGCTACTTTGGTTGACCGGCTGGAGCGTCTGATGGCAGAAGTGAAAGCTCTCTCCAGTGAGAATGAATCCTTAAAGAGCAAGGCTGCCCAGAGTGCACTTGGTGATGTTATGGATCAGGTGACTGAGGTCAAGGGTGTTAAGCTTCTTGCAACAAGCGTTGCAGGAGTTGACATGAACGGACTCCGCGATTTGGGTGACCAGCTTAAGACCAAGCTTGGCGAGGGCGTTGTTGTGATTGCTTCGGAATGTGACGGCAAAGTCAATCTGATTGCAATGGCAACCGATGAGGCAATGAAAGCCGGTGCGCATGCGGGCAATCTGATTAAGGCGATTGCAGGCAAGGTTGGCGGTGGCGGCGGTGGCCGTCCGAATATGGCACAGGCCGGAGGCAAGAACCCTGCGGGCATTCCGGATGCAATCGCAGAGGCAAAGACTGCATTAGAAGGAATGATTGCTTAAAAAAATTGCGGAAAACCTATTGACAAACAGGCATTTTTTGTTAAAATATCTGTTAGTGCAATTAGGATTACCTTACAGTTGATGCACAATAAGCAACTGGAGGGAGGTTAGGTGTGAGATAATGTCTAGTGTAATTGTTAAAGAAAACGAGACTTTAGATAGCGCTTTACGCAGATTCAAGAGAAACTGTGCTAAGGCTGGTATCCAGCAGGAGATTCGTAAGCGTGAGCATTACGAGAAGCCAAGCGTTAAGCGTAAGAAGAAATCTGAAGCAGCTAGAAAAAGAAAATACAATTAATGTATTTAGGAAAGACTACCGCGTTGTCGGTAGTCTTTTTTCGTTATTAAAACTATTCAGAATCCCCCAACATTCGCAATCTCGCCCTTCGGGCTTCAAAGCTTGCTATGCAAGCGGATTGCTCATCATTGGGGCGGTGACTCTATTCGAGTCACCTTGGAATAAGTTAAACAGCTTCTTACATGCAAGCATGACGAATCTGTCTATCTTATTCCAAAGGATTCTGAATAGTTACGTTTTAAGTTGAAATTTTATGCAAAGAATAGTACAATAACAAATTATGAGATTTACGCGCTATACGCGGTTATTCAGAAGGAGAGACAGAAAATGACTAAGATTGATATTATTTCAGGATTTCTCGGAGCGGGTAAGACCACCTTTATTAAGAAGATGATTCGCGAAGTGTACAAGGATGAGCAGATTGTTCTGATTGAGAATGAATTTGGTGAGGTCGGAATTGACGGCGGATTTTTGAAGGATGCTGGGATTGAGATTACAGAGATGAATTCCGGATGTATCTGCTGTTCGCTGGTAGGAGATTTCGGAAAGAATCTTCACGAGGTAATAGATAAGTTTCATCCGGACCGTATATTGATTGAGCCTTCCGGTGTTGGAAAATTATCGGATGTTATGAAGTCGGTAATCGACATTGAGAAGGAAGAGGATGTGAAGTTAAATGCTCTGGTTACCGTTGTCAATGCACTCAAGGCAAGTAAGCAGATGAAGGCATTTGGAGAATTTTTCAATAATCAGATAGCATATGCTACTACCGTAATCTTAAGCAGAACCCAGAATGCCACACCGGAGCAGTTGGAATTCTGCGTAAAGCAGATTCAGGCGCTGAATAAGAATGCGGCTGTGATTACAACCGATTGGGATGCAATCTCCGGAGAACAGATTTTGAAGGTCATTGAGGGACAGGACAATCTGGAGATGAAGACACTGGCAGAAGCACGCCATGCACATGATGAGGAAGAGCACGAGCATCACCATCACCATGACGGGGAAGAACACGAGCATCATCATCACGATGAGGAGGAGCATGAGCACCACCATGAGCATGGTCCGAATTGTACCTGCGGCTGCCATGATCACGAACATGAGCATCATCATCACCATCATGCAGATGATGTATTTACAAGCTGGGGCAAGGAGACTCCTCACAAATTTGAAAAATCAAAGATTGAGGAAATCTTAAAGAGCTTTGTGGACAACGACACCATTCTCCGTGCAAAGGGTATGGTGGAATGTACCGATGGAACATGGCTTTATTTTGATATGGTTCCGGGTGAGTATGAGTTGCGCGAGGGCGAGCCGGATTATACGGGACGTCTGTGCGTCATCGGAACACAGATTGATGAGCACGCATTGGAAGAGTTGTTCGGAATTGCTTAATTGAGCGGAAAGGATAGATTATGGCAGAGGAAATTCCAGTATATTTATTTACCGGATTCATGGACAGTGGGAAGACTTCACTGGTCGAAGAGACCTTATTTGAAAATAACTTTGGTGATGGAGCCAAAGGACTGATTATCATGTGCGAGGACGGAGAGAAAGAATATGATCCGGCAAAGCTTCGCACCGTGAATTTTCAGGTGACTTCCATTGATTCGGAAGAAGAATTTACTTCGGAGCGGTTAAACCGGCTCAATGATGAGTATCTTCCAAAGCAGGTATTTATCGAGTATAACGGAACCTGGGGCATGGATAAGATTTTGGAGATGGATATGCCGAAGGGCTGGACAATTGTGCAGTCACTTGCGACCGTTGATTCCACCACCTTTGACCTGTATATGAACAATATGCGTGCCATGATGCAGGAGCAGATATTTGCGGCGGATGTGGTTATTTTTAACCGGACGGATGATGATACGGACCGCGGACATCTGCGCCGCAGTGTGAAGAACATCAACCGCAAAGCACAGATTGTATATGAGAGAAAGGACGGTACCATTGATGAGCGGCCGGAGGAGCTGCCTTTTGATATCAATCAGGATGTCATTGAGCTGTCCGATGCCGATTATGCAATCTGGTATATGGATGCCGCCGAGAATTATAGAAAGTATGATGGAAAAAAGGTCAAATTCCTTGCATTGGTCTACAATGGCGACAACATGAAGAAGGGAACCTTTGTTCCGGGGCGTTTTGCGATGACCTGCTGTATCGAGGATGTTACCTTTATCGGTTTTAAGTGCAAATACGACAAGGCGGATGAAATCAAGCACCGCTCATGGATTAACATCACAGCGGAGATTCATGTGGAATTTGCCCGTGAATATAAAGGCAAGGGACCGGTTCTGTATCCGATTTCCATTGAACCGGCAGAAAAGCCTGCGGATGAGCTTGTGTATTTTTCCTAATGCTTATCATGGCAGCAACAGTTTAGAGGGAGGAAAAGATTATGAAAAAGAAATTTATGGCACTTTTGATGGTTGCAGCGATGTCTGCAATGACGCTTGCCGGATGCGGCGGCGAAGAAACCGCAGACAATGGCACCGTCTATAAGGTTGGTATCGTAAAATATGTGGATGATGCGTCTTTGGATCAGATTGAAGCCGCAATCAAGGCAGAGTTAGATGCCAAGGGAGAGGAACTGGGCGTTACCTTTGATTATGACAAATACTCTGCAAACGGTCAGGCGGATTCTTCTGTGTTGAATCAGATTGCAGCAGATCTGGTAGCAGATGATGTGGACGTAATCATTCCGATTGCGACTCCGGCAGCAATGATTATGCAGTCGGCAACCGAAGATAATCAGATTCCGGTTGTATTTTCGGCTGTTTCCGATCCGGTCGGGGCAGGGCTTGTAGAAAGTCTTGATGCACCGGGCTCCAATATTACCGGTACTTCCGATGCACTGGATACCGAGGCCGTTATGAATCTGATTGTTACCGTCAATCCGGATATCAAAAAATTGGGACTTTTATATGATAAGAGTCAGGATTCTTCCGATACACCAATCACGCAGGCCAAGGAATTCTGTTCTGCCAATGGAATTCAGGCAGTAGAGAAGACCGGAACCACGAATGCGGAGCTTGCAGCAGCAGCGGACGCTTTGGTTGCAGAGGGTGTGGATGCAATCTTTACACCGACAGACAATACCATAATGACTGCCGAGCTTGCCATTTTTGAAAAATTTACCGCAGCACAGATTCCTCATTATACCGGAGCAGATTCCTTTGCATTAAATGGGGCGTTTCTGGGATATGGTGTGAACTACACCGAGCTTGGAACCGCAACCGCAGATATGGCAGTAGATATTCTGGTTAACGGTGTCACACCGGAAACTACTGCGGTACAGATGTTAGATAATGGTATCATCACGGTCAACACCGAGACAGCAGAAGCCTGCGGAATCGACTATTCCTCATTAGGAACCGTGGTTGAGGTCGTTACCGCAGAAAGTTTTAACTAAGATTTCGTAGCAAAGGATATATTCTATGGGTTCATTTATCACTTTATCCATTGTACAGAGTGCGCTGGAGCTGGGCTTTATCTATTCTCTGGTGGCACTGGCACTGTACATATCATTCAGCATTCTTGATATCGCGGATTTATCCACGGACGGCTGTTTTACCTTAGGGTGCGCTGTCTGTGCGATGGTGACGATTTCAGGACATCCGCTTCTTGCACTTTTTGCGGCAGCCGGTGCGGGAATCATCTCCGGTTTTGTCACAGCCTTTTTACAGACGAAGATGGGAATTCAGTCGATTTTAGCAGGAATCATAGTCAATACCGGATTATATACCATCAATATCGCAGTTATGGGATTCTCGTCAAAACTCAATCTGTTCGGCAAGGATACGATTTTTACATGGGGAAAAGAAGTATTTGGAAGCAGTTGGTCACAGCTTTTGATTGCCGCGGTTATCGTGATTGCGGTAGGTGCACTGATTGCCCTGTTTTTAAATACGCGTCTCGGTCTGTCCATCCGGGCAACTGGAGACAATCCGGATATGGTTCGCGCGTCCAGTATCAATACGAAGGTCATGATTACGATTGGTCTTTGTGTTGCCAATGCGCTGACCGGTCTCTCCGGCGGACTGCTTGCACAGTACCAGCGTTCCTGTGATATCAATCTGGGAACCGGAATGGTTACCATTGCGCTTGCCAGTCTGATTATCGGGCAGACGCTTATAAGCCGCGGTCCGGTATTTGTCCGCGTACTTGGCGTTATATTCGGCAGCTGCCTGTATCGCTTTATCGTTGCCATTGCACTTCGGCTGAATGTACCGGCGGAGTGTTTAAAGCTGGTATCTGCAGTGATTGTCGCTTTTGCAATCGCATTCCCGTATCTGAAAAAACAGCTTGGCTTCTTCCGCACGAAGCAGCGTGCAAAAGCTGAGAATCAGGAATACATACGGGAGCTTAAGAGCCAGACAGAAGAATTGAAGGAGGAAGCAGAACATGAATGATGAAATGCTCATTATGAAAAATGTTTCCAAGACCTTTAATCCGGGAACAGTCAACGAGAAAAAGGCATTACAGGGACTGAATCTTGTCATGAAAAAGGGAGATTTTGCCACGATAGTCGGAAGCAACGGCGCGGGCAAATCCACCACCTTCAATGCAATTACCGGCGCATTCTTCGTGGACCGTGGACTCATACTTTTAGACGGCGAGGATATTACCTATCAGAAGGAGCATGTCCGCAGCAAAGTCATCGGACATCTGTTTCAGGACCCGCTTAAGGGGACGGCGCCGAATATGACCATTGAGGAGAACATGGCGCTTGCGTATCTGCGTTCTTCCACCCGGAAAAATGCGTATTTCAGCAGAATCAGTGCGGCGGACAAGAAGAAATTTCAGGAACAGTTAGCACTTTTGGGGATGGGACTGGAAGATAGGATGAAGCAGCCGGTAGGTCTGTTGTCCGGAGGACAGCGTCAGGCGCTGACACTTCTTATGGCAACCCTGGTTACGCCGAAGATTCTGCTTTTAGATGAGCACACGGCAGCACTTGACCCGACCACTGCAGAGAAGGTGCTTGGACTTACGAAGGACATTGTGGCAGAGCGCAATATTACCTGTCTGATGGTAACGCACAATATGCATCAGGCACTAGCCCTTGGAAACCGGACCATTATGATGGATTCCGGAAATATTGTGCTGGATGTTGCTGGAGAGAAGCGCGCCGGCATGACAGTGGATGACCTTTTACAGCAATTTGCATTAAATGCCGGAAAAGAACTTGATAACGACCGGATTCTTTTGTCAAAGGAATCGTAACGGTTCGTCGGACCCAATCGGGCTCAATCTGTTAAAAAATGGTTGCTATCCTGCACTTTTTCCGATATTATAAAATGTGCATGTTTTACGAGATAGGATGTAGAAAACACTAGGAGGAAAGTTATGTATCCAATTGTTCGCAAAGAAAAATTGCAGAATAATATTGTTCTTATGGAGATTAAGGCACCGCGCGTAGCGAAGGAATGCTTACCGGGACAGTTTATTATTGCCAAGACAGATGAATTCGGAGAGAGAATTCCGCTTACCATCTGTGATTATGACAGAGAAAAATTGACGGTTACCATCGTGGTTCAGACCATCGGTGCAGGAACCGAGCGTATGATGGATCTGAATGAGGGAGATGCTCTCGAAGATTTCGTGGGACCGCTTGGTTGTCCTTCCGAGCTTTGTCTTGAAGAGAATCTTGAGGAGACGAAGAAGAAAAAAATCGTATTTATCGGCGGTGGACTTGGAACCGCGCCTGTATATCCACAGGTAAAATGGCTGAAGGAGCACGGAGTAGAGGCTGATGTTATCATCGGCTACCGCAATAAGGACTTAATCTTCTATGAGAAGGAGATGGAATCGGTTGCAGGACATCTGTATGTTACAACAGATGACGGTTCCTACGGGTTCCACGGCAATGGATGCCAACAGCTTCAGGCACTTGTCGATGAAGGAAAGCAGTATGATGTCTGCGTGGCAATTGGACCGATGATTATGATGAAATTTGTCTGCCAGCTCACGAAGGAGCTTGGTATCCCGACCGTTGTATCCATGAATCCAATCATGGTGGATGGTACCGGAATGTGCGGTGCATGCCGTCTGATGGTAGATGGCAAGGTCAAATTCGCCTGTGTGGATGGACCGGAATTTGATGGACATCTGGTTGATTTTGAGCAGGCGATGAAAAGAATGCAGCAATATAAGACGGCAGAGGGCCGTGCAAAGCTGGCATATGAGGAAGGTGACACACACCACGGCGGCTGTGGTCATTGCGGAGGTGACAAATAATGGAAGGAATGGTTCGTGTACCGGTTCGTGAGCAGGAGCCGCAGGTTCGTGCGAAGAATTTTGAAGAAGTATGTTATGGATATAACGAGGAAGAGGCAGTTGCGGAGGCTGCGCGCTGTCTGAATTGTAAGAATGCACAGTGTATGAAGGGATGTCCGGTTTCCATTAATATTCCGGTATTTATCCAGGAAGTGAAGAACCGTAATTTTGAGGCGGCATATCAGATTATTTCCGAGTCTTCGGCACTTCCGGCAGTATGTGGCCGTGTATGTCCGCAGGAGAGCCAGTGTGAGGGCAAATGTATCCGCGGAATCAAGGGTGATCCGGTTGCAATCGGTAAGCTGGAGCGATTTGTGGCTGACTGGGCAAGAGAGCATGGAATCAAGCCGAACAAGGCGAAGGAGATGAACGGACACAAGGTTGCAGTTATCGGTTCCGGCCCGGCAGGTCTTACCTGTGCAGGAGATCTGGCAAAATTAGGATATGATGTTACCATCTTCGAGGCACTTCATATGGCAGGCGGAGTATTAAGCTACGGTATTCCGGAATTCCGTCTTCCGAAGGATGAGGTTGTCGCAGCGGAAGTTGAGAACGTAAAGTCACTTGGTGTCAAAATCGAGACCAATGTTGTTATTGGAAAGTCTGTTAAGATTGATGAGCTGATGGAGGAAGAGGGCTTTGAAGCTGTATTCATCGGTTCCGGAGCAGGACTTCCGAGATTCATGGGAATTCCGGGAGAGCAGGCAAACGGTGTATTTTCTGCCAATGAATTCCTCACCAGAAATAACCTCATGAAGGCATTCAAGGAAGGATACGAGACTCCGATTTCCAGAGGCGATAAGGTAGTCGTTGTCGGCGGCGGCAATGTTGCAATGGATGCAGCCAGAACCGCACTTCGTCTCGGCGCAGAGGTTCACATTGTGTACCGTCGTGGAGAGGAAGAGCTTCCGGCACGTAAGGAAGAAGTACATCATGCAAAGGAAGAGGGCATTATCTTCGACCTTCTGCAGAACCCGACAGAGATTCTCGTAGATGAGGATGGATGGGTAAAGGGAATTAAGATTATTAAGATGGAGCTTGGCGAGCCGGATGAATCCGGAAGAAGAAGCCCGATTGAGATTGCAGGCTCAGAATATGAGATGGAATGTGATACCGTAATCATGTCCCTCGGAACTTCACCGAATCCGCTGATTTCTTCCACCACCGCAGGACTTGAGACGAACCGGAGAAAATGTATCGTTGCTACGGAGGATACCGGAGCAACCTCCAAGGAAGGTGTCTACGCCGGAGGAGATGCGGTTACCGGAGCAGCAACCGTTATCCTTGCTATGGGAGCAGGCAAGGCTGCAGCAAAAGGTATTCACGAGTATTTATCCAATAAATAATTGTAATATCGTTTCAGACAAAACACTGAATTTTCGGATTCAGTGTTTTTTTGCGTTCTGCAGGGCATACTGTATATAGCAAAAGAGCGTTTTTGGAAAAAGCGTTCTGCGGCAAAATACATAAAATGGGTGAAGAGCGTGGAGAACCTTAATCTGGAAGAATTGGGAATGGAATACGGACTGAGCGAGGAGCAGGCGAAAGAACGCTTTGCCGCAGGGCTGGACAATTGCAGGGTGACAGCTTCGACCAAATCGGCTGCCCGGATTATCAGGAAAAATGTATTTACCTATTTTAATCTCATATTTCTGATTTTTGCGGTGCTTCTTGTGCTGGTAGGTGCGTGGAACGATATGCTGTTTTTGTTCGTGATTGTGGCAAACACCATCATCGGGATTGTACAGGAGCTGCATGCAAAAAGGGTATTAGAACGCTTGTCCATCTTAAATGAGCCGAAGGTAAAGGTGTTTCGAGGGAAGCAGTTGCGGGAGGTCTCTGCCGAAGAACTGGTGCAGGAGGATGTAATCCTGCTTACTGCGGGTCGGCAGCTTCCGGCGGATGCAGTGGTTCTGGAGGGGACAATCCAGGTCAATGAAGCACTCATTACCGGAGAGGCGGACGAGGTGACGAAGCAGAAGGATGATGAGCTGTTCTCGGGGAGCTTTGTTGTCTCCGGAACGTGTATTGCTGCGCTTACCAAAGTGGGGAAGGAATCCTATATTTCCGGTCTGACGCGCAAGGCAACGCAGGAGAAGGTGGGGGAACAGTCTAAGATGATGCAGTCGCTGAATCATCTGATTTTGTTTATGGGGATTCTGATTCTGCCTATCGGAATCGCATTGTTCGTTCAGGCCTATGTGTACAATCAGGCAGGGCTGAGGGACAGCGTGACAGGAATGATTGCTGCGGTCATCGGTATGATTCCGGAGGGGCTGTATCTGCTTGCCAGTGTTGCCATGGCGGTCAGTACGGTGCGGCTTGGCAGACAGCAGGTTCTGATTCACGATATGCGCTGTATTGAAGCACTTGCACGTGTGGATGTCCTGTGTGTGGACAAGACCGGGACCATCACGGAGACTGCCATGCAGGTCAGGGAACTGGTGGTTCTTGCAGACGAAGCCGACAGGACACATATACAGCAGCTTTTGTCGGATTTTGTAAAGAGCATGTCTGCCGATAATACAACTATGCGCACGCTGCAGGAATATTTTAAGGAGGAAAAGCAGGAGAGTCCGGCAGAACAGGTCCTGTCCTTTTCCCCGCAGTATAAGTATTCCGGAGCGGTTTTGGACGGACAGGCGTATGTGCTTGGGGCACCGGAGTGTGTGCTGGGGGAGGCAGTGGAGGAGTATCAGGAGAAACTGTCGGAATATGCCATGCAGGGAGCGCGTGTGCTGGTGTTTGCCGCTTATGAGGGAAGTCTGGATGGCGGAGCGCTTTTGCAGAAGGTGCAGCCGCTTGTGTTTGCCCTGCTTGGCAATCAGGTGCGGGAGGGAGCGAAGGATACCTTTTCCTATTTCCGTGAAAATCAGGTTGCCATCAAGGTGATTTCCGGAGACAATCCGCTGACGGTTTCCGTGATTGCACAGGAAGCAGGAATTGACGGAGCCGAGCATTATGTCGATGCGGCAACTCTTGATACAGATGCCGATTTTGCCGAGGCTATCGGAAAATATACGGTGTTCGGAAGGGTTACACCGGAACAGAAGCAAAAGATTGTCCATGCGCTGCAGAAACAGGGAAGAACTGTCGCGATGACCGGGGACGGTGTCAATGATGTACTGGCGCTTAGAAGTGCGGACTGCAGTATTGCCATGGCATCCGGAAGCGAAGCTGCTGCAAGTGTCGCACAGCTTGTACTTCTGGATTCTGATTTTAAGCGGATGCCGTCGGTTGTTGCGGAAGGCAGGAGGGTGGTCAACAATATCCAAAGAAGCGCATCCTTATACATCGTGAAAAATATTTTTTCTATTCTGCTTGCACTTTTTTCGGTCGCTCTTATGTGGGAATATCCGCTGGTTCCGGTGCAGGTATCGCTGATTAGTATGTTTACGATAGGGATTCCATCCTTTTGTCTGGCAATGGAGCCCAATCAGGAAGCGATTTGCGGACATTTTCTTACGAATATTTTTATTCAGGCAATTCCGGCCGGAATCACGGACTTTCTCGTGGTGGGAGGGCTTACGCTCTATTACCGGGTGTTTGGGCTGGATGACAATTGCCTGTCTACCTCGTGCATCCTGCTTCTGGCTGCGGTGGGAATTCTGGTGTTGCACCGGGTGGCAAAACCGCAGAATCTGTTCCACGCGGTTTTAACAGGTGCGATGGCTTTGGGAGTTCTTTTGTCCATGTTGATTGGAGCGGATTTTTTCTATCTGCACAGACTTTCAAAAAAAGGTACGCTGCTTCTTATTCTGTTCCTGCTTTTGATCCAGCCGCTGCTTTCTGGTATCGACAGGGCGGTTCGCGGAATCTATTGTCTGGCACTGCGGCTGGGCGGTCTGCTTCGCGCCAAAATATTGCAAACAGGGGTAAAATGAGGTATAATGAAAAAGATTTTTATGATTGTGACCGAAGGGTGATTGAGGGTGCGAAAGAGAATCCAGCAGCTTGCCAGAGGCAGGTTTGAATATGACAGAACAGAACTGACTTTCTCAGAGGAAGAGATTGCTTTCGAGGTAGTGGAAGAACAGGATTACACCGGAAGCTTTACGATATCGGGGAAGAACCATGCCATATTGCGAGGTGTGGTCTATTCAACGAACCCGAGAATGGAATGTCTGACACCACAGTTTGAGGGGGAAGAAGTAAAAATCCGCTACTGTTTCCACAGTAAGGGATTGTATGAAGGTGAGTCGCAGGGCGGAGAGCTGGTGGTGGTGTGCAATCAGTGCAGCCACAGCTTTTCTTTTCATGCAACCATTTCGAAGCTGTATCGGGAGACCTCTGCCGGAGTCATCCGCAATCTGTATGATTTTTCCGTGCTTGCCAAGACCAACTGGACGGAGGCTTACCAGCTCTTTTACCACAAGAGCTTTGCCAATATCATCAAGCCGAAGGAGCGGAAGGAAGCCATGATTTACCGTGGAATCGCATCCGCCAAGCCTTCGAATCAGAATCTGGAAGAATTTTTGGTTGGGATACGCAAGAAGCAAAAGATTCATTTTTCGGTCAACCGCAATTCTTATGACTACCCACAGTTTACGGAATCCGTCAAGGAGACAATTGAGATTCAGAAGGATAGCTGGGGATATATTGAGCTTGAGATTATTTCAGACTGTGAGTTTTTAGTTCCTTCCAAGAAGAAAATTACGACGGAGGATTTCATCGGGAGCACCTGCCTGTTGGATTTTATGATTTCCTATGACAAGCTGCATGCCGGCAGGAATTACGGATTTCTTCTCATCAAGGGGCTGTATCACAACGAAGAGATTACCTTTACCATATATAAGGATGTGCCGAAGGAGCCGGACAAGAGCCGGATGGATATTAAGGAATGCAAGGTCGGTATCATGGAATTGTATCAGGCATACCGCCTGAAGCGTATTGTCACCGGTGTATGGGCGAACGAGACGGTGGAGGCGCTGAACCATCTGCAGGCACTTGAGCCGGACGAATGGATGTATCCGCTTATGAAGGCACAGGCATTTATCATTAACCGTCAGAGGCAGGAGGCGGAATGGATTTTAGATGAATTCAAGCGGAACTGGGCGGACCGTAAGACTCCAATCTGGGGATATTATCTGTACCTGATGACACTTCTGGAGCGGGAGCCGTCCTATGTGGACCGTATGACACAGGAGATTGAGGTGATTTTTCATGAACATCCGGATTCTGTGTTGTTGTTCTGGGTGCTGTTATTTCTGAAAGAGGAATATTACAACAACAGTGCGCGCAAATTAAAAGCAATCGAGTACTGGGTGAAGAAGGACTGCAATTCTCCTTATCTGTATATCGAGGCGTATTATCTGATGTGGCAGGAGCCGTATCTTCTGCGAAGACTTGGAACCTTTGAACTTCGGGTGCTGCATTGGGCAATCCGGCAGAATGCATTGACCAAGGAACTGGCAGAACAGATTTTTTCGATTGTGGAGGGAACCAAGAATTTTTCACCGACGATTTACCGGCTGATGTGTGCGGCATACAAGGTCAACGAAAAGCCGGCTTACATCGGCATGATTTGCAGCTATCTGATTAAGGGACAGCAATACGGCTGTCAGTATCATAGCTGGTTTGAACAGGGAATCGAACTCAATCTTAGGATTACCGGACTGTATGAAGCCTATCTGCTGTCCATGGATGAGCGTGCGGTCAGCACGGTTCCGAAGATTATCCAGATGTATTTTCAGTACGAGAACAGCCTGCCATACAAGAAGATGGCAGTCCTTTACAATAATATCATCGCGACTAAGGATGAAAATGCACAGGTGTATCACAAGTACCGCAAAGCAATCGGAAGATTTGCAATGGAGCAGGTGGAGCTGGGGCACATAGATGACAATCTTGCGGTTCTGTACAAGGACATGCTGGAGCTTGGTCTGATTAATCAGGAGATTGCACATGCACTGGCGAAGATTCTCTTTACACAGAAGCTGATTGTGATGGATTCCGGTATGGTGCGGGCATTTATCTATCAGAGACAGTTAAAGGAGCCGCAGATTGTTTCCCTGTCCGGGCAGACGGCGTATTTTCAGTTGTATTCCAGGGAATATGTTGTGATTTTTGAGGATGCCAAAGGCAGGAGATATGCGGGCAGCGTGGAATATCAGGTACAGGCCTTGATGGATACACAGAAGTATCTTGCAAGATGTATGGAGCTTGCACCGGATGAACTGTCGTACATAGTGGCATACTTTGATGCCAAGCAGAATTACCTTACCTTCGAGAAGGAGGATGAAAAATATTTCCCGCGGATTTTATTCGGAAAGGAGTTCAGCTACTCCTACCTGGCGGAGCTTGTACCGGAGATTATAAGGTTCTACCGGACGCGGGAATTTGAGGGTACCATCAAGCGGTACCTCGAGGAAGCCGATTTGGAGCTGATGCCGCCGGTTACCAGAAGATATCTCATGGAGCTTCTGGTGGAGAACCGCATCTACGACAAGGCATATGCGCTGTTAAGCGAATACGGAATCGACCAGATTGGCGCTGCCGCGAGAGTGGCACTGGCAAGCTATATGATTGAGCAGTATGCCTATGAGGAGGACGAATTTCTGCTGCAGCTTACCGGGCAGGGCTTTGTGTCCGGCAAATATAACGATGTAATGCTTCGCTATCTGTCCGAATTTTATCAGGGACCTACGGATATCATGTGCAGTCTGTGGAAAGCCCTAAGGCAGTTTGAGATGGAAGAGCGTATGGAGCTGGAGGAGAGGATATTGGTTCAGATGCTCTACGAGGAGCAGCTTACACCGGATGCGGATGAGATTTTTGATTCCTACTGTATCCGTGGCGGCAGGGAACAGGTAGTACTTGCCTATCTGTCCTACTGTGGACATGCGTATTTCGTTCAGGGAAGAAAGACATCCGAGCATGTATTTTTGCGTATCCAGACAAGATTTCTGAAGAATCAGGAGCTTAATGATGCCTGTAAGCTGGCGCTTTTAAAGCGTCTGTCCGAGGAGGCACAGCCGACCGCAGAGCAGGTGGAAATTCAGGATGAACTGCTTGCAGAGTACACCTGTCGCAATATGAATTTTGCCTTTTACCGGAAAATGGACAAGCGCCTTGTGATGAAATACCATTTCTACGACAAGGTATTTTTGGAATACCGCGCAGATCCGAGAAAGCATGTGGTGCTGCATTACAGTCTGGATGAAGACGGAGCAGAATTTGCGGTTGAGGATATGCCGAATGTATATGGTGGAATCTTTGTAAAGACCTTCGTGATGTTTTTCGGGGATATGATTCAGTATTATATTTCCGAGGAATACCAAAGTCAGGTCGAGGTTACACAGAGCAGCCGCATTATGAACAATGATGTCTATGGGGAGAAGGATGTCAGCAGATACAACCTGCTGAATCAGATGATTATTTCAGAGACCTTGCAGGAGGAGAGCTCGCTGTATCACAACATGAAGCAGTATGCAGGGTATGATGAAGTGACGAAGAAGGTATTTAAGCTGTTATAGGAATGAGGATGTCATGGAGCAGAAACATACACCATGTTATATCGGGATTGATTTGAATGACCGGTATGCGATGATCAGTTATTACCAACTGAATAAGGAGGAGCCGGAGACGGTTAGCACCATTGCCGGAAGCGAGCTTTATCAGATTCCGCTCATCATTGCCAAGCGCAAGGGAATCGGACAGTGGTATTACGGGGAGGATGCCAGAAAAATGGCGCGGACCTGTGAGATGATCTGTGTGGACTGTCTGCTTCACCGGGCATTGGCAGGAGAGTCGATACGCATCGAGGATGAGCAGTTTTTGGCGGAGGAGCTGTTAGGGCTCTTTTTGCAGAAGCTGATTGCACTGCCACAGAAGCTTGGCAATGCCACCGGATGTGACCGGCTTGTGCTGACGACCGAGCGGCTGTCAAAAGAGAATATGGAGCTGTTCTGGAGGATTGCGGAGAGAATCGGTTTTCCGAAGGATAAATTCATGGTGATTGACCACAAAGAGAGCTTTTATTACTTTGCCTTAAGCCAGCAGCAGCCGTTGTGGTTGCATGATGTGTTTTTGTTTGAGTATGAGCAGGATACCATGCATTTTTACTGTCTGAAGAAGGATATGAAAACGACGCCGAAGGTGGTTTCCATATCAGAGAGCAGCCGCATGACGCTCGATGATGACAGGGACGGAGCGTTCCTTCGGATTCAGCATAAGGCATTTGATAATCAGATTATCTCCTCCGTGTATCTGGTGGGGGATGGATTTGACGGGGAATGGATGAAGAGCTCACTGAACAATCTGTGCAGGGGGCGAAGGGCTTTTATCGGTAAAAATCTGTTTTCCAAGGGTGCCTGCTATGCAGCGGCAGTCCGTGACCATGAAGAGGAATGGCCGTTTCTCTATATGGGAGAGAATGAGATGAAATTCAACATCAGCCTCAAGGTACGCAGACAGGGAGGCTACGAATTTTATAGCTTAATCAGTGCCGGAAGGAACTGGTTTGAGAGCAAAGGTCAGTGTGAAGTGATTTTGGACGGTACACCGGAGATTGATTTCTGGAAGCAGTGGCCGCACAGCAGGGAAGCCAAGATTGAGACACTGGAGCTTACCGATTTGCCGAACCGGCCGAACAAGACGACCAGGCTTCGGATTACGGCCCAGCCGGTGTCGGATGACCGGGTATCCATCGAAATCAAAGACCTCGGTTTTGGGGAGCTGTTCCGAAGTACCGACAAGACATGGAAATATACCATGTCCATGTAGCGGAGGTGTATATGGGAGAATTACTGTTATGTCAGGAGCCGGTTACCTCGTTCCCCTATTATATTGAGGGGGTATCGGTCAATATCTATTCCATGGAAGAATTGTGCTATTATATTTCCAATAATATCTATCTGCTGGAAAAAAGCTTTATGTGCGAGGAATTGTGTGCATGGGTGGAAAAAGAACTTCACAATCCTTCGCTGGCAGAACGCCTGAGGGCGCTTTTAAGAGAGGACGGCAGGCTGTCTGAATTTGTGCTTGCCATATTGAAGGCGGGCGGATACTGTACGAAGAATGAGATTGCCGATATCTGTACGGTCATTGCGCAGATGGAGGAAAAATCCGATTTCGAATGCAGCAAAATCCGCGCAGACCGGCTGATGGACAAGGAAAAATATTTAAGCAGCATCTATGAATATAAGCGTCTGCTGGATTCGAAGGAAGCGGCAGAGGAGCCGCGTGAGATACTCGGCAATATCTGGCACAACCTCGGAACTGCATATGCGAGACTTTTTCTTTTCGAGGAGGCAATTTCCTGCTATGAGACTGCTTACCGGATGAATCAGCAGGAGGAATCTTACCGGGAAATGCTGTATGCCTACCGGTGTCTTCATGATG
>JBGVFC010000069.1:0-17081 GCA_045120755.1 Agathobacter sp. | reverse complement strand
GTTGATTCCATCGTCTGTGGTGATGGACCAGTTGTTGTGCTTACCGGAACCATTCACACCTGCAAATGGCTTCTCGTGAAGCAGACACTGTAATCCGTGGCGTCCTGCAACCTTCTTCAAGGTCTCCATCGTCAGCTGGTTGTGGTCAACGGCTACATTACACTCATCATAGATTGGTGCCAGCTCATGCTGTGCCGGAGCAACCTCGTTGTGCTGTGTCTTAGCTGCCACACCAAGCTTCCAAAGCTCCTTGTTGACATCTCTCATGTATGCTGCGATTCTCTCGCGGATGGCTCCGAAGTAATGATCGTCCATCTCCTGTCCCTTCGGAGGCATTGCTCCGAATAAGGTACGTCCGGTAAAGATTAAATCTTTTCTCTTTAAATATTTCTCACGGTCTACAATGAAGTATTCCTGCTCAGGTCCAACGGAAGGGGTAACCTTCTGGGAAGTGGTGTTTCCAAACAGTCTCAGCAAACGAAGCGCCTGCTCATTGATTGCTTCCATGGAACGAAGAAGCGGTGTCTTCTGATCCAGTGCCTCTCCTGTGTAGGAACAGAAAGCGGTCGGAATGCAAAGAGTTGCGCCTGCTGCATCCTGTCTGACGAATGCCGGTGAGGTACAATCCCACGCTGTATATCCTCTTGCCTCGAAAGTAGCACGAAGTCCGCCGGAAGGGAAAGATGATGCATCCGGCTCACCCTTGATTAATTCCTTGCCGGAAAAGCTCATCAGCACTTTGCCATTCGGCATTGGAGCTGTGATGAAGGAATCATGCTTCTCAGCAGTTACACCGGTAAGTGGCTGGAACCAATGGGTGTAATGGGTTGCGCCTTTTTCAATTGCCCATTCCTTCATCTCATGTGCAATCACATCAGCCGTCTCAAGATCCAGTTCCTGACCTTCATCCATAACCTCATGAAGCTTCTTATAAACCTTCTTTGGCAGACGTTCCTGCATTACGGCATCATTGAATACGTTCTCTCCGAAAATATCTGCCACATTAAAGTATTCTGTTTCGCTCATTCTCTTAACTTCCTTTCTATTCATAATTTCTTTTCTTTATAATGTAAAGTATATACTTAATTATGTAAAGTTCACCCTAGTAAAAAAGGGCATTCCAATACTATTGGAACGCCCTCGTTCTTCGCTTCACATTATTTCTGAAACTAAGATACATCATCATCCGTAAAAAATCAACTTCTTTTTTTAAAAAAATTAAGTTTTGACGTTTTCGATACTTTTGTTTCGTTTCCGACGATGCATTTTGTGAAAAAAGTCAAATACAGACTAGTTTGCTTTGCCGATAGAACCGAACAGCTCCATCTTCTCCTTAACAGTAGCCTTGATTGCATCTGCACCCGGAGCTAAAAGCTTACGTGGGTCAAAGCCCTTGCCTTCTAAGTCCTTACCAGCCTCGATATACTTGCGGGTAGCTTCCTGGAATGCAAGCTGACACTCTGTATTTACATTAATCTTGGATACGCCAAGGTCAATTGCCTTCTTGATCATGTCGGCAGGGATTCCTGTACCACCATGAAGTACCAATGGCATAATGCCTGTCTTCTGCTGAATTGCATCCAAAGTCTCAAAGCTGAGTCCTGCCCAGTTCTCCGGATATTTGCCGTGGATGTTACCGATTCCTGCTGCAAGCATATCAACACCAAGATCAGCTACCATCTTGCACTCTTCCGGATCTGCGCACTCGCCCATTCCAACAACTCCGTCTTCCTCACCACCGATAGAACCAACTTCTGCCTCGATGGATAATCCGAGCTGATGAGCAACTGCTACCAATTCCTTGGTCTTGGCAACGTTCTCCTCGATTGGATAATGAGAACCGTCGAACATGATGGAAGTAAATCCGGCCTTGATGCACTTGTAGCATCCTTCGTATGAGCCGTGGTCTAAGTGAAGAGCTACCGGAACTGTGATTCCGAGAGACTCGTCCATAGCCTTAACCATAGCTGCTACGGTACCAAATCCGGTCATATACTTGCCTGCACCCTCAGATACACCTAAGATAACCGGTGACTGTAATTCCTGTGCCGTTAATAAGATGGACTTTGTCCACTCTAAGTTATTGATGTTGAACTGACCAACTGCATAGTGACCAGCTTTTGCTTTTTGAAGCATTTCTGTTGCAGATACTAACATTCTGTTATCCTCCTAATATCATAAGTTATAGGTATTATATTACAATCTTCTCCAAAAAGAAAGAACAATTTGCGGCAATTACATATGCTAAGCGATAATTTTTTGCCCACAATCCATATAATTGCCTATGCCAACCCCGAATCAGACAAAAGGTCCAGTACCAGATTCCGCACTTCGACAATTCCGTAGATGCGTTCCTTCTTCAGCACAATAACCGGACAATAGGTGTCCTCGTCCCTTGCCATCGCTTTTCTGAGTACGGCCTGCTTGGGCATATCGTAGGGCACTGTCAGCACATTCTCACTGGTCATATATTCCGTAATCTTCCTATTATTATGGTCGACCTGACACCACCAGTTCGGCTCTAAAAGGTCACGCTTTACCACGCCGAGGAATTTGTTTTTCCGGTTGACAACAATGATAAAATCAAGCTGCTTATTCGTCACAAACAGACTGTATGCCCGAAACAGTACCGTATCATCCGATACGATGGTCCCAACCTGTGCCAGTGAACCGATGGTTCTGTTGTCCACCTTTTTGCGGTGAATCTTTTTAATGAGCTCCAATACCCGCTTGTCCCTGATTTCCGGTAAAAATTGTTCTTCCGGTCGTCCCAGCAAAAAGCCCTGCCCGTAGTCCACCCCAAGATGCAGCAGGCATTTCAGCTCCTTCTCTGTCTCGATTCCCTCTGCGATGGATTTGATGTTCATGTGTTTGCAGTACTTAATGATGAATTCCACGAGAGATTTCTGGGATTTGCTTTCATCTATTTTATGTACAAGTTCATAATCAATCTTAATGTACTGCGGCGTGAGTGAGTTGATTCTGTTCAGCCCCGAGTAACCGGCACCGACATCATCTATAGCAATCCGAAAGCCCTGTCCCTTATAATGTTCTATAACCTGCTTTAAGATTTCGTTGTTGTCCACATCCGACCTTTCCGTAATCTCAAAAATGACATTTTCCGGCCGGAGATTATATTTGTCTAAATATTTTCTTGTAACTCCCGACTCGAACCCGGATTCTAAAATAACATTCGCGTCCACATTCAAAAACAGGGTTCTTCCCACTGGCAGTTCTCTGGCACATTCCAACGCCTTAATCCGGCACAGCTTCTCTAATTCCCACAGCTTACCCAATTGCTTTGCCATGGAAAAAAGCTCCCCTATGGAGAGAGTAAGATTGCTGTCCGTCACTCTGCTCAAAGCCTCATACCCCAGTATGCTGCCATTCTTCAACGATACAATCGGCTGATACACCGGCTTGATTTCTCTATCCCGAATTACGCGGTAAAATTGCTCTACATGATTTTCTTCTAACTTGATTTGTTCATCCATATAGCGGTCCTCTGCTTCTCTTCTTCTTTATCAATTTTTTCACCCTAAGAGTTTATCAGCACAGTGTAAAATCCGCATTCCTTTGATTGTAAAATTGCAGTAAAAACACAGGACCTATTATATATGGTATTAAATAAATTGCTGAAGCAGTCCCTTTATCCATGAAAAATACGATGGAACGATGGTATCGAATAACTCCCGAACCTGAACACGCTCCTGCGGCGTAAGCTCTCCGACTTTCGCAAACACGCTTCCTGCCGCCTCGGTTCCGCCCAGGGCAATCATGGCACGGGCATTATCCCCAAAGGCAACATATTTGCCGACAGATAAAGCTCCTACGGAAAAATCACCAATTGCAATTGCTCCTAAAGACAAAATTCCCAGACTGATTGCTCCTGCCGATATGATTCCTGCCGAAAAGCAGCCCGCAGACAAAAGTCCAACGGAAAAAAGTCCCATCGCCAGCACACCGAGAGAAAGCATTCCCAGGCTGAGCACGCCCACGGACAACATTCCGACCGAAATCACGCCTCTGGCTCTCAATCCGATTGCGATGAAGCCACGCGCATCCAGACCAATTGCTATAAAACCTCTCGCCTTGCGCCCAATATGCCACAGTGGCATCCCCCACAGGATTTTGTCACTCTTTTTCTCATGAAAACGTCTTCCCCGAACAAACGATTCGACACCTTCCGGCTGCACATCCGCATCCGCCTTATCTTTTAACAGGTAATCGAGCGAACAGTCGTACAAATCACTCATCTGTATCAGCCGGTCCGTCTCCGGAAAAGCGACATCCTGCTCCCATTTACTGATTGCCTGCCTTGACACTCCGAGAAGGTCTGCAAGCTGCTCCTGCGTATAATTATTCTCTCTGCGCAGTTTCGATAATTTTTCACCTAATGTCATTACAATTCCTCCCATCCAAACAATATCCGCTTCCGGCTTCCGGTCGCGCTGTCTTCATTCAGTATAGCGGCTTCCCTTCCAAAATGCCATCATTTCAGGGTTTCTTAATGTAAACTTCCGGTTGCGCGCACGATTTTTGAATAAAAATGCCGCTGACAGCACCTCTTCCTGCGTCCGCGCATACTATAAGAGAGGGTAACCGAATAGGAAAGGAGTCAGGGCATGACACAAAACTATATTACTTTGTCTTTGGAAACGCATCTGTTTTTCTCCCGAATCATGAAGGAGCATCTGGAAGAAATTATAGAAACTTTCTTCAAAACGGTATTCCTCTGTCAGACCGTCCTCGCTGTAATAATAGGTTTTGCCATTCTGATGAAATTCAAAAATATAGGCAAACCGGACATCTGCAAGTTCCAAAGCAATCTCATAATAATCATACAGCCGGTCGCTGTAACAGACCGTCATCGCAGTACGCTCCCGCTGCTCATGAAAAACATATTTCGGGGCATGTACCAGATAGACCTCTGCGCCTCTGTCCTCTTTTGAGACTCTAAGCCGGAGCACCAGCTCCTTTTTTCCAACAGCAAAACAATATCTGGAATCCGGCATATGCAATAATGCATACTCATTCATTCTTCTTTTTCTCCTTATATTATATTGACAAATTTTTGAAAACTCTTTATAACTTGTGGTATAAACGCCTCATACGAAGGGAGAATATTTCACAGTGAGTCATCGAATTACCATCCGGGATGTCGCCCGCGAAGCGGGAGTGTCAGTGGCAACCGTATCCTATGTCATGAATAATCGCACAGACATCCAAATCAGCGATGCCACCCGCAAAAAGGTACTGCAAATCAGCAATCTGCTGGGTTATACGCCCAACCAGTCCGCACAGGCACTCGCCACCAGCCGGAAGCGCATGGTTGCACTCTACTTTTCTCCGGAAAGCTCTGTGTTAAAGCAGGCAGAGCAGATGTACCTTGTGGATTATCTGTCGTCCTTTCTCCATGAGAAAAATTACGGTCTGACTTATCTGAGCAGTTCGTTTACCGAGCGCTACGAGCAGGCAGATGCGATTGTCTGCTATGATGTTCCATCCCCATACTTTTTTGAAATCGGTGACCGCAATTTTATTCCGCTGCTGGCCTTCGACTGCATGCTGTCGGGTAATGGGCTCTTTTTCCAGATTAATTCTGATTACACCCGCATTGCCGATGAGGCAGACCGCTTTTTCAACGGTTCCTCTTATAAGCTGCTTGCGCTCACACCTTCGAATCTCGAACGCAAAGCGCTTCTGGAACAGACGTTTCCTGAGGTAATCTATATCGACACCCCAAAGCAGCTTACACTCTATGAAAAGGAACGCGTGCTGATTCTTGAACATTCCCTGTATGCCCTGCTGTCAGATACCAAAGAGGCCGATAAAAATATTTGCTATCAGCCCCTTGTATCGTCCGCCAAGGCCGAGGCTCTCATGACCTGCATGGAATATGCCCTGAACCGTACTCCGGACACCCCGCATGATGTCCGCATCTAGGTCCATTACTGGCAGGATACCTGCAATACCTTCGTCTGTGCATCATAGGTGAAGGTATAGCTTCCGTCCTTTGCCGCAACCATGTTGGCGCTTCCGCCCTCTGTCACACAGGCAAGGCTGTCCGCATCCTCCGCGTCAATATTCGTATATCTCACATATTCATTTCCCACACTCTGGGTATCTCCACTGGTGAGCAAGGTCGTAAATAAAAATTCATCCCCCTCTGTCAAATCAATCGTCAATGTATAAATATCATTATCCTGCACAAATTTTGTCTCGTCCGTATATACATCTTCCCATCCGGTAATCACTGCACCCTTAATGTAATAATCCGTCTGATATTCTGCTCCGGAAGCACTTGCTTCTCCGTTATAGGTCCATGTAATACGGTCATAATTGTTGTAATTGAAATTCTCTTTTCCCGCCTCCGTATAGTAAGCGTCCTCCGTATCGTAATAATCCTCTCCCGGATATGTCGTCAGCTCAAATGTATAATTGCCGGACACCGCAACCTTCATATTCGCCTTGCGTACCTTGGCATCCCCCAGACTTCCGGAATTGGCAAAATACTCAACTCCATCCTGTTCAATACACTCCAGATATCCGAAGCCTCTCTGGTCTGACCATGAGGTGTCAATTGCGAACTGGAATTCATCACCCTCCATAAGGTCTAAGGTAATGGTGTAAACATTCGCCCCCTCCACATCTTCCTTCTGCATCATCTGTGCCTCGCCAATAACCTTACCCCAATTGGACTCCAACAGTGCCTGACTGCTGCCGCTTCCCAAAATCGCCCAGCTTCGTGTATCCTCCTGATAAGACGCAAATCCGGCAAATGCAGAAGCATCCGCTGTAATCTCTTCCCCAAAATCAAACCTGTGGCTCATCTGCGGTGTTCCGTACCATCCAACAAACGTGTAGCCTTCTTTTTCCGGCACAAATTCCTCCACGCAGGCACCTGCTTCCACCTGCCTTGTCTCTAACACCGTGCTTCCGTCCGAATCATAGAATGTGACCGTATAGCTTTCCTGCGCCTGATTTTGTTCCTCCGCTGCGCCGGTGTCCTGTGTTCCTGTTCCTGCTCCCGTGCCTGCGCACCCTGCGAGCATAGCCGCCAATAACATTGTTGTTGCAAATACCCCTGTTCTTCTTTTCATACCTTCTTCTTCCTTTCCTTTTTTGTAGTTATTTAACCGTTTAAATTAAAAAGTATTTTTTAAGCAAATCAGGCTTTCTGTTCTGATTTGCTCAAAGTTCACTTAAACGGTTAAGTTATTTTAAGATTAGCACCCGATACATCATCTGTCAAGGGGATATTCCTTCAGAAATTCCTATGCAAAATGAAATTTTTTCACCTACTGCTCCCGGAAGGTAATATGCCCTGTCTTGGCATCCATTCCATCAACAATCGCAAGTGATTCCAACTGGTATCCAAGATTGCGGATAATCTGTCCGCCCACCTGAAAGCCCTTTTCGATGGCGATTCCGATTCCTTCCACCGTGCCGCCAGCCTCATTGACAATCGAGATCAGTCCCTGGAGTGCACAGCCGTTGGCAAGAAAATCATCGATGATCAGTACATGGTCCTCCGGTCCCAAAAAACGCTTGGAGACGATGACCTGATTCTTGCACTTGTGTGTGAAGGATTCTACTTCCGCGATATACATATCTCCGTCGATATTGATACTCTTGGATTTCTTGGCAAATACAACCGGCACGCCAAAATGCATGGCTACGATACAGGCGATTCCGATTCCGGATGCTTCGATGGTCAGAATCTTATTGATTTTCTTATTCGCAAAGCGCTTCTCAAATTCCTCCCCCATCTGGTTAAATAATGCTGTATCCATCTGATGATTCAGAAAACTATCTACTTTTAATACGTTGCCTTCTTTGACTATTCCATCTTTTACGATTCGTTCTTCTAAGAAATTCATCTTGTCCTCCTTGTGAGTTTTGTATAAGTCTGATTCTACCACTTCATGTAGAAAAGGAAAATTCCCTAATTGGCATTAACAACATATTCTTTGGTCTATGTACTCTATATAATCCTTCTTCCCCACCTCATCCTGATGGCCAACATACCACTCATATGCCTTCTTCAGCCCTTCCTCCATCGGCAGGGTATCCGACACAAGCCGTGACTGCTTCGTTACATCGAGAACATACTCATATCTGTGGAATGGAAAATACGCCCGCTGTTCTATATCCTTACGAACATTCACGAACTGCACCTGCCTGCCGGCAGCACGATAACACGCCTCCACCCATTCTTTGATGGATACGGCTTTCTCATTTCCCACATTATAAATGTGCTCTGCGGGCTTCTTCTGCAGGATTGCTTCCATGACTCTGCACAAATCCTTCACATGAAAGAACTGCAGCTTCATGGAACCATCGCCCGGAAGATAAAACCTGCGCTGCTGCATGGCGCAGTCAAAGACAAATGCTTCACGATATATATTGTCCAGCTCTCCATACAGATACGGTGGGCGGAGAATATAAGCATTCGCATCCCTTCTTAATAATTCCCGCTCCGCTTCTATCTTGTTCGTCCCGTAAGAACCCCAGTAGGCATTTTTGCCAAGTCCTGTATTCTCCCGGAAAGGCTGTTTTTCTGTATCCGGATAAACGGCACTCGAACTGACCATAATGTATATTCCGTACGAGCCAAGCGCCTCCAGCAAATCCGATATATCTTCTTTTGTATATGCAACAATATCCAGCACCGCGTCAAATTCCATGCCTTTAAGCTTTTCCCCAAGATTGTGTCTGTCCGCCTCAATCAGAATTACCCCGTCTGCCTGCGGCTTCTGGTTCCGGTTCAGTACATATACCTCATCCCCTGCTGCAACAAAGTATTCTGCCGCAAAACGGCTTACAAAAGTTGTTCCTCCTGTAATCAGTATTTTTCTCATCATGCACCTCCCAAACTGGTCATATATTTTTATTTCAAATTGACTATTTATCGCACGCCAGTTTACCTTTACAATAGCAATAAAATTATACCGAATCAAGGAGGTCTTTTTCAATATGGAAAATACACAGTACGAATTAAACAAAGGCTTAGCCCAGATGTTAAAGGGCGGCGTCATCATGGATGTTACCACTCCTGAGCAGGCTAAGATTGCAGAAGAAGCAGGTGCCTGCGCAGTTATGGCTTTGGAGAGAATCCCTGCCGATATCCGTGCAGCCGGAGGCGTATCCAGAATGAGTGACCCGAAGATGATTAAGGGTATTCAGGAAGCCGTTTCCATCCCTGTTATGGCAAAATGCCGTATCGGTCATTTTGTAGAGGCACAGATTCTTGAGGCAATTGAAATCGATTATATCGACGAGTCAGAAGTTCTCTCCCCTGCAGATGATGTATATCATATCAACAAGCGTGATTTTAAGGTTCCGTTTGTATGCGGTGCCAGAGATCTCGGAGAAGCACTCCGCCGAATCAATGAAGGTGCTTCCATGATTCGTACCAAGGGTGAGCCGGGTACCGGTGATATTGTACAGGCTGTCAGACATATGAGAAAAATGAATTCCGAAATCGCAAGACTTTCTTCTATGCGTGAGGACGAGCTGTTCGAGGCAGCTAAGGCACTTCAGGTTCCTTATGAATTAGTTAAATATGTGCATACCAACAAGAAGCTTCCGGTTGTTAATTTTGCTGCCGGCGGTGTTGCAACTCCTGCAGATGCAGCTCTTATGATGCAGCTCGGTGCAGAAGGTGTATTCGTAGGTTCCGGTATCTTCAAGTCCGGCGATCCTGCCAAGAGAGCCAACGCAATTGTCAAGGCCGTTACCAACTACACAGACGCAAAACTGATTGCAGAGCTGTCTGAGGACCTCGGCGAGGCTATGGTCGGAATCAATGAGAACGAAATCAAGATTATCATGGAAGAAAGAGGTCAGTAGAATGAAAATAGGCATTTTAGCGGTTCAGGGTGCTTTTATCGAACACGAAAAAATGTTGTCGGACTTAGGCTGTGACTGTGTGGAGCTTCGCAAAAAGGAAGACATCTGCTCTCTCGACGGAATCGTTCTTCCCGGCGGGGAAAGTACGGTTCAGGGCAAGCTGCTTCATGAGCTTTCCATGTATCAGCCAATCGCAGAGATGATTCAGTCCGATACTCCGGTTCTTGCCACCTGCGCCGGACTGATTCTTCTGGCACAGAATATCAGTAATGATGACCATGTCTACTTCGGAACCATGCCAATCACCGTAAAACGCAACGCCTACGGAAGACAGCTTGGCAGCTTTACCTGCCAGTCAGACTTTGCGGATATGAAGGATGTAAGCATGACCTTCATCCGCGCTCCGTATATCGAGCAGGTTGACAGCGGAGTGGATGTACTTGCAACTGTTGACAACAAGATGGTTGCCGCACAGTACAAAAAGCAGTTAGGACTTGCTTTTCATCCGGAGCTTGACAATGATACCCGCATCCATCAGTATTTTCTGAATATGATTACGAATTCTTAGTTAAATGATTCTTAGATAAACAAAGAGGGATAAAACCGATTCGGTTCTTATCCCTCTTTGTTTATCTGTCATTCCCATAAAATTCCTGCGCTACCCATCAAGCGGTGTTCCGTCTTCCCATGTCCGGCACTGGCGCAGCCGTTCCGCCTCGGCATTCAGAAAATTCTCTGCATTCCGCGGGAAATCAATTGCCTCCATTGAATCCGTCCGGTAATTGCACACATAGATGACTTTGCCGCAGTTGAGAAACACCCAGTCAAAAGCCCTCTCCGTACACTGCTGCCGCTCCTTCATATACGCATACAGACTGTCGGCATCAAAATTGCTCCCGTCTGCCGGATGCAGGAAAAGATACAGTCCGTTATAGCGCATCTTCCGGTAATTCGTATTGAGTTTTTCCAATTTGCGCTCAAAACGGTATTTTGCCTTGTACATATCATCCTGCTGCTGTCCTTCTTCCGGAAGAACCGCCCAGAATCTTCCGTTATAAAAATGCAGCCGCTTCCCATAGCGCTCCAGCGCCGAGGTCGGAATCTCCTCCCTGCGGCACCCCAGATAATTCTCAATGAAGCTCGCCGTCTGTCCGTCATCCGGCAGCAAAGCCTGACTGACCTCTACCCCCAGCCCCATGTTCTCATTCACCCAGTCCGGAGACTCACTTTTTACAAAACAGGGGCGATAGTCCCGCCAGAGATATTTCAGCGAGAGCACTGCATAGATTTCATTGAGCAGTTTTTCGTAAGCCATAGTTTTCCCTTCTCCTGTATCTTACTTTTTGATAAGGTATGCCCCCTGACAAGCAACAGTTAAACCTCAATCAGTTCATACTCTCTGCTTCCATAGCCCAGCGCCGCCGCTGCCTCAATGGTATGGACTCCGTTGCGGCTCTCAATGCGCTCAATCAGATGCGCTTTGCCCTTATCGGAGCAGCGATAAACCAGATCAATACATGCCTGGTCAATCGCAACCGGATCTGTCGAAACCAGAATACCGATATCCGCAATGCACGGATCTTCCGCTACTGCACAACAGTCACAGTCTACGCTCATGTTCTTCATGACATTGACATAAATCAGATTGTCCCCGAAGTAATCAACGACAGAGCCTGCCGCATCCGCCATGGCTTCCAAAAAAGAGTCGTGGTCCGCAGTCCATATATCCTCCGGCACGCCTGCACCGTGAATATACGCCTTGCCATAGGACGAAGCCACGCCGATAGACAACTGTTTTAATGCTCCGCCGTAGCCGCCCATCGGATGTCCCTTAAAATGCGACAGCACCAGCATGGAATCATAATTGACAATATCTTTGCCCACGAAATTCTCCCGAATCACCTTGCCCTTCGGATATTCCAACCGAAGGTCCGGTCCCTCTGCATCCAGCAAATCCACTGTAAAATAGCGGTTCCAGCCATGCTCCTCCAACAGCTTTTTATGCTTTGGCGTGGTGTTGCGCTCTCCATCGTAGGCAGTATTGCACTCCACCACTGTCCCATTCACATGTTCAATCACCGGCCGCCAGAAATCCGGTCCCAAAAAATTCTGATTGCCCTTCTCGCCCGAATGCAGCTTCACAGCCACCCTGCCCGGCAGCGTCTTTCCCGGCATCTGATACAGCTCCAACACCTTCTTTGGTGTAATGTCCCTTGAAAAATAAACCTTTGCAGCCATACAATTCTCTCCTCTTATCTTCCATAAAAAATATATTCACAGTCTTCTCTGATATTATATTCGAAAAAATACTTTTCTTCCAGTGGAATCCAGCGTTCCCGAAACACAGGCAGTGCCTGTTCCCCATTCCTTGCGGCAATGCGCCGCAATTGTTCCTCCGGCTCAATATCCAAAAAAATATGTAAATCATAAAAATCCCACAATGCGGGATGGCAGCTATACGCGCCCTCCACGATGGTCAGCCGGTTCGGTTTTACCTCAATCTCCGTGGAAAAATCCATCTGCTTACAGTCGAATTTCCGGTAGGAAAACGGCTTTCCCGCTTGTAATGGAAGCATCACTTCCTCCAGGAAACGCTCATAATCCACGTTGCCGCCCGGCTCGTCCAACCGCTCCTTCGTCCTCTGATGCAGCTGCAGGAAAAAATCATCCATATGTATCACATTGCAGTCAAACTCTCTCTGCAATCCTGCGGCAAGCGTTGTCTTGCCGGCAGCACACCTTCCATCAATCGCAAGCAGCAGCCGGCCGCCGGAGCTCCCCTGCATCATCTGCCGAATTACCGCAAATACCTCTTCCATCTAGGATTCCTCCACTCTTTTTCCCGATATCGTCCGCTTTTTTAGAGGAGTCAGACCGGTTTTGTTCAAAGCCAGCATAATCGCCGGAATCAGGATAAGCTGAATCGCAATTCCCGGAATTGCATTGAGCACCGCTCCCGACAAAAACAGCTTCCATGTGAATGCATTTTCCCCCACTCCCAGCAGGAGCACTTCCGCGATTCCCCAAACGATTCTTCCAGCAAGCATTGCCGCAATCAGGGCACGGTAAAGCGCACGTACACATTGCCACCGCGAACGCCCATACATAAGACCTGCCACCAGTCCATAGGTAGCCAGTTCAAACGCCATCGCAATTGCAACCGGATAGAACACCGGCATGCTGAACAAAAACGAGCGCAACAGCGGCAGGATAAATCCAATCGCCATTCCGTACTCCCAACCGCAGATGAGTGCACACAGAAAAACCGGCAGGTGCATCGGCAGAAGCATATTGCCAATCTGTGGAATCTGTCCGGTCAAAAACGGCAGCACCAGTCCGATTGCCAGAAACATTGCGGATAAAGTAAGTTTTTGGGTTGTAATCTTCATGCTTCATCCTTTCCCTTTAACCAACAGAAATCTCAACCTTTTTCCCACTGAAGGCTACACCGTATCTGTAAATGGTTTCAATGCCGGCTTCTTTTAACCCGGTATCGTATTTTTTATCTATTATTTGCTTTAATGCAGCTTCGGACAATCTGTGAAGTTGTTCGTCCGTACAATTTTTTCCCGCTTTTAATTCAATTAAAATTCCCGGCAGATTCTTCTGCGTAGGTTTAAGCTGGATATCATATCTGCCTTCGCCGGATTCCCGGTTCGAAGACAGGAAAGAACCACCAAGCAAAGCGCAAAGTCCGAGCATAAATCCATGATAAAAATTCTCCCCCGCAGTATCAAAGGAGCTGACCGACTGCATAAGCAACGTCTGTATTAACTGCTTCAGTCTGTTATTATCACCGGAAAATATAGCTTCCTGAATGGAAATCGCCGTATTTTGCGGAATGATGTTATCCAACTGCAACAAAATTTCTTTATGATAGACAAGAGAAATTTCTCTATTAGGCAGAGCAACCTCACACATAAAATCACCATTAAAGGACGGAGTGGTTTTGAGGACTTTCAGATACCCTGCTACCAGCAAAAAACTATAAATCGTTGACGGATTGCTTTTAATCTGCGGATAGATTACGCCTGTATCAATATAAGTGGTAAAGGTTTCCCCATTAACAAGAGAAGTGAGTCTGTCGTAAATCTCTTTGTCTGCTTCGGCTATGATTTCGCCGATGATATCATTGCTTCCCGTGGATTGCCAAAAAGCCCTCGGCTCACATCCGTTGCTAAAATAGTTGATTACCGACCACGGATTGAATATCTCTGTTTTGCCGAATCGGTAACCGTCATACCATTCGCAAATCTCATCATACTTGTCTGCCACACCATAATACTGCGCCATTTCTTTGATTTCTTCGGAAGTAAAACCAAAATAGGAACTGTATTTGTTGTCCAACACCGAATTGATGGTAAGATTATTCAATCCGCTGAAAATACTTTCCTTGGCTACACGAAGGATGCCTGTCAAAAAACCGTACGATAAATGCTTATTGTCTTTCAGCCCACCGGAAAAAAGATTACGCATAAAAAGTATCACTTTATCGTAATAATTTTTCATATATCCCTGCTGAATCGGAATATCATATTCATCGATAATGATGATAGGCGCAATTCCGTAGTGCTTATGAAGCATTCGGGAAAGATTCTCCAAGGCACCGGAAAGCTCCACCTCATTTACTTCTCCCGACAATAATTTTGCAAATATTTTTTTGTCATATTCATCGCATTTGCTGCTCATCTGCAGCTTGCTATGGCGGTGCGCTTCTTTGGAAAAAACATCTTTTATGGCCTCAAAGGTTTCTTCCCATGTATTAAATTTTATATCTTTAAATGTAATAAAAATAACCGGATATTTTCCCTGATAATCACGATATTTTTTGCCGCAGGTCCATATCTTTTTGTCTCGGAAATACACGGAGGTATCCTCCTCGGACTTTTCAAAAAAGGTGCGAAGCATATCCATGTTCAAGGTTTTTCCGAAACGACGTGGACGGGTAAAAAGCGAAACCATCGGACGTTCATCGATGAAATCCTTAATCATCATTGTTTTATCAACATAATAATACTCTGAAGATGCCAGACGATAATCCGAAACACCAATCGGCAGCGGTAAATTGGCAGGGCGAGCCTGCTTTTTATATGCACCTGATTTTACGCGGCTATCAGCAGGCTTTTTTGCATCACCCGGAATCAGCCAGATGTTCCCCTGCTTTCTTGCTCCGCGTATCTTTCCTTCTTTACAAAGAGCAGACACCCTTCTTTCACTGACATTCCAAAGCTTCGCTGCATCTTTTACAAACATTGTACCGGACATATCGAATACCTCCACGTATTATTGCGCGCACTATTTTAACCATATTATACGAAAAGTTCGGAAGTTTATCAATATATTTCGGAACAAAGTCGATTCTGTTCTGTTTTGTTCTTTTCAATTTTGCTTTAACAATTATATCTATGTGCGACGAAAGGACAATATCCCTCCTACTGCCAAACATACACATGGCGCGCAAACATAAAAAAGAGGAGTTCCCGCAGGTTCTCCTCTAATCGCAGGCTTCACAGGTTTCTGCAACACAATAAACTTTCCACATCAAAAATGGGATTATAATTCAGCCTCCAGCTCATCAACCGTCAATTCTCCCATGAGCGGTTCGTAATTACCGGAGATACAATAACTTTCAAATTCCTCCTCAGATACCTCTTTGCCATCTACAAAGTATGCGACAGGCTCCTCGCTATAACTCTCATCAGAATCCAAAACACCATTTCCGTTTTTGTCTTCATAATGTAATGCATAAACGTCCACGCCGAAATAGTTAAGAATCTTTCCGTTGTCAATCATATAGTAAGCATAATAAGTCTGAGTTCCTGCCTGTTGCGTGGACACATTGCGAATGACATTTCTGCCCGGTTCATACTCATAACCAGGATTGCCTGCTGCGCCATAGCCCCACTCGTCAATAAGTGTCACAAGTTTACCGCTTGTACGATTGTAGGTGTAAACACTAAGATTAAATCCACGATTATCTACCACCAGTTCAGGGACATCGTCATCATCAATTCTGACAAGGGAGAATCGAAGATTTTTATTCTCTGCTGCCAGTTCTTTGGCCTTCTCCAGATAATATTTTGGATAGTCCCCTCCGGCGTTGACCGGCTTTTCTTCATCTTCAACATTATTCTGTGCATCATTATTCTGTACATTGCTATTCTGCGCATCGTTATTCTGTGCATTGCTATTCTGCGCATCGTTATTCTGTGCATCGTTATTCTGTACATCGTTATTCTGTACATCTTCGTCAGTCGTATTTGCAACCGGCTCCAGTGCAAATACGTCCTCCGGAATGGTGTACTCTTCCGGTAACGCAATCATAGCCACATAGTTTCCGTAACGCTGGATTTTTGCATTCTTTGCCCATGCTGCCGCTGTCTCCGGATAGTCGTTTGTATCTGATCCCATGTCAATGCGGGCCTGGAATATCTCAGCCGCTTTGTCTGCATTGGCTTCGTCAGCAGCCTCCACCAGCATAATCTCAGAAGCCCAACCTGCGATAGGTGGCATATAAAATACCTGCTGATTCAACGAAAGCTCGGAAAGTCCCGGATAAAAGCTCTCAATCAGGTCCGGATTACTCTCAGGGAACATAATCAGTTCTTCCTGGCCTTCACTTACATCGGCCACGATAGCAGCATAGACTTCTTCCAGATTCAGTTCCTTGATTTCTTCCTGAACAGAGTCATCCTGCTTCTCTGTATTCGTACTCTGGGTATCTGTCGGTGGTACATCATTGTTCCCTCCGCAGGCGGTAAGCAGACCTGTCAGCATAATGGCTGACAGTAAAAGTGTGATTGTTTTTTTCATTGTGTTAATCCTCCTATTGGTTTTTTGATTGATATGCGGCGATTTTAATCACATTCAAATCCTCCGCAAAGTTAATGGTATTGTATAAAACAAGGACATCTGTGATGCCATTGCAGGATATGATATAGATAAAAATGTTATCACACGTATCGAAACTCAAAAACGTTATGTAACAGACATCGAAATCAAAGCAATATGTGAAATATTTCATATTTCCTTTGAAGAACTGATATCAGAAACAAAGACAGTCTCTTAAAAATGCTTTATGTGGGGATGATGGACATCACCAAAAAATGGACCGGACACCGGCAGGACTGGGGTCAGATTCACTCCCAGTTAGAGATCTATTTTGAGGAAAGACTATCTGGCAGAAATCTGTAAAACGGCTTGATCATATGCAGGTTTCATTGACA
>JBGVFC010000068.1:0-6014 GCA_045120755.1 Agathobacter sp. | reverse complement strand
AGCAATCCGCTTGCGTGAGCAAGCTTTGAAGCCCGAAGGGCGAGATTGCGAATGGCGCGGGCTGAACTGTTACTAATTTTACAGGTTCTCTAACTGGGAAGACAGTTCCTCCCACACCTCCATGTCTGCCATAATTTCTTCCTCCAGGGCATCTATCTGCGTCTGAATCTCCGTGAGCTTTGAGTAGCTGGACTGGTATTCCGGACGAAGCAGCTCCTGTTTTAATTCCTCAAGTCTTGCTTCCTTGCCTGCCAGTTCCTCTTCCGCCTTCTGTACTTTTTTTTCTAATTTTGAGCGCTCCTTACCCGGATTATAGTACGGCTTTTTTGCGGAATTTGAAGCTGCCTTGTCACTCTCACCGACAGCACTTCCATTCTGGCTGATTGCACCGCCCAGCACGGCATTGGCCTTATATCCATCCACCAGTACGGCTTCTTTGTCCAGTTTTTCCTGATATTCCTCATATCCAAACTGATAGAGATGTGTGGTTCCATCCTCAAATACCAACAGACGGTCTGCAACCTTTTTCACAAAATAGCGGTCATGGGATACAAAAATCAGCGTTCCCTTAAATTCCTTCAGCATGGATTCAAGGGTTTCCTTGCCTACGATATCCATATGGTTGGTCGGCTCGTCGAGAATCAGTACATTCGGCTTTCTCTTTAAAATCTTACACAATGCAAGGCGTACCTTTTCGCCTCCCGACAGCATATTGACGTTCTTAAATACATCTTCGCCGGAAAACATAAATGCACCGAGGGCATTGCGAATCTCGGTCTCCGGAAGTGCCGGAAATTCATCCCAGTAGTCATCCAATACGGTCTTATTGCTGTTATACATCGCCATCTGCTGGTCAAAATAGCCAATCTGCACATTGACTCCAAAACGGTATTCTCCCGACAATGCCGGAATCTTATCAACAATCGTCTTGAGGAAGGTGGATTTTCCCAGACCGTTGCCGCCGAGGATTCCTAATTTTTCTCCCTTTTTGACTTCCACGCTGATGGTGGACAACGGCTTGTCGTATCCGATGACCAGATTCGATACCGACAGCACATCATTGCCGGTCTCTTTGTCCGGCTGAAAATGTGCATGAAAGGTACGGTTGTCATAGCGGTCCGGTGCCTCGATGATATCCATGTGCTCGATTGCTTTCATCTTCGAGCGCGCCATCGATACCTTGGTCGGCTTATTCTTGAAACGGTCCACCATATGCTGCAGGCGCTCGATTTCCTTCTGCTGCGCCAGATGGTCCTTCATCTGCTTGTCATAATTTTCCTTTTTTCGCTGCACAAATGCCGTGTAATTGCCCGGATAACGCCGTGCTGTGCCATATTCAATCTCATACACGACATCTACGATATTGTCCAGAAACATCCGGTCATGCGATACAACAACGACCGCCTTCGGGTAATTTTTCAGATATCCCTCCAGCCATTCAATCGTCGTGATATCCAGATGGTTGGTTGGCTCGTCCAAAAGCAGAATATCCGGCTTGGACAGAAGCAGCTTGATAAAGGCAATCTTGGTCTGCTGTCCACCGGAAAAATCGCGCAACGGCTTTTTTCGCTCCTCCTGCGAGAAGCCAAACTGGCGAATCAATACTTCGTATTCTTTTTCGAAGTAATATCCTCCATCATCCTTAAACGCCTCTTCCATCGCGGTATAGCGCTGTACTTTTTCTTCTGAATAATCGGTCTCAAGCTCCCTTGCCGCCGCCTCCAATTCTGCTTTGCGGCGAATCATCGGTTCAAATACCTTGCGAATCTCCTCTTCGAGCGTAATATCGGGATTGTCAAATGCAATCTGCTTTAAATAACCAATCTCCGGATTGCCTGCTTTGGCAATGGACGGGCTGCCTCCATCCCACTGTGCCATCTCCACCTCACCGGCAATCAGCTTGAGCAAAGTGGTTTTTCCGCATCCATTGCGCCCCACGACGGCTATTTTCTCTGTATTGCGAATCTCAAAATTGATATCATGCAATATGAGGTTATCCGCAAATTCTACAGCCCCATCGCTAATCTGATATAACATGATTTATTCCTTTCTCCAGATAACAATTCAGCCATTCACCCACGAAACAGGTTATGGCTGAACTGTTACTTTTCTACATTTGCCGCGCCAGAAGATCATTGACAAACTGCTGGGCAGTACGACCGGAAATGCCGCCGTGATGCAGTTCCCATTTGTTGGCTTCCGCCATAAGCTGTTCATCGCTCATCTCGATTCCGCTGCGGTGCGCCAGTTCCGTTACAATATTGAAAAACTCTTTCTGGCTCGGCTTTGAGTAACTGATGGTCACTCCGAAGCGGTTGACTAATGACAATTTTTCCTCAATGGTATCGGAATGGTGCTTGTCATTGGTATTGTCCTGATCATTGCGGTCGTTCCAGGTCTCCTTAATCAGATGTCTCCGGTTGGAGGTTGCATAGATTAAGATGTTATCCGGCTTGGTCTCTACGCCGCCCTCGATAACTGCCTTGAGGAATTTGTATTCAATCTCATGCTCCTCAAACGACAGATCATCCATATAAATGATATACCGGTAGTTGCGGTTCTTAATCTCCGCAATAATCGTGGAAAGATATTTGAACTGATGCTTGTAAATTTCAATCATCCGCAGTCCGGCATCATAATACTGATTGACAATTGCTTTAATGCTCGTGGATTTGCCGGTTCCGCTGTCACCGAACAGCAGGACATTGTTGGCTTTTCTTCCCTGCACAAACGCCTCCGTATTGTCCACAAGCTGTTTTTTCTGCAGCTCGTAGCCTACCAGATCATCGAGTACAACCGCATCCATATTGTTGATTGGTCGGAATGCGATACCGCCCTGCGGCTTCTCGTCAATACGGAATGCTTTATTCAGACCAAACATTCCAACTCCGTAATCCTTATAAAATCCTGTCACTGCCGCAAAAAATTCCTTTTCATCGGAAGCCGCCTCCAACTGTCTGCTGAGAGCCCGAACCTTCTGGCTGACATTCTTATTGTACATAAGGTCCTTCTTGTGGATTGCCTTGTAGTCCGATATCCGGCTGAAGCAATTGATTCCCAGATCCTGCTCAATCTTCGAAAAATCATAATCGAACAGCTTTTTGATAATCCTAAAATCATTCTCCACCAGTTCATTGACGGTTCCATCGCTGGCACCGACCTTTTCGCATGTCATGGAAAATGGATTTTCACTCATCATAAGGAAAAAGGTGAGATAATTATGCCACAGATTATCGTCAAAGCCATAATCCGTAGCCACTTTCAGCAGATGCTTCACCTGCGTATTCAGGTCACGCACCAGCTCCATTTTGTTATAATCGCCGCTCTCATAGCGCCCAAATAATTCTCCTAACTGATAGAGAATACTGTCTTTTTCCAAGTCACCATACATCAACAGTTGTGAGATTTCCTGATACATTTTATTATGCCTCCTGATTGTATAATTCCCGTCTGCAATTAAAGTACTTCAAAGTCGAGGCAGGTCCGTGTGGCTGTGTACGGGCGCACCTTACCGTCCGCTACTGCCACATGCTTCGGATGAACAGCATATCCCTTCAGGGCTGCCTCATCTTCAAATACAGAATCTAACATCAGGTCTGCGTTGGAGCTTGACAGGCCTTCGGTATATACCTTAATGTCGACCAATCCTTCAATCTGTCCCGCAAGTCCTTCCAAGCCTTCCTTGATGCCTGCTTTAATCTGTGCTTTTTCCTCCGCTGAATACGAATCCTTCAGCGTCCACAAAATTACATGTCTGACCATCGTTGTGTCCTCCCTGCATTTTTGCACACATTCGCGTGCTCTTTAATTGGCAAGCCCTTTCAAATCCTCAATCAATTCCAAATCCGACTGCTGCACCTTCATGTTGCCGGTAATCGGTGCACACCCCGGCTTCGTAATCGTCACTTCAATCACGGTTCCCTCATCGATTCCCTGCTGGATCATTGCCTGAAAAAATGCTGCAAACTTCGGATGTGTACTCGTAAATTTATTCTTAGCTCCCATTAACTTCATCATTGCTGCCGGCTTAACCATTCTCTGTTGCCCTCTCTTCCGTTATTTCTTATTATGATAGGTAGTCTTCATTATCCTCATCGTCATCTTCTCCGTCCATCACCTCACGGTTCATGACGCGCTTCTCCGTCCGGTTCTTCTCTACCAGCTCGGATAACATCTCCTTGACGTTCCTTGAATCCTTGACGCTCTTAATCTCAAAATCCTTGAGAGTCTTGTCTGCAGACTTCACATGAATCGTGCCGACTCCCACAATCTTCTGTCCGAGCGACCGGGTAAGCTGAACATCCATAATACGGTACAGACGCACTTCGTTCTCCGTGGTATTGAAAAATCCGGTCTCCACGAACAATCTCTCCTCTGTCAGACTGTATTTTGTAAAACTCCATGGTAATCCAAAAAATGTCCGCTTTCTATCTTTCCATAAAATTTCTTTTTCTGCCATAATATCCCTTTCTCCTTCTGGTACATATTTACGTTTACTTTAACATGGTGATTCAAGAAATACAACGATGTTTAGAGAAAAAAAAGACAGCCGTTCGTTCTGCTGTCTTTTAGGAGAAGGTATTTTTACTATGGGGTATAGCAAAAACTATATAATGTATTGGGGGGTTTTTACGGGAATTATAATAGCATGTGCGTATAAAAAAGTGTGCACAAACATTCCAAAATTTTCAACAAGTTTTTGTGCAAATTGTGTCGAATCAGTCGATTTCCGCACGAATCTGCACCTCTTTCTGCAGCATATCCGGCGTTTTCTGCTCCCAGCCGGCAATGTCCCACGCTTTAAAATCGTATGACAGCGGCGTATGATATGCCTTCTCATAAGCACAAATTTTCTGCTGATAGTCCATCTGCGCCATTCTCCGGCTGTCCTCCTGCACACTCCTGGCGGGGTTCGGATAGATGGGCGGCAGTATATGAAGCACATACTGCAGTCTGTGAAAAGGCTTTTTGTCCCATCTGTCACTCTGGCGCAGTTCCACGAAACAGGAGATGATGGGAACCTGATATTTTGCGGCATAGTAATAAGCTCCCCGCTTCGGCGGGCGGGGTTTGCGGTAGTGAAACCACATCTCCTCCTCGGGATAGATGAGCAGCAGATTGCCCTCCTCCAACAGCTTTTTTACCTCCGGTTCAAAATACTGCCGCATGTACGAATGGCAATTGCCCACCGGTACTACATCTGCATAACGGACAAGAAACCCAAGAAAGCCCTTCATTGCAAGATTGACATCCTGACTTACGATATAAAATCTGCGTTTTGAGACAGTGCTGCCGGATAGCTGCATAAGCCGTCTGGGTATCGTCGTGTCCACCGATGAAAAATGGTTGGAGGTAATAATTGCGCCGCCGCTTCGCTTTGGCAGATTCTCAAGCCCGACAAAAATGGTATCCCTGTTGATTCTTCGTGCTGCCATATCCACGATTTTTCCTGCCACCCGGGACTTTATCCGGTAGGAAGCAGTCTTTTTCTCCGCGACAAAACCATCCAGCAGTTGTCTGCGGGATGCACTGTCAAGCTGTGCATCCCCCACCTCCACCTTGGCGTTGTAATTTTCCCGTCCGGCAGCCTGCCGAATCCGGTCAATGACTTCCATACGATTTGGCAAAATCATAGGCGCGCCTCTCTTCCACTTTCGAAAATTTCCCGGAAATTGTCCGACTGGCGCACAATCTCCGTGGTCCGCTCCAAAAGCAGGCGCAGACATTCCCTGTCTGCCGTGCGCTCTGCCTCGCTGTAAGTGTCCTTCTTTTCGCGGATGACCTCATAGTAACCGGAGCGGCTGGCATATTCCCAAAAATATTCTTCATATTCAATATTATCGTAACACCACGGTTTTGAAAAAAGATTGTAGTGAACCAGCTTTGGGGTCGTTTCCCCGCTTTCCTGCTGCATGTTTTTCTGTCTGCGCGGCCGGCCCTTTGTATCCATGCTCTGCGGCATCCTGTCCCAGCATTCCGGCAGATAAAAAATCCTGCCGTGGCACATGGCATTG
>JBGVFC010000067.1:0-25148 GCA_045120755.1 Agathobacter sp. | reverse complement strand
TACGGTCTGCAACGGAAGATGCAAATTCATTCTCAGGTAGACAAATATAAAAAGGAAGTTTCTATTAGTTAGATAGATTTTCTCTATAAAAGCTGATATACTACTAATAATAATTTTTCAGGAGAATGTGACATGACAACAGCCGGAGTTATCTGTGAATACAATCCATTTCATAACGGGCACCAGTATCAGCTTGAGGAGCTGCGCCGTCAGACACAGGCAGACTATATCATCACAGCCATGAGCGGTGATTTTCTGCAGCGCGGAGTTCCGGCACTTTTGGATAAACACACCCGCGCCCGGATGGCTCTTTGCAGCGGAAGCGACCTTGTCATCGAGCTTCCGGCACTTTGGGCCACAGCTTCTGCCGAATATTTTGCAAAAGCCGGAGTCTGGCTGCTCGGCAGTACCGGCGTGGTGGATGTCATCGGCTACGGCACGGAGTGTCCTGCACATCTGCAGCCATACTTAGGCCGCCTTGCCCGGCAACTTACCACAGATTCCGAAGCACTGACACCATATGAGGAAAACATTGCATCCCTTTTGAAAAAGGGGCTTTCCTACCCTGCTGCAAGAATGCAGTCGCTTCGCCATGTATTTTCCGGCGAGTACCCTTCGGAATTTTTCGATGCACTAAATCTGCCAAACAATATCCTTGCACTGGAATATGAGAAGGCAATCTGTCAGTGGAACGCTGTGCACAGCAGACAGCTTACCTCCTGCCCGATCAGGCGGCTCGGCGATGGCTATCACCAGTCTGACATCACTTCAGGCTACGCTTCTGCTACCGCAATCCGCAAAATACTTGCCACACAGACGGATACCGGATTTTCTGTAATTCAGGAACAGCTTACCCCTTATGTGCCATCCGCAACACTGGATGCCCTCGCCCTTGGCTGGCACTCGCATACCCTGGTGGAACCGGACTCCTGCTCGCAGATGTTATATTACCGGTTGCTCTCCCTGTCTGCCTCTGCAGACAACTATATGATGTTTGCAGACTGCACGCGTGACCTTGCCTGCAAAATTACAAACCACCTGACTGAATTTGTATCCTTTTCCCAGTTCTGCACACTTCTCAAATCGAAGGAGCTGACCTATACCCGTATCAGTCGTGCGCTGCTACACATATTGCTTCAGATTACGGACGAGGACTACCAAAAGCACCTGCCGGATGCGGATTCTTCTTATTTAAGAGTACTCGGTTTTCGCAAGGTGTCATCACCGCTTCTTACCGCCATAAAAAAAGAAGGCACCGCCCCCCTGATTACCAAGGTTGCAGATGCCTCATCCGCTCTGTCCGGCTGCAATTATGAACTTTTCCAAAAGGATTTGTTTGCCGCAGATTGTTATCGCGGTCTTGTGACAAGCCTAAGTGGCAGACCTTCCGATAACGAATACACGCAGCCGATTGCAGTGCTTTAATTCATCTCCATAATAATCTCTCGCGCCAGCTCCTCGTCGATTGGTTTAGCAAATACGCCCGGCGCAAATTCCACAACCTGTCCGATTCCCTTCTGCAGCACAAAACGCAGTCTGCCATCGCGCACCTTCTTGTCGGTGTACAGCTTGCGCACCAGTTCTTCCCGGTCAATATAGGACGGAATGGCGGTGGACAATCCTGCCTGCTCATACAGGGCGATTACCCTCTCTGCCTCCTGCTCCGACATATATCCAAGTCTTGCGGACAACTGCACCTGCGCAGCCATGCCGATTGCAAGTGCTTCGCCGTGGAGAAGGCGGTAGTCGCTGACCGTCTCAATGGCTCTTCCTACCGTATGTCCCAGATTCAGCACCTCGCGCAGTCCGCTCTCGCGCTCATCCTTCATGACCACTTCATACTTGATTCTGCAATTGTTCTCCGCGATATATTCACAGGCAAATTTCTGATTGCTCATGATATCTTCCATATGTTCTTCCAAAAATTCAAACATATCTTCACTGGCAAGACAGGCATGCTTGATGGTCTCCGCCATACCGCTTGCCATCTGGCGCTGCGGCAGAGTCTTCCATGTGGCTATGTCAATGTAGACCTTCTTCGGCTGATTGAACAGACCAATCAGATTGGTCGCAAGCGGAGTATCGACTGCAGTTTTTCCTCCTACCGATGCATCTGCCGCCGCCAAAAGGGTGGTCGCATAATTGATAAACGGCACACCGCGCCCGTAGGTGCCTGCTACAAAACCAGCCAAATCCGTGACTACGCCTCCACCGATTGCAATGATGCAACAATCCCGGCGATAGCCCTTGGCAAGCATCGCATCCTCCAGCAGGGCTTTGGTCTCTCTGGTCTTGCTCTTCTCACCCGCTGCAAAAACGAACAGATCCACGCCAAAACCTGCCTTCAGCAATTTGTCACAGATTGGTTTTGCATATAAATCGCGCACATTGCTGTCCGTGATTACTGCAAATCTACGGATGGTTCCGACAAGTCCCTTCTCTATATCCTCCACAAGCTGATTCATCAAATCGTAGCCAATCTGAATATCATAGCTGTCATCTACTACTTTTTTCAATTCAAGATTAATAATACTCACGCTGTTTAATTCCTTTCACTTATTGCACATCCTTACAGAATCCCGACCGCCTGTTTTGCCAGCCGGTCCGCCTCTTCATTGCCCTCCACTCCGGAGTGTCCTTTGACCTTCACAAAAGAAAGCTCTATCTGACCCTGAACAGACTGCACATAATCATAGTAGGCTATGGTTCCCTTTTTGTTGCGCTTCCAGCCACCGGTTGCCCACATCTCAATTCCCATATAGTCATAATAGATCGTCAGCTTCGGCAGCTTAAGTTCAATTGCCTTGGCGATAGCCGCCATGCTTCCCAAAATTTCACCTGCCACATTGCGCATCGATGCCATCTCCGGATCATTGCCTCTCCCCTGCAGAAGCTCCCTGCCTGCCTCATGCACCAGGAATCCACCGTAACCATAGACACCTGTCTGACTGCAAAAGGAACCATCCACAAAGGCATACGCGGTCTTTCCGCCTTCTGTTCCTTCTTCTTCCGTCGCCTTCTTTATTTTTGTATTTCCCAAAAATTCCTCCGCCTCCGGAAGCGTCCGAAAACTTTTATACACTGCACCGGGAAAACCGTCCACCATACGCTTACAAGTCTCCCAGTTTGTGTAAATGCCCGGTTTCCGGCCCTTTTTTACTACATAATACTTACCAGCCACGGTTCTTTCCTATCCTCACTTGCTCAATTCATTCGTAACAGTTCCGCTCACGCCTGCTTGCATTTTTCTCCATTTATAGAAATGATGGTTGCGGTTGTCCCACTTCCTTCACTCCCCACTGCTGCAGCCACATTCTCTTCCGCAGTGATTTCTGCCGTTGCGGACTCCATCCCTGTGGTTGCTGTCACATCCGTCTCTATGACTTTGGCTTCCGGTACTCCGTTCGCTATCGAAACAGTCGCCGCTGACGGTGCTGCAGCTGTTGCGGAAGCCGCCTCTGCCGCTGCCACCTGCGCCTGAAGCTGCTCAATCTGTGCATTCGCATTCTCAGCTTTCAGTCTCGCCTTTTCAAGCTTCTTCATCTCCTTCTTCTGCTGAATACCAGACTTAAAGGCAGTCCATTTATTGGCACAATTCTGCTTAAACTGATTCCATCTGTCTTTACGGTATACACCCTTTTCCTGCTTTGCCTGAAGGCGTGCTGCCTTTTTGGACTCTTTTTCGGCTAGAGAAGCTGCTCTTCTCTCGGTCCGTGCCACCTGTGCTGCGGTTCTTTTTTCATCCCGCGCAGCCTGCAAAGCGGCTCTCTTTTCTTCTTTTTCCCGAAGCTTCTGGTTCCTGCGGACAGCCTTCTTCGCATTCTGCTCTACTTCCTTCAAATCAGCCCTTGCTTCGCGAATATTTCTTCTCTCCCGACGGTACGGATTATGTACAAAATAAGATACCGTGCCAATAACAAGAATTGCCGCCGCCGCGATTACTCCCCAGTACATGATATTTTTGTAGATTGGGAATTCCATCATATAACAGAAAAACACAGCAAGCATAGCCGGAAGCGGAAGCATATACAGGAAACGGCAGACCGCGTCGAGAAATTTTCCTCTTCTCCCTTCCTGTGACAAAAGCGCGCCTTCGATTCCAAGACAACCCAGCATAAACAGGGTAACCTCGGACAACACACCAAAGAAAAAGCCTCCAACCACCGTCATCGCCAAAGATATCACAAAAACTGCTGCTGCCATCCCCTGATATCTTGCATCCTTGTATGCCTGCATCCCCTCAAGCTTGTCTTCGCTGATTCCATGAAGCGCATACACCTGCGCACGCAAATCTTCGACACATTCCTGCTCATATCTCTGCAGATGCCGGTTCCGGTTCATATCCGATTCAATCGAAAGATTCCGCTCATTGAGTGCCTTCTGCTCTTCTACCAGCCGTTCCCATGCGCGGGCATCATTCTGCCGCTGCGCCTCCAACTGCGTCCGGACCCACTCGGCCTTCTGCACGCGCAGGCTTTCTTCCGATGAAAAATCAGGTACATTTTCATTCTGTGAAGCCATAGAATCACTTGTTCTTGTTGTATTTTCAGGCATATTTATCCCCCCCTAGTCTACTGCATTCCAAGAGAAGCCTTCAGTGCAGCCAGTTCCTCATCAACAGATGCTGAGTCTGAGCTGCTGGTATATTTGTCGGTAAGATCCTCCACCGATACGGTATCCTGATCAAGTTCTGCACTGGCATTGGCTTCTGCCAGCATACGCTCTGCCTTTTCCTCATACTTATTGAAAGCATCCAGACTTACGGTCTTATTCGCCTTGGCTGCAGTATTGTTGATGCGCTCCTGTGCCTTTGCCATAGCGATTTTCGCTTTTGCCGCATCCTTACGCCGCTCAAGATCCTCGATATTTCTTACCAGCCTGGTATAGCCTTCCTGCATCATATCCGCGTTCTTCTGTGCAACAGACAGATTCTGCAAAAGACTCTCTCTGGTCACCATAAGGCTCTGCTTCGCTGCAAGCAGTGTTCTTGCATCCTCTTCATTGCCTGCTTTTAATGCATTTTCTGCAGCTTTCTGTTTTCTGGCAATATCTGCATCGCACTCCTGCAACTGCTTTTCCGCCATTTTAACATCAGCCATCACAGATGCCGTATCGCGCTTGACATCTGCCAGATCCCTCTTGTAATCAACCAGAAGCTGGTCAATCATTTTTGCCGGATCCTCGCACTTATCCAACAGTGCGTTGATATTTGCCTCCAAAATTTTCGGAATTCTCCCCAATGTTTCTGCAAGTCCCATGTTATAATCCTCTCTTTCTTTATAATGATATAAAATAATAAAAATAACTTACTCTTCTGAATCCTGATTGAGATACTTTTTCTCAAGCTCATCCTCAATCATATCCTCCAACGGAGTCTCCAAAATCTTCTGCTGCTCTGCCGCCTTCTCCCGCTCACGGTTTGCGCGAAGGCTGACTATGATGATAACAATTACACCAATAACAATAACTGCGCCTATGATGAGAAGAACGATCAGTACCGTTTTGAGCACCTTGCCTGTTTTTGACAGGGCAGCTTTGGCATCCTCACCGGAAATCAATGCAGAAGAAGTCTCCTTCATAATGGTATCCGCCGTGTTATCAAATGTTTTTACCATCACATCATCCAGCGAGCCATCCTGATACCAGTATCTGTCCATATTATCCCAAAACACATCCACCGCCTGCGTATCCATGATGGTTGCAGCCTGCGTTCCGACTGCGTACGCCATATATCCTACCTCATTATCTGCATCCTCCTCTGCAAAATATACATAGAGAAAAATATTATCCGCATCAAAATTGGTATCGTAATAATCAACTGCCCACTGCTCTTTGTCGGTGGTAGAGGTCAGTGCCGGATCATAGGATTTCATGAGGATATACGGTTGTACACCGGTCTCCTTCCAGAAATCCCTAAGCTGCGCTTCCGTCGCCTTTTCATCCTCAAACCAGCCCAGCTCGTCAATAATACAATCATCGATATATGCCTGCGATGTCTCAAGCGGCTGTCTTTGCACTGTATTTTTGGAAAACAGTGAGGATACGACCGGAATTCCACTGCATCCGCCTATCCCGAATACCAAAAGCAATCCGATAACAATCAGAATGATAATTGCCGGAACCAGACAGCCTCCGGATGGTCCGCGGTTCGCTCTCCCGCCTCCTGTGTGTGGCGGTTCGTGGTGATATCCACGACTTCTATTTGGCGGTGGTGGTGGCGGATATCCCCCTCCTCCGTAATGTGGTCCCATATCAGGGTGTCTTCCATAATCACCGCGAGGTGGCTCCGGATTCAGATGACTTCCATAACCGCCGCGAGGTGGCTCCGGGTTCGGATGACTTCCATAACTGCTGCGAGGCGGCTTTGAATGTGAACCTGTGCTCGCACGATGCGAAGCTGTCCCCCGATTGAATCCAGCCCCTGTCGGACGCGAACCCGCGCTTGCCGTGTGTGAGCTCTGCCGCACCTGATGTCCGCCCCCGCTTGCACTTGCGCGATGTCCTCCTCCGCCAGAAGGACGCGACGTACCGCCTGCGCTATGTCCGCTTCCGCCGGTTCCTGCTCCTGGTCTTCCCATATGCCAATCTCCCTTCTCTCAAGTCTTCTAACCCCAATTGTAGCAGTTTGTTTTGCACCCTTCAACTACTAAATTGGCTATGGATGCACTTTTACATTCATATGAATAATCCAGCTACCTGATAAAATACAAAAGCCGCCAGCCATGCTACCACACACTGCCATACAACAACACCGATTGCCCACTTCATTCCAAGCTCCCTCTTGATAGAAGCGATTGCTGCAATACAAGGTGTATAGAGCAGGCTGAAAATCAAAAGGGAACCTGCTGCCAGCGGTGTAATTGCCGCTGCAATACCTCCCTCGGCGCCAAACAGAACCTCCAATACCGATACCACGCTCTCCTTGGCCATAACCCCGCTGATCAGCGAGGTACAGATTCTCCAGTCTCCCAGGCCCAGCGGGCGAAACAGCGGTGCAATCAGACCTGCAATCATTGCCATAATGCTGTCCGCCGAATCACTTACCACATTAAAATGTAAATCAAAGCTCTGCAAAAACCATACAACAATCGTTGCAATCAAAATTACCGTAAACGCCTTCTGCAAAAAGTCCTTCGCTTTCTCCCACATAAGCTGCACGGTACTGCGAAGGCTCGGAAGCCTGTAATTTGGCAGTTCCATGACAAATGGAACCGCCTCCCCCTTAAAAAGCACTCCTTTGTACAGGAATGCAACCAAAATTCCAAGTACAATTCCGAGCAGATACAGACCAATCATGACCAGTCCGCCGTGCTTCGGGAAAAATGCACTGACAAAAAATGCATAGATAGGTAATTTTGCTGTGCAGCTCATAAACGGTGTCAGTAATACCGTCATCTTGCGGTCACGGTCACTCGGCAGAGTCCTCGTCGACATCACCGCCGGCACCGTACATCCAAATCCAATCAGCATCGGCACAATACTTCTGCCGGACAAGCCGATTTTGCGAAGCAGCTTATCCATAACAAACGCCACTCTTGCTATATAACCGCTATCCTCCAGTATAGAGAGGAAGAAAAACATGGTCACAACAATCGGCAGAAAGCTCAGCACGCCTCCGACACCCTCAAAAATTCCCTCTATCACCAGCGAATGCAGAACCGGATTGACATGCGCCGCTGTAAGCGCGCGGTCGGTCAGACCGGTCAGTGCATCAATTCCAAGCTCTAAAAGATTCTGTAAAAAAGCACCGATGACATTAAAGGTCAGATAAAACACTGCCGCCATAATCAAAACAAAAACCGGAATCGCCGTGTATTTTCCGGTCAGAATCTTATCTAACTTCTGGCTGCGGATATGCTCCTTACTCTCACGCGGCTTGTGTACACAACTGTTACACAAGCGCTCAATAAAGGCAAAACGCATATCTGCAATCGCCGCACTCCGGTCAAGCCCACGCTCCTTTTCCATCTGCAGTGTAATATGCTCAAGTGTCTCGATTTCATTCTGGTCTAATTTTAACAATTCCAATATATGAGGATCTCCCTCAATCGCCTTGCTCGCTGCAAACCGTAGCGGAATACCGGCACTCTGCACATGATCTTCAATCAGATTGGATACTGCATGCAGGCATCTGTGAACCGCACCGCCATTCTGATCCTTTGCGCAAAAGTCCTGTTCCATCGGCTTTTCCTGGTAATGTGCCACATGAAGCGCATGCGTAATCAGCTCATCCACCCCCTGATTCCTGGCGGCGGAAATAGGCACAACCGGAACGCCGAGCATCGCCTCCATCGTATTGATGTCAATCGAACCGCCATTTCCCGTCAATTCATCCATCATATTGACGGCAACCACCATCGGACACTCCATCTCCAAAAGCTGCATGGTCAGATACATATTGCGCTCAATATTCGTAGCATCTACAATATTCACAATTACATTCGGCTTTTCGTTGAGAACAAAATTTCTCGACACCAGTTCTTCGCTCGAATATGGGGACATGGAATAAATACCCGGCAAATCCGTAATAAGTGTATTCGGATATCCGACAATTGAGCCATCCTTACGGTCCACCGTAACTCCCGGGAAATTTCCCACATGCTGGTTCGAACCTGTCAGACGATTAAACAGTGTCGTCTTGCCGCAATTCTGGTTCCCGACAAGCGCAAAGGTAAGGACGTGGTCATCCGGCAGAGGATTCCCGCTTCCCTTTACATGATGAATACCCGGCTCTCCAATGGCCGGGTGTCTTGATTTTTTATTCCGGATGGGGATTAGCGGAGTATCCTCCTGTCCCCCATCGATTTTAGTCACTATAATATGAGCCGCGTCGTCCAACCGGAGAGTCAGTTCATAGCCATGAATGCGCAGTTCCATCGGGTCTCCCATAGGAGCAAGCCGAATCAGCTCCACTTGCGCTCCCGGGATTACTCCCATATCCAAAAAGTGCTGACGCAGGGCTCCTTCGCCCCCGACTTCATCTATGTGGGCTCTCTCTCCGATCTGTAATTCCTTTAAAGTCATACAAATTCCCTGTTTCCCAAATTTATTGGATTATTTTTCACGCCTGTTTCGCGTTCTCTTTTGCCAGATATTCTTCAAATTCACTCTTCGGAAGTGGTTTTGAATAATAATATCCCTGTATGTAATCTCCGCCCAGAGACATGACTCTCTCTGCCTGTCCCTGCGTCTCTACACCTTCGGCTACCGTGCGAAGTTTCATCATACGTGCCAGTTCCATTGACAGTTCAAGCACATTGCGCTCTGCCCCCGGATCGTCCTTGCGGATAATACTCATATCCAGCTTCATGATATCCAAATCCAGATCGCTCAGCGCCGTCATGGAAGAATATCCGGCTCCGAAATCGTCCAGCTCAATAATAAAGCCGCTCTCGTGGAACTGCCGGATAATCGATGTGATTCTCTCCGGATTATCGGAATATGCCGACTCGGTCACCTCAATATGGAAATAAGAGTGCTCGATTCCGTGGCTGTCTACGATAGCAATCACCTTCCTGGCCAGATCCTCATCCTCAAAATCCCGTCTGGATACATTGACGGAAACCGGAACCATCTTCTTGCCCGATTTCTGCCACTCTTCCAGAGTGGTACATACCTCTTCCCATACATACCAGTCTAACTTGCGGATAAAACCGTTCTGTTCAAAAATCGGAATGAACACACCCGGATTCATAAATCCCAGTTCCGGATGCACCCAGCGTATCAGCGCCTCCGCACCATTTGTTCTGCCCATATGCAGATCGTATTTTGGCTGATAATATACCATAAACTGACGCTCTTTTAACGCTGTCTCTGCATGCTCAGCCACCAGACGCTGTCTTAACAGGTCTTTGCGCAGTACATCATCATATTCAAAGGAGTAAACTCCATAATTATCCTTAATCTTCTGAAGAGCCAGAAGTGCCCGGTCATACATTCCCTGTGGGCGCAGGGTTGTCTCCTTGCGGATATGGTAGAACCCGTGCTTGATAACCACATTCGGAATCGGAAAATCAATTCCCATATCATGCCGCTTCGTAATCTCGCGTATCTTTGGCAGTGCTTCTGCCGTGATGAGGGCCGCAAATTTGTCACCCTCTATGCGTCCTCCGAATACAAAGCCCGGATAGCGGTGCCTGTCATGCGCCTGACAACTGATTACCCGGTCTCCCATCTCAATTCCATACTTCTCATTGATGACTTTAAGCCCGATAATATCGGATGCCCACATCACCATGTCATCCTCCGGATGGCTTTTCAGATACTCCTCCACCCGCTTGAAGAAAAATTCCTTGGTCAAAAGTCCGGTAATCGGATCCGTCTCAAGCGCTTTTAACAGAGCCACTGACTCCTGCAGCCGCATGATACTTTTGACGCGGTTTAAAATAATCCTCGGGTTATACGGTCTGAGCACAAAGTCGGTTGCCCCAAGTTCCAGACATCTGACTCCCATACTGTCAATCGTTGCATTGTCTCCGCTTACACGCTCCGTAGTGATAATAATCGGAATATTCTGATAGAGTGGCTCCTTCTTCATCCGCTCAACCAGTACATTGCCTCCCATCACCGGCATATACAAATCGGTAATAACCAAAACAATCTCACTGTAATCCGAAGTCAGGATATCCCATGCCTCAATGCCACTTTTTGCGGTCTGCACCTGATAATGCATGGACAAAATGCTCTCTAACTGCTGCCGGCTGTCCTTATCATCCTCCACGACAAGGATTTTCTTGCCGCTATTCTCATTCCTGATATCGGCAAGGATGGCATCCCCAATATCATAGCCTGCGTTCTTCTCTCCTACAAGCCCGTTCTGCGAGCCCTTGCATATTCCCTCGTCCACAAAAAAGATATATACATTGCGATGCTCCGGGGCATAATCCTCTGCAGCAAGAACCTCCACACGAACCTTGCGTTCCTGCCTGTCTGTCTTATCCCGAAAGACCATCTGGAATGTCTCCTTACCCTGACATTCATCCAAAAATTCCGCAATATCAACTGCTTTCATATATCTGGTCAAATTGGCAGATTCGGACAGCTTATGCGTAATCTGTATTACCTCATAAGTATCCTTATTCAAATCTGCCTGTATAATCTGAAAGCATCTCCTGCCCCATCGCTCCCATGCGAGCCTCGCCTTATCCGTAACCATGTATATCTCCTCTACGAAGTCACCTTGTCCAACCGCTTACAAATAAAATATATTATACAACAGGTTCTGGGAAAAGTACATAATCCATTTTTCCTATAATAATCCCGCGAACTCCTCCTCCGGCATCGGCTTGTAAAAATAATATCCCTGTATCATATCGCAGCCTGCGCTCTGCAAAAACTCCAGCTGCTCCCTGTTCTCTACGCCCTCTGCCACAACTTCCGCTCCCATATCATGTGACAGTCCTATGGTATGCCGGATAATGGATTCCGCCTTCGCGCTTTTTCCAATCTTCGATATAAATCCCATATCCAGCTTAATCGTATCAAATTCAAAACACTCAAATGTGGAGAGCGACGACATTCCGCTGCCAAAATCATCCAGCATCAGGGACAATCCGAGCCGCTTCATCTCCTCCAAAAACAGCATGGCGTCCATCTCCAAAACCGCATATGCAGATTCCGTCACCTCAAGCTTCAACAGACTCTGGATATCCTGTTGTCTGCCAAGTTCCTGCTTCATCATATTCATAAGTCTGGTATCATAGAAATCCACCCGCGAAAGATTTACTGCACACGGAACCGTCTTCTGTCCACGGCTGATTCTGTCCCGGTTGAACTGTAATACACGGCCAACCATGAAGCTGTCAATTTTGGTAATCAATCCCTCTTTTTCAAAAATCGGAACAAACACACCCGGAGAGAGCATTCCTCTCTTGTGATGCTTCCACCGGATTAACGCTTCCGCGCTGACAATTTCACCTGTTTTTGCATCTACCACAGGCTGATAATAAGTCTCAAACTCTCCGCGTTCGAGCGCACTGTCAATTTCCGAAACCAACAGTCTTCTGGTCACGTAGTCACGGCTCATCTGCTCATCACATACCGCATAAGCAACTCCGTGGTCCGCAGAGATGGATTTCTCCGCAAGCTTCGCCTGATCCAGCATATACTGTATTTTTCTGGAGGTATCCTTGATATGGTAGATGCCGCACCGAATCAGAATCGGTATCTGCTTGGAGCCTTCCACATAATTTCTGTGGCACAGCCTGTCCAGTCTCTCCTCCGTCAGATTCGATGTTTTGGTTATCAATACAAAATGGTCACTCTCAAACCTGCCAATCAGGACCGGATCCAGCTCTCTGACAAGGGCATCCCTCTCCCGAAAAATCACAATATCCCCGCTTCGGGTCCCCAGCAGATCATTTACTGCCTTAAATCCCTGAATATTGGTATATACGACAGAATATCCTTCGGCATACTGCGGATTCTTAAGCAGCCGCTCTGCCTTGTCGATAAATCCGGAACGCGAGTATTCATCCGTCATCCAGTCATGGTCAAGCACCATGGAAATATCCGTAAGGCACACAAGAAGCCTTCCGGTGCTGCCTTCTATCATACCGACGCGCAGATTCTCCGCCCGCACACCGTCTCCATTATCAATATGTAACGTCCGGACATAACCGCCTTTATCTTTTACTTCATCCAGAATAACAGCTATCTGTGTCATCTCCAATACGGTTGGCTTCTCTTCTTCCACCACAAGCTTTTCCGTAAATATCCGGTTCAGTTCCTCAAAGGAATCAATATTCACCGGAACAATGCCATGTTCCAGCATAAAGGAACTGATATGGAAAAATTCAATCTGCCCGCTCTTTGAATCCAGTTCGAGCACCCAGTCATAATAATCGGATGTGATGGTCCGGAATATTCCGGCATACTCCTTCCAGCAGTCCGGTCCTGCCTTCCGCAGTCTGCGGTCATCGGAAAGTATAATCCCCGGTTGGAGCGGACGGGTAATTCCATCCTCCATAATCATCCCTTCCCCGAAAAACTCTGTGATGCCATTGCGTATCATAAAATAACTGCCATCCGTAATCAGATAAAATTTTCTGCCAAAGCTGTCCTTTGCCACAATCTCATCAATCAGCTTCCGTCCGTCCAAAATGACTGTCTTCTCATAATCTATATGTGGGACCATATTGATAGAGGTAAGTCCAAGACCATCCGTAAACCGCACAAAATCCGGATCAATGCTCTCTCCCGGAAGCTCCGGTATGAGATATACCTCCTCCGCAGCATTGAGAGAACCTGCACTCAGTCCGATAAAAATACCATCAAAAATCTCCGGCTCATGCAAAAACTCCTTAAGCCGGCATTTTTTCATAAAGGCATTCTCCGTCGGTCCATGTCCGCCCGCAAGATAAAAGACATCCGCCCACTCCATGGCTTCCCGAAGCGCTCCTTCGGCTGCCGCATCAAAATCGCAGTTCCTCTTTCTTCGATATTGTTCTACTGCTCTGTTATCAAAGCATTTTATCTCTCCAATGGTAAATCCCGCCATCGAAAAAGCATCATACATCTCCTGTGTGACATGATCTGCCGTCTCCCCATCCGAAGGATCATTCGCAAAAACCAGAAAATGTGCATTGTCCATCCAGTACCTTCGCAGATTATCCCCAAATCCATTCGCCGTGTTAAGTGGTGTGGGAACATACGCGTTCTTCGGCTGATATTCAACAAAGCTGCTTGTCAAAAATATTACCATATGTCTTTCCCTTCTCCATATACGAAACTTCATTTATGTTGTTATATTATATAATATTTTGCCATTTTCCACAAGTACGGGCTGAACTATTGCTTCATATTGTTTCATATTCAACAAAAAGGAACCCTCGCGGGCGGGATTGCTACTCTCCCTCCGGTCGGATTCCTTTTATCATTTTACTCTTATACCTCGTCTTCCTCATTGTCGCACCGGCTTTTCTTTTTCCGGTAGCGTACACATTCGGTAAGCAGATATTCAATCTGTCCATTGACGGATCTGAAATCATCTTCTGCCCAGGCGGCAATATCAGCATATAGTTTTTCAGACAGACGTAACGGAACCTGTTTTTTTTCAGCCATTAGTACAGACTTCCCGAATTGACAACAGGTTGTGCATCGTGATTGCCGCATAATACCACGAGCAGATTAGAAACCATTGCTGCCTTTCGCTCTTCATCGAGTTCCACAAGCTGCTTTTCGTTTAACTTTTCCAAAGCCATCTCTACCATACCAACTGCGCCATCTACAATCATTTTTCTTGCGTCAATAATGGCAGATGCCTGCTGCCTCTGAAGCATAACGGAAGCAATTTCCGGCGCGTATGCCAAATAGGTAATTCTCGCCTCGATAATCTCAAGACCGGCATCTGTAACCTTGGACTGGATTTCCTCTTTGATTCTCTGCGCAACCACCTCTGCAGAACCGCGAAGGCTTCCCTCATCGGCATTGCCATCACCTGTGGTGTCAACGCCCTGTGCCACATCATACGGATATACGCGCACAATATTGCGAAGTGCGGAATCGCACTGAAGCGAAAGATATTCCTTGTAATTATCTACATTGAATACCGCCTTTGCGGTGTCCGTCACTCTCCAGATAACCGCAATTCCGATTTCAACCGGATTGCCAAGACAATCATTGATCTTCTGTCTTCCATTATTCAGTGTCATCGCCTTCAGCGAAATATTCTTAGAGACAGACTGCACAGAAGCAGAGGTTCCATTTGCAGATATTTTCAGTGCACTGTTTGCACTGTCGGAATCACCGCTCTGTGCCAGCTTGGTCGTTGCAGCCGGATTGACTGCCACACAGAACGGATTCACAAAATAGAATCCCTCTTCCCGAATACTTCCCTTATACTCGCCAAACAGAGTAAGTACAACCGCTTCCTGCGGCTTAATTACCCTCAATCCACAAAAAGGAATCCATCCAACACATACGATGATGATGCCGACAACAAACACCGGCACTCCGACCGGCATCTGCCCCTTGTCCATGAAAATTCCTCCTACAATAGTAAGTGCAATGCCTGCAAGCATAGCAAGTATTGTAAGCAGCAATGCTCCCATTCCGTTTTTTCTGGTGGTATAGATTTTCTCTGTCATAATATCTCCCCCTTTGATTTTATTTGATATCATTATGATATCGCTTTCCTAATCAAATAGCAAGAGGAGAATGAATTTTAGTTCTTGTGATACAGCCGCTCTTCTTCCTCGTATTTTGGTTCGCAGGTCAACTGGATGCCAAGTTTGCGCAACAGATCGCTATCTACGGAAGACAGGATAACGGTGGAATGTGCATCGCACCCCTTCAGCTTCGGAAGCTGGCTGAGTGCAAGCGCAGCAAGCTCATCCGAGGATGCGGATGCCGACAGTGCAATCAGAATTTCATCTGTGTGAAGTCTTGGATTACAGCTTCCCAGATACTCGGTCTTTAAGGTCTGAATCGGTGTGATTGCATCCGCAGCCACCAGATATTTTTCCTTCTCAATGCCCGCAAGCACCTTGAGCGCATTCAAAAGCGCTGCGGAAGCGGCTCCCAGCAGGTCACCGGTCTTGCCCGTAATAATTCTTCCGTCTGTCAGTTCAATTGCCATAGCCGGATGTCCGGTCTCCTGTTCCCTGTCCATAGCAGCTTTTGCCACCTTGCGGTCATCCGTGGAGGTCTTTGCCTGATTCATCAAAAGCTCCAGCTTGTACAAATCATCCTTGGATTCCCCGTGAATCTTCTTCTGGCACAGGGCATGATAATAACGGCGGAGAATCTCCTGTCTGGAAGCCTCACAGCAGGCTTCATCATCTATGATACAGTTGCCTGCCATATTTACGCCCATATCTGTCGGGGACTTGTAGAGGCTCTCTCCGGATATCATCTCAAAGGTTTTCTTCAACACCGGAAAAATCTCAACATCCCGGTTGTAGTTGACCGTAGTTACTCCGTATGCTTCCAGATGGAACGGATCAATCATATTCAAATCGTTCAGGTCTGCGGTTGCCGCCTCGTATGCGAGGTTCACCGGATGCTTGAGCGGAATGTTCCAGATTGGGAAGGTCTCAAACTTTGCGTATCCCGCCTTGATTCCCCTCTTGTACTCATGATAGAGCTGGGACAGACAGGTTGCCATCTTGCCGCTGCCCGGTCCCGGCGCAGTGATAATCACAAGCGGTCTGGAAGTCTCGATATAATCATTGTGTCCATACCCTTCATCGCTGACGATGCGCGCCACATCATTCGGATATCCCGGAATTCGATAATGACGGTAAGAGCGGATGCCCATGTCTGCCAGTCTCCGCTCAAAATTCTGTGCCTGTGGCTGTGCCGCATATTTGGTCAGACATACACTGGATACATACAGTCCCACTCCGGTAAACGCATCAATCAGCCGCAGGGTATCCATATCATAGGTAATGCCGTAATCCCCGCGGATTTTTCCGCTCTCAAGATCCTCCGCATTCACTACGATAACAATTTCCGCCTGTTCCTTAAGCTGCAGCAGCATCTGAAGCTTTGAATCCGGCAAAAATCCCGGAAGCACTCTGGAAGCATGGTAATCATCAAACAGCTTGCCTCCGAATTCCAGATAAAGCTTATTGTCAAACTGCGCGATGCGCTCCCTGATGTGCTCCGACTGCATTTTCAGGTACTTATCATTATCAAATCCGATTTTCATATCTTCTAATCCCCTCTAGTCCATAATTACTGTTGTTCTTTTATAGCCAGCTTCCGCGCCATACGCCGAATCCGCGTTGCGTTGATTTCAAGCTGCTTTCTTCCCAGATGTCCACTGCGAACCATGCTAAGGCATCTCTTGTAATCAGCCTTGCTTCCCGGCATGAACAAATCGCCACCTGCCTTCGCCACTCTTCCGGCATCCGGCATCGGATACTGTACACTGTCATAGAGCATGCGCCCTCCGGTAATCCAGTCTGTCATAACGACACCGTCAAAGCCAAACTCGCTTCTTAGTACATCCTCAATCAAATCCCTCCGCTCCGAGGTATGTGTTCCGTTCAGCAGATTGTAGGACGTCATGACAGCACACGGCTTTGCATGCGACAGGCAGATTTCAAAGCCCCGCAGATAGATTTCGCGAAGTGCCCGCTCACTTACCATACTGTTATTGTTATAGCGGTTGGTCTCCTGGTTATTCGCCGCGAAATGCTTGATGACCGTTCCGCATCCCGGATGCTCCTGCACACCGTCCGTAATGGCAGCCGCCATCACTCCGCTTACAAACGGGTCCTCCGAATAATATTCAAAATTCCTTCCGCACAGGATACTGCGCTGGATATTAAGCGCCGGTGCAAGCCACAGATGAATGCCGAATCTCTCCATCTCATCTCCGACAATATCACCGCACATCTTCGCATAATCTGTGTTAAAACTCTGCGCGATGGCTGTACCAATCGGAAGTGCGGTCGCGTACTGCTCCTTCACCACCATTCCCGGCTTCATCTTCGGCTGACGGTTCTTCCATTTGCGGATAAATTTTGGTAAATAATCATCTATGCCGGAAATGGAATTCGGTCCATAGCTGTGAGCACCCTTCGCATCGTTATACGCAAGTCTCGCAAGCCGAAGTCCAGCCGGTCCATCCGCCATGACAACAGTCGGAAAGCCTTTTTCATGGAGCAGGCCAGTCGTCTCTCCTGCCGCTCCCGCTACCGTCCTGCCTGATTCTCCAATCACACTTGCAATCATGCCTCGCGAATCATAGGCACCGATTCCCGCACAGACAAGCTCCTCCTCGGAAAGCGTCTGCACCACCGGGTCAATCTCACATTCCCTGTCATAGATAACCGTGGTCATAGAAAAATCATCCGGCGTCAGAGAAATCTGTACTGTGGTATCTGCTGACTTCTCTTTGCCATCAGCTTCCGGGTTCTCCTTACCGGCATCCGTCACCGGCGATTCCGGTTTCCAATCCGTAAAATTCGTCACATCGCGCAGCTTTCTTACCTTGCGGACGATGACCTTCTCTTCCAGCTTAATCACAGCCACCGGCTCTGTCGCCGTACTGCTGCTGCCGAGGCGCAGAATATACTCTCCGGAATCCAAAATATATCTGCTCTTCTCCGAATCATAGGAAGCCGCATCAGACATCTTAAATTCGATATGGATTGTGGCAGACTCACCCGCCTGCAATTCCTCCGTCTTGGCAAAACCAACGAGCTGCTGATACGGCTGGTCGAGCTTTCCCTGCGGACACGACAAATAAAGCTGTACCACTTCCCTGCCCGCAAAACTTCCTGTATTCTCCACAGACGCACGGACGCGGATATTCTCCTTCTCTGCTGTGACATCCTCTGCGTGTACCGCAAAAGTGGTATATCCAAGACCGAAACCAAACGGAAAACGCGCCTTCTTGCCAATACTGTCAAAATAGCGGTATCCCACATAGATTCCCTCTACATACCGGGTATCATCCTCCGTGCCAAAATCCCCCACATTGCAGTAATCGTTCCAATCCGCCCAGGTTGTTGCCAGCTTGCCGGAAGGATAACTCCTGCCTAATATCAGGTCTGCCAGAACGGCTCCTGTCTCAACCCCGAGTTGGGAGAGAAGAAGAATATTGTCCACCTTGTCACCCACCGTGGACAAATCCACCGGTCCGCACACATTCAGTACCAGCAGAAACTTCGGATACATCTCCTGTAGCTTTAGGATATCACGCGTCTCCGTATCCGTCAGGAACACATCCCCCTGCTGCGGCAGACGGTCACTGCCCTCCCCTGAGACTCTCGCAAGCACATAAATTGCCATATCGCACATCTTTTTGATTGGAATATCATAGTCCGGCTCCGGCATCACAGCGCCCATTGCTTCTATGGCTGCCAGCTTATGCTTCTCTTTTGCGCGCCTCTTATTCTCCAGCACAAACGCCTGCTGCGCGGACTTCCGGATTCCGTCATACGCATCCAGCCACTCCATGGTTGTGACCTTGAATCCGGCTTCCTTGAGTCCCCGAAGTGCAGAGGTAAATACTCTCGAATTGACCTCTCCCGAACCGGTTCCACCCTTTATCGTATGTCTTGCACCATTCCCGTACAGAGCCACCTCACATGGCTCTTTTATCGGAAAATCATCCTTGCGCTTCAAAAAAAGCGTGCACTCAGCATTCGCTTTCCGAAGCCTTGCTAAATGTTCCTTCTCGTAATCATTCATAGTCCCGATTCCTTCCCCATACAAAATTCAATCACCATATTTTTAAGTGTAACATAGGATTTTCAATTGTTCAATTAAGAATCCTATGATGATCGATGAAATTTTGTAACAGTTCAGCCATAACCAATTGCATGGGCGAATCATGCTCGCATGAATGAGCACATGAAGTTGGTTATGAGCGGAGCGCCCGATTATGAGCAATCCGCTTGCGCGAGCAAGCTTTGAAGCCCAAAGGGCGAGATTGCGAATGGCGCGGGCTGAACTATAGTTACACCTTGGTGGAAGCGCGATACACGGCATCCCTGCCGAATCTGTCCCGGATGGAATCCATCGCCTTGTCGATTTTTTCCAGCTTCTCATAATCCGTATCGTCAAACAGGGACATCTGCCGCCCGGTACCTGTCCTGGACACCTTCGTCGTCTGTACCCCGAGCAGACGGATTGGCGTGCCGTCCCACTTTTCATCGAACAGCCGGCATACCGTCTGATAAATCTCCTGCGTGATATTTGTCGCCGACACAAGTACACATTGATGGGATGCCCGTGTGAGGTCGTTGAACCGAAACTGCACACTGACGGACTCCACCTTCACATCATCTTTGCGCAGACGCTGACAGACCTTCTCTGTCAATTGTAGCAAAATCGTCTTTGCCTCCCTCTCCTCCGTCACATCATAAGAGACTGTCACCGAATTTCCATAACCCTTATTATCCGGACGGACCGGCTCCACACTCGAATCATCCATTCCATTGGCATACCGCCACAAGACATCTCCCTGCTTTTTAAAATTGGAGACAAGCACCTGCCTGTCGGTCTGTGCCAGTTCTCCAATAGTCCTTATTCCCATGGAGCGCAGCTTTTTTTCTGCCGCTTTGCCCACGGAAAACAGATCACCGACCGGAAGCGGCCACATCTTGCTTTCAATTTCCTCCAAAAACAGTGTATGCACCCTGTCCGGCTTCTTGAAATCGCTCGCCATCTTCGCCAGCAGCTTGTTGGAGGAAATCCCAACATTGACCGTAAACCCAAGCTCCCTGTGTATCTGGTCCTTGATGCGGTATGCGGCCTCAACCGGTTCCCCGAACAGTCTTTTCGTTCCGGTCATATCCACAAATGCCTCATCCACGGAAAATTTCTCAATCACATCCGAATATTGCTCCAGAATTGCCATGAATGCGCGTGACTGTTCGCGATACATCTCATGATGCGGCTCCACAAGAACCAGACCCGGACACTTGCGGAGCGCGTCGACGACCGGCTCCCCGGTGGTGATATGGTATTTCTTCGCCGGAATGGATTTGGCAAGAATCACACCATGTCTCGTCGCGATATCTCCGCCAACCGCCGAAGGAATCTCCCGCAGGTCTACCGTCACGCCCTCCTTCAGTCTCTGTACTGCCTCCCATGACAAAAAAGCACTGTTGACATCTATATGAAAAATAACTCTGCTTTTTGCTACTCCAGATTCAAAAACCGATCCCATTCCTGTACATCTGCCCTTCCACGCACAACCAGATCATAGGTGTGTTCGTCTGTGCCATCAAGAACAAAGGTGTACACATAGCCATCTTCCGATTCCCTCCGCTCAAGTGAATACACATAACCATCTGCAAGCTGCTTTGCAGCATCTTCGTACTGTGACGCATCTAACAAAGTATCCTCATACTGCCGCTGCAGCTTTCCGTCCGCATCATAGACCTTGTAGCCCTCCTGTGTGAAGGAGAGCACCTCGCCGCCCTCCACACGAAACAACAACTCATTGGCACGCATCCTGCGAATATCCCTGTTCGCAGAATTTTCCGGCAGAATCACCACACCATCCAGTAAAATGCGGAAAAAGCCTGCTGCAAGCTGTACCTCTGAAATGTGTGCATCCTGATATTCAAAATGTTCCCACTCATTCTTCGTCGTATACTTCATAAAAATAATTACTCCTGTTCATCTGTAAATATTTCAGAACCCTCCCTACATTCGCATTTCCGCACGCATCCGCGTGCTTTCCCGTCCCTATGGGACTAAAAATGCTCATGTGCGGGGCGGTGACTCTATTCGAGCCACCTTGCGAATTTGATAAACTGCCTCTTACGCATAAATGCGACGAATCAGTCTATCAAATTCACACGGGTTCTGAATAGTCACATTATTATCAAAAAACTCCCGAAGAATACCCTTCGGGAGAATCTCTGAAACATCATATTTTTAACTATTTAACAGTCTTTGCTGCCGGCTTAACTGCTGCCTTCGGTGCCTCTGCCTTAACTTCCGGCTTTGCTGCTGCCTTCGGTGCTTCGGTCTTAACTTCCGGCTTTGCTGCTGCCTTTGGCTCTTCCTTCTTAACTTCTGCCTTTGGAGCTTCCGGCTTTACCTCTGCTGCCTTCACTGCCGCCTTCTTCGGTGCTGCTTTCTTGGCTGCTGCCTTCGGTGCAGCTTTCTTCTCAGTGGCCTTCTTCGTGGTCTTTGCTGCCGGCTTCTCTGCCTTGGCAGTTGCCTTCTTGGCTTCCTTCTTCTCGAACTTGATGTTCTGCAGTAATGCAGCCTTACCTAAGTTGCCTTCTGCGCTGATACGTCCTGAAGAATATGCCTCAATAAAATCAATCTTACCATCTGCAATGTCTACCAATGCTGCAGCCGGGGTATAAACAATCACATCTCTGTCATAATACTCAAACGGCTCAATAGCAACCTTTCCTCCGGCAATCTCCAAATAGAAAGCGCCTTCGCCCTCTCCGTATACGTTGAACTGGATTGCCACATGTTCTGAAATCTGGCTTGCATCTGCTCCTGCAAAAGCGTCTCTTACCTTCTGTACCAACTCTTCATAAGTCATTTCATGTACCTCCTTATTCGGTATATATTCATCAATTGCCTGACCTTTAAGTCTTGCCATATCATTACCATTATATCATTGTTTTTCCCCAATGCAAAACAAATCTTCACAATTTTCCACTTATTACCAAATTTTCGTGCAAAAACTTCCTAATTTACTGCATTTTGAACACAAAACACCGCTTCTTTACACAGTATATTTCCTGCCCTTCTTCCATATGACAAGCAAAAGAAGAATTATAATCACAGCAATCCCCCATGCCCATACCGGAATCTTCCGGATATCCAGGCAGCGCACATCAATCCACATCTGGTTAATTGCCGCATTCTCCTGCTCATCAAAATACTGCATGATTGCACTTTTCTCCATCGTCTCCAGGGATGGATACTGCGCCGCCATCTGCCGCTCTAACTGCTCTCTGTCAACCGTCAGAACATAGTCCTCATCCGCGTTATCACCCGAGAAAAAATATCCCAGCGGATACGCAACGGTGTCTGTCTCATCCTCCGCCGAATAACACCAGTCTGCATATTCAAACACCACATCACTGTCTCCGCCTGCAATGACAGAGGTATAGCCGATATAATACATATTGCGGACCACATTCTCCGGCATGGAGAGGAAATTGACAAACGCTTCTGCCGCATGCTGTTTTCTTGCATCCGAGGCCAGTCCTTTTTTTAGCATCACCCATCCGTCAAAATACAGATTCGTGCTCTCCACCGGGACTGCAAAATTCAGCATATAATCATCTTCCTCTGCCTGGTCCATCGCATAGACAGCATCGCCCGACCACTGGTAACTTGCAAGCACTTTGCCGGTCACCATATCCGCCTTGCCGCTGTCCGTCTCAAAGGAGTAGACGTTATTCTTGACATCCTGTAGATAGGTTCTTGCCTCCTCGATGGTCTCCGGTGATACATCATTCATCTCTGCAACCAGATTCTCATGATAATCCGGGGCATTTAAAAATTCTTCTGAAGTCAGCAGGTCGGATTTCATGGCCCCTACCGCTGCAAAAAGAGCATCCCGGACATTATCCTTGATGGTCACCTGCTGCTTAAATTTTTCATTGTCAATGACCTTCCAGGTAGAAGCCTCTTCCTTCGTCAGTTCATCCGGATTGTACAGGATTCCTGTTACTCCCCACATATATCCGGCAGCATATTTCGCCCACGGTTCTCCTCCGATTTCGTTGTTCTCAAAGGTCTCCCGGATAAAAGGCGATACCCCGCGGATATAGTAATTCTCACTGACATCCTCATCAAAGAAATCCTCCGAATAAGGTTCCAGCCAGCCTTCCGCCATCAGCTTCATAATCATGTATTCCGAGGGACATACAAGGTCATATTCATCCCCCAGTGTCAGCATATTGTACAAATCCTCATTCGTTCCAAAGCAGCTGTATTCCACCTGCACACGCTGTCCGTAGGTCTCGTAATACCATTCCTCGAAATCGTCATACATTGCATTGACACCAATGATATCTCCGCTCTCCAGGTCAATCGTCTCAGATTCATCCCAGCCACCTAAGTCTATGTACTCCTCCCAATTGCATACGCGCAGTGTAATGACATCATCTTCCGTTGCTGCACTTACCACAGTAGCTGACGCGGCAGCCGGAGACATGCTTCCCAGAACAATTACTGCCGCAAGAAGCCCCATACATGGGATTTTTATTCTTCCTAACATTTTGCTGTCTCTCATATCAGTCCACCTGCCTTTTCGCGTCCTGCTTGCGGTTGCCGGCTACGCTCATAGCAAGTGCAAGTGCAAGAACCAATAAGAATATGATGGCAGACAATGCCCACAATGCCGTTCTGACCTCCGTCTGCGCACCCTTGGTTGCATTGACCACATAGGTACTGATGGTATCAAAGGTCGCCGGCTTGGTGTACGTCGCAATAAAATAATCATCGAGCGACAGGGTAATTGCCAGCACAAAGCCGGAGACGACGCCTGATGCAATCTGCGGAAAAATAATCTTGCGCAGCGCATATGCCGGTGAAGCCCCCAAATCCAAAGCCGCCTCATACAGACTCGGGTCCATCTGCTTTAACTTCGGCATCACGGACAGATACACAAACGGTGCCGACAAGGTCACATGCCCCGCAACCAGCGGAATGTAAGTATCCTTGCTCATGCCAAACACCACCACCAGAAGGATACAGATGGAAAATCCGGTCACAACATCCGCATTGACAACCGGAACCTGATTCACGGTTCCCATAAGTCCCTGCACGCGCTTTTTGGAATAGAAGGCGCCGATAGCCCCCATCGTTCCGAGGACGGTTGCAAGCAGCGCACTTCCCAGTGCCAAAAGCAGGGAACCGGCAATCATGTCAGCCAGCTCCGGTGTTGTAAAAAGCGTCACATAATTTTGAAGTGAAAAATTCCCTACGGTGCCGATATTTGCGGTATCCGTAAAACTATATACTGCCAGAATCAGAATCGGTGCATACATGAACAACAGCACCAGCGCCAGAAATGCGATTCCGCCAAACTGTTTTTTCATAGCAGCGCACCTCCTCTGTTATTTTCCTGCTCCGTTCCGTTTGTCAGCAGTGTAAACACACAGATAATCAAAAGCAGAACAAGTGCAATCATCGAACCATTGTGCCAGTCGTATGCCGAGAAATAACTTCCGATAAGGCTTCCCATGATATAAGTGCTGTTATAGAGCATATCCAACACAACATAGTTGGTCATTGCCGGAAGAAATACCATCGAAATACCGCTTATGATTCCTGGAATCGAAAGCGGAAGTATAATCTTGCAGAAGATATGGACACTTCCGGCACCCAAATCCTGTGCCGCTTCAATCAGGCTCTTGTCCATCTTGGTCAGAGTCGTGTACAGCGGAAGTATCATAAACGGCAGAAAATCATAGGTCATGCCAATAACGGAATTAAGGAACGGGTAGCTTGCCAGATTACCCTCCAGCAGATTTAGAATTTCCTTCAAAGCCGTCGTCCTGAGTGTAAAATTAATCCACATCGGCATGACGAATATCATCAAAATAACGCCTTTGGACTTCCACTTGCTCGCTGCCAGAATATATGCCACCGGATAGGCAAGCAAAAGGCAGACAAGCGTACTTGTAAAAGCCAGCGCAAAGCTGTAACACAGGGTTCCGAGTGTATTCGGATTGGTAAAAAATCCGGTCAGGTTGGCC
>JBGVFC010000066.1:0-15857 GCA_045120755.1 Agathobacter sp. | reverse complement strand
GCGGAGGCAATGCTTGACCAGATGCAGGAGAACCTGCTCTATCTGGCACAGAGCAAATCGCAGCTGGCAGATGCGAAGTTCATGCGGATTTCCGGTTATGTGAATGAATTTTCCGGCTTTTTGTCAGAGCTTTATACAAGTCAGGAATCCCATTCCGGTGTCGAGGTGCTTCCGCCGGATAAAGAGAATGCGGGGCAGCTTGTACTACAGCGCATTTTAGCCAATGAGTCAGTTTCGTTTGCGGATGTGCAGGAGGAGATGGAGCTTCTTGCCAACGCCGGTACGGTATTTCAGGCGGTGATGGAATCCAATGGGAATACGGTGGAGAACATTTATTTTGGCACGGAAAGCGGCGTACTGGTCTGTTATGACACCTATTCGGATAGGAAAGATACCGGAGAAGGGGAAGATTATTATGATTATTTCCAGTCGGTATGGTATCAGCAGGCGAAGGAAGCGGGAGAGGTGATTTTTACAGAGACTTATATGGATCAGTTCGGACAGGGAATGATGATGAGCTGTGCGGCGCCATTTTATGATGAGAAGGGCAGTCTGGCAGGTGTGGTCGCTATGGATATCCGTATCAGCCATATGACCGGTTCGATTATCTCGATGGATTCCGATGAGGATATCTATGCCTTCCTGCTGGATCAACAGGGAAATGTGATTGCCTCACCGAAGATGGATATGGAGCAGACCTTACAGGGAACCTCCCCGAAGCAGACACTCGAAATCGTGAACACCCAGCTTTGTGAGAATAATAAGGCACAGATGTTTGTCACCGTCTGGCTCGGCATTCTGGAGATATCAACCGGAAAAATTCTTGCTGGCAATGCAGGACACGAATATCCGGCAGTAAAGGGTGCGGACGGGAAGTTTGCACTGCTTATGGATGAGCATGACTTTGTGCTGGCAGAGATTGAGGATATGCCGTATGAGGAGTATGAACTGCAGCTTGAGCCGGGCAGTACCCTGTACCTGTACACGGATGGTGTAGCGGAGGCAATGGACAGCGGGGAGAATCTGTTCGGGACAGACCGGCTTTTGACAGCTCTGAATAAGAACCCAAACGGCAGCCCTAAGGAGCTGATTTGTCAGGTGAAGGAAGATATGGAAGGCTTCGTGGGAGATATTATGGAACCAACGTATCGGGCACATAGGAGGGAACAGTGGAACAATTATTTGAAATGGATTTGCATGACTATGAAGCTGGAGACAGCGTTTTTCGCAGACCATCGGCGAGAGGGATTATTTTCGATGATTGCGGAAGGATTGCGCTGGTTTATAGTCAGATAGAAAAATATTATAAATTTCCCGGCGGCGGAATCCGCGAAGGCGAAGATAAAAAAGAAGCGCTGATTCGCGAGGTGCGGGAGGAAACCGGCTTAATCGTTATCCCGGATTCCATTGAGGAATTCGGAAGTGTGCTGCGGCGCCAAAAAAGCATTGTCGCGCCGCACACGATTTTTGAGCAGGAGAATTTCTATTATACCTGCAGGGTAGAAAGCCGGATTGCAGAACAGAATCTGGATGATTATGAAGAAAAGGCGGGATTTGTGCTTCAGTTCGTATATCTGGATGAGGCAATTCGCGTCAACGCAAGGTATAGTACGGAAGATTATTTCGATGAAATCATGATCAGGCGGGATACAAAGCTGCTTCAACTGATAAAAGAAAAAATAGAAGAGAGTTTATAAAGATGTGGCTGGCTATAAATTTACCTTATAGCCAGCCATTATGAATATAGATTAGCGCGTTTTCGGTCTTCATGTTATGATTGCTTCAGGTTAAGGAAATGATACCTTTCAACACAGAACAATACCAATTAGGAATGAGAAAAGGAGATTATAATTATGGCTAAGAAAACACGCAAAGAGAGAGAATTCAAATTTGAGACAAAGCAGTTACATGTAGGACAGGAGAATCCGGATCCGGTTACTGATGCAAGAGCGGTTCCGATTTACCTGACTTCCTCCTATGTATTTCACAACAGCCAGCACGCGGCAGACAGATTTGGCTTAAAAGATGCCGGCAATATTTATGGAAGACTTACGAACCCGACACAGGGAACCTTTGAGGAGCGCATCGCAGCATTAGAAGGCGGCGTGGCAGCACTGGCAGTTGGTTCAGGAGCAGCAGCACTGACCTACGCATTTCAGACGGTGGCACATGCAGGTGACCACATCGTAGCAGCGAAGAATATCTACGGAGGAACCTACAACCTGCTTGCGCATACACTTCCGGATTACGGAATCGAGGCAACCTTCGTGGACCCATTTGATTATGATGCAATTGAAGCAGCCATCAGGGAGAATACCAAGGCAGTACAGATTGAGACACTTGGCAATCCGAATTCCGAGGTGGTAGATATCGAGAGAATCGCCGGTATTGCCCACAAGCATGGTGTTCCGCTCATCGTAGACAATACATTTGCAACACCTTATCTGGTTCGCCCGATTGAATATGGCGCAGATATTGTTGTTCATTCCGCAACAAAATTTATCGGAGGACACGGAACCACAATCGGCGGTGTCATCATTGACAGCGGAAAATTTGACTGGACACAGAATGATAAATGGCCTTGGCTGGTAGAGCCGAATGTATCCTACCACGGAGTAAGTTTTGCAAAGGATTGTGCACCAGCGGCATTTGCCACCTATATTCGTGCCATCCTCTTAAGAGATACCGGAGCAACCCTCTCGCCGATTCACGCATTTATCTTCCTGCAGGGACTTGAGACACTCTCCCTTCGTGTAGAGCGCCATGTGGAGAATGCACTCAAGGTAGTGGAATATCTCAACAAGCATCCGCTTGTGGAGAAGGTAAATCATCCATCCATTTCCACAGATGCCACCCAGCAGGAGCTCTATAAAAAGTATTTCCCGAATGGAGGAGGTTCAATTTTTACCTTCGAAATCAAAGGGGATGCAAAGACCGCGCAGGCGTTTATCGACAATCTGGAGCTGTTCTCCCTTCTTGCCAATGTAGCGGATGTGAAATCCCTCGCCATTCATCCGGCATCGACTACGCATTCCGAGTGCAATGAGGCAGAACTCTTAGATCAGGGAATCAAGCCGAATACCATCCGTCTGTCCATCGGTACGGAGAATATCGCCGATATCATCGAGGATCTGGATGAAGCATTTAAAGCAATTTCATAGTTGGAAAAATCATAATTGTTACAAAATGGAAGCCTCATCGGATGGATGAAAATTCATCCGGTGAGGCTTTGTGGTTTAGTGGTTGCAGGAATCCGCAAAAAGAGGCATAATGAAATAGGAAAATACATGATTAGGAGAGCAGCATTATGGCAGTAAAGAAGATGATTTCATGGAATGTCAATGGCATTCGTGCATGTCTGAACAAGGGATTTATGGAGTTCTTTGATGAAATCGATGCAGATATTTTTTGCCTGCAGGAGACAAAGGTATCCGAAGGGCAATTGGAATGGGACAAGCCGGGCTACCATGCGTACTGGAATTACGCAGAGAAAAAGGGCTATTCTGGGACCGCCGTTTTTACGAAGGAGGAGCCGCTTGCGGTGACCTACGGACTTGGAATTGACGAGCATGACCATGAGGGCAGAGTCATCACTATGGAATTTGGGGATTACTATTTCGTCACGGTTTACACACCGAATTCAAAGCAGCAGCTAGAGCGGCTGGACTACCGTATGAAGTGGGAGGATGATTTCCGGGCATATCTTACCCGGCTGGCAGAGAACAAGCCGGTAATTGTAACAGGGGATATGAACGTAGCACACAAGGAGATTGATTTGAAAAATCCGTCCTCCAATCACCACAATGCCGGATTTACGGATGAGGAGCGCTCTAAGATGACGGAATTGCTGGAGGCAGGTTTTATTGACACCTTCCGGTTCTTCTATCCGGACGATACAGGTATCTATTCGTGGTGGTCCTACCGCTTCAAGGCAAGAGAGAAGAACGCAGGGTGGCGCATCGACTATTTTTTGACATCCGATGCCCTGAAGGAGCGTCTTATCGACGCAAAAATCCATACACAGGTCTTTGGCTCCGACCATTGTCCGGTGGTACTGGATATTGACTTATAGAAATTGTTAGAATCGATATGTGAGGTACAATGATGAAGGGAAAGATAAACTCTGTTATGCGGATGATTGCAAGAATCAGTCCATTTGTATTTATGGGGATGGGAATTCTGCTGCTGGTTGTCGCAGCGGCTTTTGGATATGGGCTTGAGGTTACGCAGTTTGTGATTGCCGGGGCAGCTACGGCGGTGGTTGCGGTGGTTATGTTTATTAGCTATGTATGGTGCTTTGTGCTGGAATTGATGGAAGAAGCGCGTCAGGCGAAGCGGTTTAATCCGTGGAAAATGATTTCGGAATGGGCAATTCTGTGTGCGGGCTTTCTGCTGCTGAGCACTGTCGTGGATATGGGAAAATACCCGACCGCGGCATGCGTGGCGCTTGGAACGATTGTGGTAGTCGGGGGAAAAGCAGGGCGCTATGTATGGAGAAAACAGCTCGAAGGGGTATAAAGGAGATTTGTATTTGTATTTAAATTTGAACATGGTACTGCATTGTTTTTTCGGGCAAAGAGGTATAAAATATAAAATAACAGTTCAGCCATAACCAAGCTTTGAAGCCCGGAGGGCGAGATTGCGAATGGCGCGAACTGAACTGTTACGAATAAGAATTCAAATATATTTACATAGAGAAGGAGAAGAAAAATGTTTGGTTTTGGGCAGTTGATTGAGATTTTGAAGAAATCTCCGAAGAAGATTGTTTTAACAGAAGGAGAGGATCCACGTATTCTGGAGGCATCCTCACGTTTGCTGGCAAGCAGCTTTTTACATCCGATTCTGGTTGGTAATCCGGACAGAATCTATAAGGCTGCAGAGGATAGTGGTTTTAATATCCGTGGTGCGGAGATTGCAGATCCGGAGAATTTTGACCGGATGGATGAGATGATCGACCTGTTCTGTGAGCTTCGCAAGAGCAAGGGCGTTACCAAGGAGCAGGCAAGAGAAATTTTGTCCCAGGCAAATTATTTTGGAACGATGCTTGTCAAGATGGGGATTGCAGATGCGCTTCTTGGCGGCGCTACCTATTCAACCGCAGATACGGTTCGTCCGGCATTGCAGCTGATTAAGACCAAGCCGGGCAATTCGATTGTATCTTCCTGCTTTATTCTGGTTCGTCCGGCAGCTACCGGTGAGAACGAAGTGTTTGCAATGGCGGACTGTGCCATCAATATCCATCCGACTGAGGATGAGCTGGTTGAAATCGCAGGGGAGACGGCAGCATGTGCAAAGATTTTCGGAGTAGATCCGAAGCTTGCATTTTTGAGTTATTCCACACTCGGTTCCGGCAAGGGCGAGGATGTAGATAAGATGCGCAACGCATGCCGCAAGGCGAAGGAGAAGTATCCGGAGCTTCCAATCGAGGGTGAGCTTCAGTTTGATGCAGCGGTATCTCCACGGGTAGCGCGTACCAAGTGTCCGGGCTCCGAAGTGGCAGGATATGCCAATACCTTTATTTTCCCGGATATCAACGCCGGCAATATCGGATACAAGATTGCACAGCGTATGGGCAAGTTCGATGCCTATGGTCCGATTCTGCTTGGACTGAACGCACCGATTAATGATTTGTCCCGTGGCTGTAATGCGTCGGAGGTATATTCCATGGCAATCATTACGGCAGCACTTGCATAAGATGATTTATACATGAAATAATAGAAATGTGATTTAATGATGAAACTGCTACATGTCTGATTCTTTTGGAGCGGACGGTAGCAGTTTCTTTAAAATGGGTAACAGTTTAGCCATAGCCAACTTAGTGGGCGAATCATGCTTGCATGAATGAGCACATAAGGTTGGCTATGAGGTAAGCGCCCGATTATGAGCAATCCGCTTGTGTGAACAAGCTTTGAAGCCCGGAGGGCGAGATTGCGAATGGCGCGGGCTGAACTGTTACAAAGGTATGAATAAGAAAGTCGAGGAATATAAGATGAGAATAGGAATGGGATATGATGTGCACAAGCTGGTGGAAGACCGCAAGCTGATTCTTGGAGGAGTGGAGGTTCCTCATACGCTGGGACTTTTGGGACATTCGGATGCAGATGTACTGGTACATGCGATTATGGATGCCCTGCTTGGAGCAGCGGCACTGGGAGATATCGGCAAGCATTTTCCGGATACGGACCCGGCATATAAAGGAATCTCAAGTATGAAGCTGCTGGAGCATGTCCGTAAGCTGCTTGAGGAAAAGGGGTATGTCATCGACAATATTGATGCAACGATTATCGCGCAGAAGCCGAAGCTTCGCCCGTATATTGAGCAGATGGAGCAGAATATTGCACAGACGCTTCAGATTTCGACGGACCAGGTCAACATCAAGGCAACCACGGAGGAAGGTCTGGGATTTACCGGAACAGAGCAGGGAATCTCTGCACAGGCAATCTGTCTGCTGACCGGATTCTATGAGAGCAGTGTGGCGGTAGGAGGCGGCTGCAGTGGGTGCGGCGGCTGCAATGGATAATTTTTTACCTTGACAAAAATTCCATTTGTGAATAAACTGTCCTTAAATAGTAACTATTCAGAACCGTTGTGAATTTGGTGCGGTTCTGAATAGCTATTTTAACCAATATGTAACAGGCTACGAACGGATAGAGTAGAGGATTTGGAATAGATAGCAGAGAGGAATTGTCACTGGCTGTAAGCAATTCTTATCTATGGTCTTTGAAAGTGCATCCGGGAGCCGGTACAGTGAGCGGATGGATTGCAGGTCCGGGTAGCTGTATCCGTAAGCGCACGTTACGCGGATGAGCAGAACCGGTTGGCGCCGGTTTTGGAATAAGAGTGGAACCACGGATTATTTCGTCTCTTAGGAGATGGGATAGTCCGTTTTGTTTTTTACACATACTATACAGTAGAGGGATAATTTTTTATCGAAAAAGTGAGTTGATTGGAGTTGGCAACATGGGATTTATCCGCAATATAAAGGAAGAAATTGCAATTATCAGGGAGCGTGACCCGGCCATTCATTCGAATATGGAAGTATTTTTGTATCCGAGTTTTAAGGTGATGCTAAGTTACCGGAGAGCACATAAGTTGTATTTGAAGGGACATTATTTCTGGGCAAGATGGATATCGCAGAGGGCGGCCAGAAGAACCGGAATCGAGATTCATCCGGGAGCAACCATCGGCAAAGGTCTGTTTATCGACCACGGGACTGGTGTCATCATCGGTGAAACGACCATTATCGGAGATAACTGTACGCTCTATCAGGGAGTCACTTTGGGCGGAACCGGCAAGGAGCAGGGCAAGCGGCATCCGACGCTTGGCAACAATGTCATGGTCAGTGCCGGAGCCAAGGTGATTGGTTCTTTCAAGGTGGGAGATAACAGCAAAATCGGTGCGGGCAGCGTTGTGTTGGAGGAGGTTCCGCCGAATTCCACCGTGGTGGGAGTGCCGGGGCGAGTGGTGAAGCGTGACAATGTGCGTCTGCCGCAGGATGAACTGGATCAGGTACATCTTCCGGATCCGGTATTGGAAGAACTGAGCAGTCTCGAAATCCATGAGGATGAGCTGCTGAGGCGCGTACAGGAGCTGGAGTACCAGCTTTTGAACATGGAGAATTATTTTCAGCCGCCGTGTAACTCCTGTATGATGGAGAATCCGACGGATGAGAGGAAGCTGCGGAATTATTCAGAACAGCCTGAAGACAATCAGGTACGGAACAGTTAGTTATATAAGAGTGATAAAAATAGGCAATCAGGAAAGGATAGGACAATGGAGAACAAATTTCGGATTTACAATACTCTTACCCGCGAGGTAGAGACGATAGTACCCAATGAAGATGGTAAAATCGCAATGTACACCTGCGGACCGACGGTATATCATTTTGCGCACATCGGCAATCTCAGAAGTTACATCATGGAGGATGTGTTGGAAAAATCGCTTCGGTTTGTCGGTTATGATGTGAAGCGTGTCATGAATATTACCGATGTGGGACACCTCTCAAGCGACGCCGATACGGGAGAAGACAAGATGTTAAAGGGTGCGAAGCGCGAGCACAAGACCGTCATGGAAGTGGCACAGTTCTATACAGACGCGTTTTTTGAGGATTGCCGCAAATTAAATATCAAGCGTCCCGATGTTGTGGAGCCGGCAACGAACTGCATTGAAGAGTTTATTCATATGATAGAAGTTCTGCTGGAAAAGGGTTATGCTTATCAGGCAGGAGGCAATGTATATTTTGATACGAGCAAATTGGAGGATTATTTTGTATTCTCGTCTGCGGTAGAGAAGGAGCAGCTTCAGGTCGGCGTGCGTGAGGATGTGCAGGAGGATGTGAACAAGAAGAACAAGAATGACTTTGTTTTGTGGTTCACCAAATCCAAGTTCGAGGACCAGGCGTTAAAATGGGATAGCCCTTGGGGCGTTGGGTATCCGGGCTGGCATATTGAGTGCTCCTGCATCAGTATGAAGCATCTGGGAGAATATATGGATATTCATTGTGGCGGTGTGGACAATATTTTCCCACATCACACGAATGAGATAGCCCAGTCGGAGGCATATCTGGGACATAAGTGGTGCAACTACTGGTTCCATGTGCACCATCTGAACGATAAATCCGGTAAGATGAGCAAATCCAAAGGGGATTTCCTGACGGTCTCCCTGTTGGAGGAGAAGGGCTATAATCCGCTGGTGTACCGTATGTTCTGTCTGCAGTCACATTACCGCAAGCCATTGGAATTTTCCTATGAAGTGCTGGATAATATCACGCAGGCATACAACAAGCTGGTGAAGAAAATTGCAGAGCTTGGAGAGGACGGAGAAGTAGAACAGAGCGTATATGATGCGTACCGGGCACAATTTGAGGAAGCCCTGTGCAATGATTTGAATACTTCTATGGCGATTACGGTTATCTATGATCTCTTAAAAGCCGATACTAATGATAAGACGAAGCGCAGACTTATCGAAGATTTTGATCAGGTGCTGTCACTGGATTTCTTAGGAGCGGCACAGGCAATGAAGGAGGAAAAGTCCGGTGCGGCTGATGAGGAACTGACCGCATTCATTCAGGAGAAGATTGCGGAGCGCGCGGCAGCCAAGAAGGAGAGGGATTTTGCCAAAGCGGATGCAATCCGTGAAGACCTCCTTGCCAGAGGCGTTGCAATCAAGGACACAAGAGAAGGCACGGTGTGGGAGCTTGTGTAATGGACAATAAGATGAATTCATATATCAGAGAACAATTTGACATTGGCGAGAAGGATATCCGTACCTACTCGCCGCTGACGCTGGCATATATTGGAGACGGAGTATTTGATCTGGTTATCCGCACCATCGTTGTCGGCAGAGGAAATACCTCGCCGAACCGGCTGCACTATCAGACCAGTCATATCGTCAAGGCGCAGACACAGGCATGCATGCTGGATGTGCTTGAGGATGTCCTGACGGAGGAGGAGGCAGATGTCTGTCGGAGAGGGCGCAATGCGAAGTCCGTGACGACGGCGAAAAATGCGTCGGTTGCCGATTATCGTAAGGCCACCGGCTTTGAGGCATTGATGGGGTATCTGTATCTGACAGACCGCTTCGCAAGGATTGTGGAGCTGACGAAGCTGGCAGCAGAAAAGTTGGAATTAAAGATATAGTATAACCAACTATATAGGCGAATGGCGCTGCAGAACTGTTATTATAAGAATAGAGGAGAACACATGGAAAAAGAAGTACAGTTTGAAGGAACTTCCGAGAGTCGTATCGAGGGAAGAAATGCGGTGCTTGAGGCATTTCGTTCCGGTAAGACCATTGACAAATTATATGTGCTGGATGGCTGTCCGGATGGTCCGGTCAGAACCATTGTGCGCGAGGCAAAAAAGCATGACACCATTATTCAGTTCGTGGAGAAGGAACGGTTAGACCAGTTGTCGGAGACAGGCAAGCATCAGGGCGTAATCGCCGTATCGGCGGCCTACGCATATGCAGAGGTGGAAGATATGCTGAAAGCGGCAGAGGCTAAGAATGAGCCGCCGTTTCTGATTCTGCTGGATGGGATTGAAGACCCACATAATTTAGGGGCAATTCTTCGTACCGCAAACCTTTGCGGCGCACATGGCGTTATTATACCAAAGCGACGTGCGGTCGGACTGACGGCAACCGTTGCAAAAACCTCTGCAGGCGCAATTAATTATACGCCGGTAGCCAAGGTTACCAACCTTACGAATACGATTAAGGAATTAAAAGACCGCGGTATGTGGTTCGTATGTGCGGATATGGGCGGCACTTCCATGTATGACCTGAACCTGACCGGACCAATCGGTCTGGTGATTGGCAACGAGGGTGAGGGTGTCAGCAAACTGGTAAAACAGAATTGTGACATGGTCGCATCCATACCGATGAAGGGAGATATCGATTCCCTGAATGCTTCGGTTGCGACCGGTGTATTGGCATATGAGATTGTTCGGCAGAGAATTCAGAAAGGATAACCCGGCTTGAAGCAGTATGATGAATATACAGATGAACAATTGGTGCAGATGATTCGGCAGAATTCCTCGCAGGCGGATGATATGATGGATTATATTATGGAAAAATATAAACCGCTCGTCCGCAAGAGAGCAAATGCAATGTTTTTAATCGGTGGAGAGACAGAGGATCTGATTCAGGAGGGTATGATCGGATTGTTTAAGGCAATCCGCGATTATCGGGAGGATCAGGGGTGCATGTTCGGACATTTTGCAGAGGTGTGTGTGAACCGTCAGGTGTGCACTGCACTGACCGCCTCCAACCGCAAAAAGCATGCACCGCTGAACAGTTATGTATCTTTTTCCGCAGACGAAGGCGAGAATGAAGGCCTGATAGAGGAGCTTCTCGGCGGGGGGAATGAGTTGGAGAATCCGGAGCGCATGATCATCGAGCAGGAGATTTGGCAGGAATTTCGGCAGAACCTGTGGAAAGAACTCAGTACCATGGAACAGCAGGTGCTTACGAGGTATCTGGATGGACTTTCGTACACGGAGATTGCACAGAAGATGGAAAAAACACCTAAGTCCATCGATAATGCGCTGCAGAGGATACGACAGAAAATTGGCAATATGAAAGCAGGTGAGTAGTATGGAATTTGAACGTCTGGGCGAACATACGATTAAGTGCGTGATTTCGGAAGAGGAAATCTTAGAGATGGGATTTACCATTGAGGATATCCTGCAGAATGGTGCGCGCACACAGCAGTTTATGAATCAGATTTTTGACCGTGCGGAGCAGGAGTTTGAGACAAAATTCGAGTTGGGAATCAAAACGGTTCGGGCAGATTTTCTCTCGAACCATACACTTTCACTCACATTTTCCGATTATCCTATGAGCGGAATCGCTGAACAGATTAAGGATCTGGTGGGCGGACTTCTAAGCTCAATCACGAATGAAAAGTTGGAGGAACTGAAAAAGGCGGCCAATCAGGCGGCCTTGGAAGGCAGACAGACCAGGGATTCGGGGCACAGGAATGGGGCAGAGGAGGAAGAAGAGGAAGCGGTCATTGCACTGTTTACCTTCCCGTCACTGGATATCATCTGCACCTATGCGAAGCAGGTACCGGCAGACTGTATTCCGGACAATTCCCTATACCGCTATCGCGGGGAATATTATCTGCTTGCTGACCTGACTGACTGCACCGAAGATAAGGTGCTCCGGCTGTCCATGATTACCGATGAATATGCGACGAACCTGTCGGTTGGAGCTGCGCGGGCAGCATTTATCCGGGAACGTGGCAGATGCATTTTGCCGGATCATGCAATTGAACAACTGTGTATGATGTAAAAGTACACATAAAAAGTATATATGCGATTTCTATGGAATAAACTGACAGTAAGAGATTCTGCCCGGAGGCAGATGTGGGAAAAATAGTATCGTTTATCCGCCGGTATCAGGTCTGGATTGGAGTGGCCGTGGTATTGGCAACATATATTGCGGCAAGGCAGTATGCTAAAATATCGGTCAGTCAGGAGAATACCGGGGAGGAAAATGTTATTCTGGATAAAAAGGTTGCAATCACATTCGACGATGGTCCAAATCCGTTGTACACACCTAAGTTGTTGGACGGACTGAAGGAACGGGATGTGAAGGCAACCTTTTTTGTGATTGGAAGTGAGGCAGAACTTTATCCGGACATCGTCGCGCGGATGGCATCGGAGGGGCATGAGATTGGAAATCATACTTATTCCCATGTCAATCTCTGTTGTCTGGATTATGAACAGATTGCATATGAAGTCCGCCATACGAACGAGATTATCGAGTCCGCAACCGGATATTGTCCCACATACATCCGGCCGCCGTTCGGCGCATGGAGCAAGGAGCTGGGGGATAAGACCGGAATGATAGAGGTGCTGTGGGATGTGGACCCCCGCGATTGGAATACGTCCGATACAGGGACGGTCATTACACGCGTATTGAAAAATGTGGATGACCGCAATATCATTCTGTTCCATGATGCGTCGCAATCCTCCGTGGACGCGGCACTGGCGGTGATTGATGAGCTGCTTGAACAGGGATATTCCTTTGTGGGAGTGGATGAAATCCTGTTTGATTGAAGAAAGTGTTCGTAAAAACAGCGACTTAGAAAATTCCTGTTACAAAGATTTCAATTCCGATTCCAATCAGAATCACTCCACCTAAAATACCGGCTTTACCTGCAAATTTTGTTCCGAACTTCTTACCCAGATTCAGACCAATCATACATATCACAAAAGTAACCGCAGCAATAATTGCCGCACATAGAAGTGCCATCAGAACATTGTACTCCGCTATCGTAAAGCCAACCGACAATGCATCAATGGATGTTGCCACGCCCTGAACCAAAAGTGTACTCATTTTAAGGATTCCACTGGTTTCTTCCTGTTCGCCGCCCTTGATCCCTTCAATCAGCATTTTGCCGCCAATATACGAAAGCAATATCAGTGCAATCCAGGGAATTGCCTTTTCGAACATCTTGAAATACTGCATAATGGTGTGAACACATATCCATCCGATCATTGGCATTGCCGCCTGAAATACAGCAAACACACCTGCTATGAGGCTCATTCTCCCCTTCTTCATCCGGGGTTCATTTAATCCGTTTGCCAGTGATACCGAAAACGCATCCATAGCAAGCCCCACTCCGAGAAGAACACTGTTCATAAGAAAAGCACCTGTAATTTTCATCCTTTGTACCTCCAAAAAAATATAATAAAAAACCAGATACAGCCGCCTGCTATACCTGGTTGAAAATCAAGTGTTTAAATATTATAGCTCCTTTTTTATCAAAATTCAACCACTTTTTTCGCAACGATGCTAATTTCTGCATATCATAATAAGAAAGTCATGGAAACGGAAGATTATGAAAACAATCAGACTGGGAGAACATGGAATTCTGACAGAATATCTGCAGCTGGCATTGAACCGGGCGGGATATCCGACAACGGTGGATGGAATTTTCGGGGAGGATACCTGCCGGGCGCTTCGCGATTTTTTATCGAACAGGGAATTGGGGTGTGAGGTTACGGAGGAAATCTGGGAGCGACTTGTTCCTTATCTGAAAGGCTATACCAGACATACGGTTGTAAAGGGGGATACGCTATACAAATTGGCGGGATACTATCGTACCCGTGAAGAGAGGATTTTTACAGCAAATCCCAAGGTGGATGCTAATCGCCTTTCCATCGGCACGGAGCTTGTCATTCCTTTTGATTTTCCGGTTGTTCCAACGAATGTGCGATACAGCTCTCTGTTGAATGAGTATATCATCGAGGGACTTGTCGCGCGGTATCCGTTTTTGCACAGTTCCTCTATTGGAAAAAGTGTGATGGGGCGGCCGCTGCAGCAGCTTTCCATTGGCTCTGGCGCGACGCAGGTATTTTACAATGCCTCGTTTCATGCAAATGAAAATATCACCACGCCGGTACTCTTGAAATTTGCGGAGGAGTATGCGGATGCATTTTCCAAAAAGGAGCGCCTGTACGGAGCGGATGCACAGACACTTTTTGCACGGTATGAATTAAAACTGGTACCTATGGTAAATCCGGACGGTGTGGATCTGGTAAACGGCTTTTTGACGGAAGGACCATACTATGCGCTTGCTGCCGAGATTGCAAAAAATTATCCGGACATTCCGTTTCCTTCCGGCTGGAAGGCAAACATCGAAGGGGTGGATCTGAATCTGCAGTTTCCGGCGGGCTGGGAACTAGCACGGCGGACGAAATACGCGCAGGGCTACACGATGCCGGCGCCACGGGATTTTGTCGGTGAGAAGCCGCTTAGTGCACCGGAGAGTCTGGCAATATATAATTTTACGCGGGAGAATGATTTCCGGCTGATTCTGGCCTATCACACGCAGGGAGAAGTGATTTACTGGAAATATCAGGACTACAATCCAAAAAATTCGCGACAGATTGCGCAGTATTTTTCCATGGTCAGCGGTTATGCGGTAGAGGAGACACCGTTTGCATCAGGGTATGCCGGATACAAAGACTGGTTTATCATGGCATATAACCGCCCAGGCTACACGATTGAAGCAGGGCTTGGTAAAAATCCGCTTCCGATGAACCGGTTTGCGCAGATTTACGAAGATAATAAGGGAATTCTGCTCGGAGGAATGACACAGATATAAAAACATTGACTTTTTGAGGGAATACCAATACAGTATTAGTTAGGTACTTTGGGAGGACTTTAAGATGAAACAGGATGAATTTGAAGTTACAACGGATGATACACCGGACACACCGGGAGATTTGGTATATGAACCAATCATAGAAGAACAGACCACGCAGGAAGCATGGCTCTACAAAGGAGTGGCACAGCCGCAGGAAGATGAGGGGACGAATGCGGAGGATTTAATCGTTGCACAGTTTCCGCAGGATCCGTTGATGCCGCAGGAACCGTCGGCACCGCAGGAGGAAGCAGCAGTGAGGATGTCTTCACAGCCGATGTTGCAGGAACCGTCGGTGCCACAGGGGCAGCCGCAACTGCAGATGGGAGCGCCAATGGGAATGGCACCGTATCCGATGCAGCAGGGCCAGCCAATGTCACAGGGGCAGCCGCAACTGCAGATGGGAGCACCAATGGGAATACCGCCGTATCCGATGCCGCAGGGACAGCCAATGCCACAGGGACAGCCGCAACCGCAGATGGGAGTACCGATGGTGATGCCGCCGTATCCGATGCCGCAGGGACAGCCGATGCCACAGGGACAGCCGGCACCACAGATGGGAGTACCGATGGGAATGCCGCCGTATCCGATGCCGCAGGGACAGCCAATGCCACAGGCACAAATGGTACAGCAGACCGGCAATCCAAATGGATACCATGCACCGACAAAGAAGAGAAGCAGCAAATTGGGTTTGTTTTCCATGATACTGGGAATTACATCACTGTTGTTGTTTGCGGTGGGCGTTAACTATCCGCTATTAACGGCATCCATCATTCTTGGGATTATTCATCTTGTGAAAAAAGGGAAACCTTCCATGGCAATTACAGGAATTGTCACATCGGTGCTTTCTTTTCTTTTAAGTATCGTGCTGTGGATAGCAGTCATTTTTACCGGAGTAGGAGATGCAGTGCAGAATGTGACTCCCGGTGGCGGTTATGATGGGTATTATGATTATTTTGACGATTTAGAGAATTTGGATAGTTATGATAACTATTTATAGCACTACATTTTTTCATTTGTGTTCCTAAGAATGAATTTTGCTATGAAATCTCGCTTCATTCAGAATCTTGACAAGAACATACAAATTATTTATACTTACGAATAGTTGTAATAGCAAAAACGATGACGAAGACAGTAGCGATTGCCTGAAGATTACAGAGAGCCGGGAGGGTGGAAGCCGGTATTAGTATGGAATTTGCGA
>JBGVFC010000065.1:0-16104 GCA_045120755.1 Agathobacter sp. | reverse complement strand
TCCTTTCTGGTCGGTCAGACGTGAAATCAGACCAATCATATATTTGTGCTTATCAACGGTAAGTCCCAGTTCCTCCTGAAGGCGCTCTTTGTTCAATGCCTTCTTCTTGCGGAAGGACTCTGCATCATACTGGACATAAATCTTCGGGTCGGTAGCCGGATTGTAGGTATTGTAATCAATACCGTTGACAATGCCCTGCATATCGAAATGTCTGGCTGACAGAAGTCCGTTCAGGCCCTCTCCGTAATAATCCGTCTGAATCTCCTGTGCATATGTATCACTGACGGTAGTAATGTAATCAGCATATACCAGACCGCCCTTTAACATATTCGCATCTTTCTTGAATTCCAGCTTGTCCGGTGTAAATAAGGACATCGGAAATCCGGTCAGGCCACGCATGGTCTTGATATCCCAGATTCCCTGGAACTTCAGATTGTGGATAGTCATGATGGTCTTGATTCCACGATAGAAAGGATCTGCAGCAAATTCATTCTTGAGATATACCGGAACCAGACCGGTCTCCCAGTCATGACAGTGTATGATATCCGGTCTGAAATCAATATGCTTAATCATGGACAATACGGCTTTGTCAAAGAATACAAACTTCTCAATATCAAAACGGATATCCCCATATGGCGACCAGCAGTTAAAATACTCCTGATTGTCAATGAAATAGTATGTGATTCCATCCAGCTTGTACTGCATGATACCCACATACTTGTCCTTAATATAACTTCCTGCGCTCATCCAGAAATGTGCAACATACTCAAACTTGTTGCGGAAATGCTCCGGTATGCAGCTATAATTCGGAATTACCACACGGATATCCCAGTATTCCTTGTCAAATTCCTTCGGTAAAGCCCCACATACATCTGCAAGTCCGCCGGTTTTGATAAACGGCACACACTCAGATGCTGCAAAAAGAATTTTCTTCATAGATTCCCCTCCTGACTATTCTTTCCATACATTATAATTTCCCGGTTATTCTTCCCAATTGTGATATACTTCCTGTACATCATCATCATCATCCAGTAAATCAAGGATTCTTCCGATGTTGATAATATCCTGCTCTGCGGTCAGTGTGACATAATTCTGCGGAATCATGGTCACTTCAGCGGATGCCATGGTAATTCCCGCATCCTCTAAAGCCTTACGGACAATCTCAAATTCCTCCGGTGTTGTTGTAATCTCAAAGCTGTCCTCTTCCTCGGAAAAATCTTCTGCCCCTGCATCAAGAGCCTGCATCATCAGTTCATCTGCGTCCATATCGCACTCTTCCTTGTCGATGATAATCTGCCCCTTCTCATCAAACATATAGGATACACAGCCCTGTGTTCCGATACTTCCCTGTCCCTTGGTAAATGCGTTGCGGACATTGGCTGCGGTACGGTTCTTGTTGTCGGTAAGACACTTTACAATAATCGCAGTTCCGGAAGGACCATAGCCCTCATATGTAGCAGTCTCATAATTGACAGCATTGCCATCACCGGCAGCTTTTTTGATACCGCGCTCAATGGTATCGTTCGGCATATTGTTAGATTTTGCCTTGGCAATTACCTGTGCCAGCTTAAAGTTGTTGGCCGGATCCGGTCCACCCTCTTTAACAGCAACGGCAATCTCACGTCCAATCATGGTAAAAATCTTGCCTTTTGCTGCGTCGTTCTTTTCCTTTTTATGTTTGATATTCGCAAATTTCGAATGTCCTGACATAATAAATTTCCTCTTTTCTAAAAAATTTTCCCTCTTATTCTATCATTCTTTATTCTCTTGTGCAAGTGCTCCAATGGCACTTATTTCCACATCACGTATCATTTTATCTTCCACCCGAAGAATATCAAAGCGATAGCCATACGCTTCAATGGTTGGTGTCTCCTGCTCGGACGGAATCTTGCCCAGCAGCGAAATCAGCAATCCGCTTAACGTATCGAACGAATCCTCTTCTACCGGAATATGTAAAGTCTCAATGACATCGGACAGATCCGTCATACCATCCATGCGGTATTTATCTTCAGAAATCCTGCGGATGAGCTGTTTTTCCTCATCGTCATGCTCGTCCTCGATATTGCCGACAATCTCCTCCAGAATATCCTCCATCGCAACAATACCGGAGGTCTGTCCATATTCATCCACCACAACAACCATGTGTTTTTTCTCGGTCTGCATCTTCTTGAACAGCGTATTGACATTGAGTGTCTCTGGAATAAAATCCACTTCCCGGATCAAATCCGGAATATCTTTGATGGAGGACCGGAATACCTCGTTTCTCCGGAAAAAAGCAAAAGCATCCTTGATGTGAAGTACTCCGATGATGTGGTCAATATCCTCTAAATAAACCGGATATCTGGAGCGCCCGCTTTCAATCATAAAATCGACCGTATCATAGAAGGACATCTCACCGTCTATGGCGAGAAGATTTTTGCGGTGCATCATAATATCCTTGGCTTCTTTGTCATTAAATTCAAAAATATTATGTATCATCTCTGCTTCAGAAGCTAATATCGTTCCCTGCTCATGTCCTTCCCGGACCATGGAAATAATCTCTTCTTCGGTAACATCTTCATTGCTGTGTGCACCTACTCCAAAAAAATTCTTGATTTTTCTGGCAATCGGCTTCTTTGTACGGGGGTTCGCGCTATCGTCCATATCATTCTCCTTTTGTTGATATCAATTCAATTATACTTATTTTTTTACACGGTTGTTTCTAAGAATGAATTTGTATATTCTACTTGCAGACCGTTAAGCAACATCGGTACTTAATGAGTGTTTTTTACGAATTTAGTACCGCTATGTTGCGCTCCGAGCGAGAGCGTGTCTGCAATAGAATATACAAATTCATTCAGATATACTGTTGCCAAAAATCATATCATTCGCCTTACTTTTCGTCAAGCTATGTATATAATTCCAGACTGATTTCCAGAGCCTTGTCGATTTTTAAAAGAATCTGCTGGTCCAAATGACAGACCTTATCCTTTAATCTTTTTTTGTCGATGGTGCGAAGCTGTTCCAACAGCACAACAGAATCCTTCGCAAGGTCATATTTGTCCGAATGTAATTCTACATGCGTCGGAAGTTTTGCTTTATTCATCTGTGATGTGATTGCCGCACAGATTACGGTCGGACTGTGGCGGTTGCCAACATCATTCTGAATAATAAGCACCGGACGCACACCGCCCTGCTCTGAGCCCACCACCGGACGCAGGTCTGCATAGTAAATATCGCCTCTTTGAACTGTCATAATTATCACTCCATAAGTTTGGTTTAATGTCAGTATTTCCAAATTTATCGAGCGTATTCATCGAAAAATAATTATAATGCGCTATTCACATAAATTCTCGGAACCCGGTCTGTAATCAGGCATGCAAATTCATAATTAAATCTGCCGGAGAGTTCTCCGAGCTGCTCCATCGTGATTTCTTCGTCACCGTCCCTGCCAATCAGAGTGACCGGGTCCATCGGACGCACATCCGGAATATCGGTCACATTGACCATGAACTGATCCATACAGATTCTTCCGCAGATTGGAGCCTTTTTTCCATGAATCAGTACATAGCCCCTGTTGGACAGGCTTCTCGCATATCCGTCTCCGTAACCGACCGGAACAGTTGCGATAATTTCCCTTCGGGTAGTCGTATAGATTCCGCCATAGCTGATCTGGCGTCCAGCCTCAAGTTCCTTGACAAATGAGACATGGCTGTGAAGCGACATTGCCGGTTTGATGGGTACAATATCGCGGGCAACCTCTTCCGACGGCCACAGCCCATATAAGGTAATTCCGGCACGGACCATATCCATGTGAACCTCTGGAAGCTCAATGATGCCTGCACTATTGGAACAGTGACGGATTGGAATATGGATATTATGCTCCGACAGAATACGAATCATATTCTTAAATTTTTCCACCTGTTCAAAGGTTGCTTCCTTGGAGAGTTCATCCGCTCTCGCAAAGTGTGTGAATATACCTTCTATATGTATATTCGGCAGTGCAGCGATTTGTTCCACAATCTGAACAGTTTTCTCATCCACCTGCAGCCCGATCCGGCTCATACCGGTATCAATTGCCAGATGAATGTGGCATTCCTTTCCCATCTGCACTGCACAGTCCGACAAATTTTTCGCGGTCTTAAAATCGCAGACAGCCGGACGGATATCATACGCAACAATATCCCTGCAATGCTCCAAAAAACTGATTCCCAAAATCAGGATGGGTTTGGTTCTGCCGTCCTGCCGAAGCTGCACGGCCTCCTCCGTCGTTGCCACGGCAAATCCCCACAGATAAGGCAGTTGTTCAATCTCCCGTGCCACAGCCAGCGCTCCGTGCCCATAACCGTTTGTCTTGATGACCGCAGCCATCTTCGTATCAGGGGCAAGATTTTTGTGCATGGATTCCATATTGTAACGGATTGCAGATAAATCTATTTGCGCATATACTCTGCTAATTGTATTCATATCAATCTCTACCTCGTATATTTGTTCCTAATTTATATTTTTCAAAACCTTCGTGATGCCATCGCACAAATCACCTGCCATCAGAGAAACGCAGCCGCATTTTTCCCGTGCGGCATCCCCGGCCAGTCCGTGCAGATATACACCAAGCGGTGCAGCCAGCTCTCCTCCCATATGCTGTGCCAGTAAGGAACCGATAATGCCGGATAAAACATCTCCTGAACCGGCGGTTGCCATACCGCAGTTGCCGGACAGATTCAGGTAACTCATGCCAAAAGGAACGGCAGTAACCGTGTGCATATCTTTGAGCACGCAGATGACATCATATTTCTGTGCAAAATCCCTGGCACTCTGGATAAAATTGTTCTGCAAAAAAGCTACCGTATCCTGTGTCAGTCTTGCCATCTCACCGAGGTGCGGGGTGACGATAAGCTCCGGATGCGGACGAAGCAGGATTTCCGGCTCCTTTGCAATGATATTGAGTGCATCCGCATCCATCAGAACCGGAACAGCGGCATTCTGCAGCACTTCACGCACGAATACTTCCGCAGACGGAGACAATCCGATTCCCGGTCCGATGACAATGGCATCTGCCCATTTTAGTGTCTCAATCAGGGATTTTTTATCAACCGTCTTACCGTAGGTGAACAGAATTACCTCCGGCACACTGCTCTGTATTGGTATCCGGTTCTCCTCTGCTGTGACAATTTTTACCAGTCCGCAGCCGGTCCGGTAAGCAGCCTTCGCCGCCAAAATCGCAGCCCCCGCCATATTTGGACTTCCCGCAATAATCAAAAGTCTGCCGTAGGTTCCTTTATTGGAATGCGGATTGCGTACAGGAAGGCGGGCAAGGTCTGTTGCCTCAAGTGTTGCCATTTTGGGCTTGCGCTCCAAAAAACTCTCCACTGTGATTCCCATATCCACGACATGAACCGTGCCGCTGTACTCACTTCCCGGCCACAGATACAATCCCAGCTTTCCAAAAGAAAAGGTAATCGTATCCTCCGCCCGAAAAGCATCGCCCAATATCTCCCCATTGTCCGAGGATACTCCGGAAGAAATATCAACCGAAACCTTGTGTCCGGACATGCGGTTAAGCGTGGCTATCATCCGGCGGTATTCATCCGAAAGCATGCGGGACAGACCAGTGCCGAAAATAGCATCGATTACACAGTCATAAGAAGCCTGCTCGTCTAACTCTTCTTCGACAGGATAATGGTAGGACAGATATATTTTTTTCTGAAGCCGGTACAGTTCACTTACACCGGACTTGTTTGAAGACAGACGCTCTCCTGCAAAACAGACCGCTGTGCGGATGCCTTTCTGATTCAAAAGGCGGGCAATCGCGATTCCGTCGCCGCCATTATTGCCGGTCCCACACACGACAAGTATATTATGATAGGGACGTCCCCATGATAAAAGCTTCTGAACAAACACCATAGCTGCCTGTTCCATGAGCACCGTATCCGGCACACAGAACTTTTCGCTGGTATTCTGATCGAGAAGCTTCATTTCTTTTCCAGTTACAAGATACTTCAAAATCTCTCCCTAACCTTCCTTATTGGTATTATCTGTCCTCACAGCCGCGCTTATTCTTCACAATATTGTAGGACAACTGCATCAGACTGTCAGACAAATGTACATTCTCAACCACCACATCTTCGTCCGCTAAATCCAGATCCACATGTGCAAAATTCCAGATTCCGCGAATTCCAAGACCGGTCAGCGTATGCGCAATCTCCTGCGCAAACTCCTTCGGAAGCGTCAGCGCTGCAATATCAACCGGATGGCTGGTACAGTAGTCTTTCAGCTCCTCCATCATATATACCGGGATATTGCGTATGGAAGTTCCCTGCAGCGCAGGGTTAATATCAAACAGGGCGGTTATGACAAAACCGAGCTTTTCAAATTTGCTATAATTGGTCAATGCCTGTCCCAGATTGCCGGCACCGATTACGATAATATTGTGCTGTACATTCAATCCCAAAATATTGCCAATCTCATCATACAGAAACTGTACATTGTATCCATATCCCTGTTGTCCAAAACCACCAAAATTATTCAAATCCTGACGAATCTGTGAAGCAGTCACATTCATAAGCGCACTCAAATCATTCGAAGAAATCCGCTCTACTCCTTCGTCCAGTAAATCACCTAAGTAACGGTAATATCGTGGCATTCGACGAATTACTGCCTGTGATATTTCCTTATCCAATTTTTGTTCCCCCTCAATAATCTTTGTTAAAAAGATAACATTCTTAACATTTTTATTATAGGAGTTTCGCAAAAAACTGTCAACGCAGTATTCGCTTCAATAGAAAAAACCCCGGCCTGCACTGCAAGCCGGGAAAATATATGAACGAACTATGCAAGCAGTGTCTCCAGTTCGCTGCGAATTGCTTTGATGAAGTCCTCACTGTTAAGCACGGTAGGATTCTCGATAGTTGTAATCAGCGCAAGGTCCTTGGTCATCCTGCCGGATTCAATGGTCGTAATGCAGGCTTTTTCAAGTGCATCGGCAAATTTCATCAAATCGGTATTGCCATCCAGCTCTCCACGCTTTCTGAGTGCCCCACTCCATGCAAAGATGGTTGCAACAGAATTGGTAGAGGTTTCCTCTCCCTTCAAATGCTTGTAATAGTGTCGCTGAACGGTGCCGTGTGCTGCCTCATATTCGTAATAGCCGTTCGGAGATACCAGAACGGAGGTCATCATGGCAAGAGAACCGAACGCAGAACTGATCATATCACTCATAACATCTCCGTCGTAATTCTTGCAGGCCCAGATGTATCCGCCTTCTGATTTCATAACACGTGCAACCGCATCATCAATCAGGGTATAGAAATATTCAATCCCTGCCTCCTCAAAGGCACTCTTGTACTCAGCATCAAAGATTTCCTGGAAGATATCCTTGAAGGTATGGTCATATTTTTTTGAGATGGTGTCCTTGGTTGCAAACCACAGGTCCTGCTTCGTGTCTAAGGCATATTTAAAACAGCTATGCGCGAAGCTCTCAATGGAGTCACAGATATTGTGCTGACCCTGAATGATTCCTGCACCGGTAAAATTGTGAATCAGCTCCCTTGTCTCGGTTCCGTCCTCTGCGGTATATACAAGTTCTGTCTTGCCGGCAGCCGGAATCTTCATCTCGGTTGCTTTGTACACATCACCATATGCGTGACGGGCAATGGTAATTGGTTTTTTCCAGGTCTTGACATTCGGCTCAATACCCTTGACAACGATTGGTGCACGGAATACTGTTCCGTCAAGCATGGCACGGATGGTTCCGTTCGGGCTCTTCCACATCTCCTTGAGATTGTATTCGGTCATTCTTGCCGCATTCGGAGTAATCGTTGCACATTTTACCGCAACACCGTATTTCATGGTCGCATTGGCAGAATCAACGGTAACCTGGTCATTGGTACGGTTTCTCTCCTCCAGTCCCAGATCATAATACTCCGTGTTCAGCTCGATGAACGGAAGCAAAAGCTCATCCTTAATCATCTTCCAGAGAATTCTGGTCATCTCATCTCCGTCCATCTCAACCAAAGGGGTTGTCATCTTGATTTTTTCCATTGTGTCTCTCCTTTATTATTTCATTAAATTTTCCCACCCGATTTTATCCATATTGGACATGGTATTGCGGATGTGAAGCGTTGCACATTTTTGTGCGGTTTCGGCGTCGTGCTCCTTCAGTGCCTCGACAATCAGCTTATGCTCTCCGGTGGAATTGCCTACACGCTCCTTGTCGGAAAGTGTAATCCTGCGGACGCGCTGCACATACTGATGATAATCTCTCAGCACATGAATGAGCTCTTTGCTTCCGGAGGCTTCATATAAAAGCTCGTGAAAACGGTTGTCCAGTTCTAAAATCTGTTCCCAGTTCTCCCTGCCTGCATGAAATTCAGACAAAAAAACATTCTCCTCCAGTTCTGCAAGCTGTTCACTGGTAATATTGGCTGCCGCCCATTTTGCACATAAGCCTTCCAGCAGGCTCCGTATCTCATAAATATCCCGTATATCCTTCAGGGACACGCCCACAACAAAGGCACCTTTATTGGGAACGATGGAAACCAGTCCTTCGAGTTCAAGCTGTCTTAATGCCTCCCGCACAGGCGTACGGCTTACGCCCAGCTCTTCCCCTATGCTGATTTCTTTTAGTTCGTCATTCGCCTCGTATTTTCCGGATAAAATATCCTGCCTGAGCTTGCGAAACACCTTCGCACTCAGGGAATAACTATCTTCAGACATTTGCCACCTCATCTATAATACAATATTTAAGTCCTTACAGCAATTCGTAATTTCGACAACAAGCTCGTTGTCGGTAATGACGGTAACGCGCCCCTCATCATACTGCTTGTCTACCCAGTCCTTGATGCGGACTACCAGCTCGGAATTTTTATCGATTTTGCGCTCATCCTTTAGATTATAATAATTATTAATCCAATGTGCAATGCCCGCAAGACCGGAAGTGTTCGATACTGCGACAAGCGGCGGACGGTTTAAGAATTTTCCGGTATCGAAAATGTTGTAAATCTCTTCGTTTTTCAGGAGTCCGTCTGCATGTATACCTGCACGGGTCACATTGAAATTGCGGCCGACAAACGGGGTTCTGCTTGGCTGTACATAGCCGAGCTCCTTCTCAAAGTACTCGGAAAGCTCTGTGATAACCGTGGTATCCATTCCATCTAAGGTTCCCTTGAGCTGTGCATATTCAAATACCATCGCTTCAAGCGGTGTATTGCCGGTTCTCTCGCCAATTCCAAACAGCGAGCAGTTCACTCCGCTGGCCCCGTACAGCCATGCTGTCGTTGAATTGTTCACCGCCTTGCAGAAATCATTATGTCCATGCCACTCCAACAGCTCTGAAGGCACTCCGCCATGGGTCATCAGACCATAGATGATACCCGGAACGCTCCGCGGAATAACCGCTCCCGGGAAATTCACTCCGTATCCCATCGTATCACATGCACGAACCTTAATCGGAATCTTGTATTCATCCATCAGCTTCATCAGTTCCAGACAGAACGGAATGACAAATCCGTATATATCGGAACGTGTAATGTCTTCCAGATGGCATCTTGGGCTGACACCGGTCTCAAGACATTCACGAATGACACTTAAATACATATCCATGGCTTCCCGGCGCGTCTTCTTCATCTTGTAAAAAATATGATAATCCGAACAGCTTACAAGGATTCCGGTCTCCCTTAAACCGATTTCCTTGACCAGTTCAAAATCCTTCTTGCTGGCACGAATCCATGCGGTTACTTCCGGAAACTCATAGCCGCGCTCCAGACATTTATAGACCGCATCACGGTCCTTTTTGCTATATAAGAAAAATTCGCTCTGACGGATTTTTCCCTTAGGCCCGCCCAGGCGGTGCAGATAATCGTATATGGTAACAATCTGCTCTGTCGAGTACGGTGCCCTCGACTGCTGTCCATCACGGAAGGTAGTATCCGTAATCCAGATATCCTCCGGCATATTGTGTGGAACAATCCGGTCATTGAATGCGATTTTCGGTATCTCATCATATGGAAACAGATTGCGGAACGTGTTCGGCTCGTCCACATCAGCGAGCTGATAAAAATGCTCCTCCAATTGGAGAAGATTTGTTTTATCATTCATAACTACATTTCTCATATCTAAAGCTCCTTTCGTTTGAATAATTGCATACAATTATTCTGTTATATAGTTTAGTGAAGGCTTATAAAAAAGTCAAGGCTTTCCATAATTTATTATTTTTTTGTAACCATGTGCTTTTTCCCCCATACACTATACTGTAAATAAAAATTTTGGAGGTCACTTCAATGAGTGATTTAGCAGCAACAAACTGTTCTTGTGGTAACAACGATGGAGGCTGCGGCTGCAATAGCATTATCTGGATTATTCTATTGCTCTGCTGCTGCGGCAATGGCTTTGGCAACAGCGATGGCTGTGGCTGCGGCAACGGTAACAACAACTGCTCCTGCTGGATTATTATCCTGTTACTGCTCTGCTGCGGTAATGGATGCGGCGGCTGCGGCAACGGAATTTTCTAATTTCCTGCTACATGAAAAGAAGGATCTCATTGCGAGGTCCTTCTTTTTTGAGCAGAATTTTTCAATTTTTCCTGATTTGGTTGCCTTTGTACTGCCTGCGGCGGATATTCCCCGCATTCTGCCGGTATCTGCTGTCTCTTCAAACATTCCTCATCAATTTCGTAGACACTGTTGCCATCAATGACCAGTCTCCCCATGTCCGCTCACTCCATTTTACCAAAACTCCCTGCGCGAAAACAAAGTTTCCTATACAATAAAATATATGTCACAGGCATAAAGTGTGTTCCCCACCGCATATAATGAAAAAAAGGGAATTGTTCAAAAAGTGTGAAAGAATATGTCAGAACAAATAAAGATGACACCCTATGATGAGGCCACGCAGACCCGTGAGCTGCAGATGCTCAAATCGATTGTTCCTTTTCTGGAGCGAAAACAACAACAGCAGATTGCAGTCCTGATTCAGTATCTGGAAATCCAGAATACCTTTGCCGTCTTTTCCAAGGATACACCTGCAATGGCAGCGTGCGAGCTTCCTCAGGGAAGTAACCGGCGAAGTGCAATGCTCTCCGCAATCCGGGAATACTGCACCCCGAAGGAACAGGAGACAATTGACACCCTGCTCAATCTATTCTGCATCATAGACAATTACGATTCCATCATGGGATAGCAAAGGAGCATGTGTATGAATGAATATGATTATATAAAAAATCATCCGGCATTTCAGGGAATGGACCAAAAAAAGATGGACTTTCTCTTAAGCTTTGCCACACAGAAGAAGCCGAAGAATATGAAGGATGCACTTCCCTTCCTGCTTGCCAGCATGAATCAGGCAAAGAATCAGCAGATTAATTTTTCCAAACCTGAGGTCGCTCTGATTACAGAACTTCTGGTCAGAGACCTTCCAAAAGATGAACAGGAGCGTGTCCGCAGGGTTCTGTCCATGCTGCAGAGTCAGAAAGAATAACCCCATCGACATACAACTACGTATGCTACTCTTCCGTCGGAATGGAGTCCAGTGAAATAGTCAGAATTTTGTCAATCGGTGACACGCTGGTTCCGCGGCCATCCGTTCCCTCTAAATACTTCTCTCCTGCTGATTCAAACAGAATATAGAGTTTCCCGTCCAACAGGTCAACCTCCTCGGAGCAGGGAGGCATCTCAATCATGTAGGAAGGCTTATTCGGATTGGTCGACATTTCTACAATTGACGGATATGCCTTCAGGTAAGAGGAGGACGACCGTCCGTAGGAGGTACTCAAATACACCCAGTCATCATCGCCAAAAGCCACTCCCTGCACCTGATTCGGGAGTGTGAATTCACTTAATATCGTCAGTTCATTGGACATATTGTCATAATGATAGGCGCGCATCTTGGAATTCAGATAGATGGTGTGGGTTGCAATCCATAAGCGCCCATTATGATAGGTAATGCAGGAGGGCTTGTTCTCAACCGGATAAATATCAACCACATCCGTTGCATCGATAACGCTTCCGGCATTCTCGGTTGCCATAAGCTGAATAAAATCGTAAGAAAGCCGCTCGATGGTATTCTCCGCAGAATTACATACCCAGATATTTTTCCCGTCAAAGGTGATTCCACCCAAATGACTCTTCGGGTCCATCCCTAAAGTGACAAGGTAAGTTCCGCTGCTTCGGTCAAACACCATCAGTTCGCCCAAACAGTCCGACTCCTCGGAATAGGAGGTAAGTATCACATATTCATCCGTAAAACAAAGTCCCTGCGGGCACTGCGACTCGCTGAATATATAATTATTCAGAAAATCATCCTCCCGTGTGGACGGCATTCCCGGAATATCAATTTCATTTACAAACCCATACTCACAGTCCTTTAAAAGGATAATATTCTCCTCACTCTCCTTGGCCTGGTAGGAATAGTTCTCTACATTGGCAGCATTGTCAATCTTCGGCGTCCAGCGCGCATACAGCACAATACTGCCCTCCTGCCGGTAGCTTATGGAATCCACGCGGTTGCGATAATGTCTGTCCGCATACCAGCCATTGAAAGTATAGCCGTACTTGGTCGGCATGCGGAGCATAAACTCCTCATCCGAAGCGTACAGCTTATCCGGATTGTCGCGCTGATTGACCGCTCCGTTTAAGACATAGATAACATGGCACGCATCATCCTCCAGGGAATCATAATATTTGACCAGTTTTCCGGACTTAATCTCTGCCTTCGGGGCAAGAAACAGCTCCCAGTTTGCCCATGCCAGAAAAAGCACTACCATAAGAATCACAATATAATAAATAAAAGACAGAAATTTTTTTGGCATGTGACACCTCTATTCCTCCAGATACGGATCAATATACCGGTAATAATCATTTTCACAGATAGACTGTGCCATCTGAAATTTGTTTTTCACCTGTGCAATTTTACTGTCGAGATATTCCTGCTCGATATCACTTCCGTCCAGACTTACCACCTTACGCGTATTGGCATTGTAAGAACAGCGGTCGGTAAGAAAACTCCTATCGTTGAAATATACGATTCCCTCCGCATCTGACAATATATCCTGCCCGACTAACATTCTGGAATCATAGGAGACTCCCATCAGATTTAAGACGGTAGGCAGAACGTCCAGACTACTGCAGCATTTGTCCACCTTAATTGGCTCCTCCATCGAAGCAGACCACAGAATCAATGAATTTTTGTACCATTCGAAGGTGTCATCCAGCGTTCTTCCTGCCAATTCGTCCACAATCGTTTTGTCATTGTATGGAACATGGTCAGTCGTAATGACAATCAGCGTACGGTCTGCAACTCCGGCAGCAGTAAGCTCTGCAATCAGCTCCTGCATGGCAAGCTCCAGTTCATACTGACAGGCAACATATGCTTTGGTAGTGTCCGAATAGTCTAAATCCGCAACCACATCCGCATGCCTTCTCGACATTGCATTGCCGCTGTTGCTGTACACAAGGTGACCGCTGACGGTCAGATAATAGGTGTAAAATGGCTCTGACTTCAGATAATCGCAGACCGTATCCTGTATCATTTTCAAATCGGATTGGGGCCAAAGCGCTTTTCCTGTACTGTCCGTCTCCGCTTCCAGTCCCTGCCCTATGGCAACCCATTCATAGCCTAGTACCGGCCGGGAAATATTCCGGTCATAATAGGTGTAGCTGTTGTTGTGGTACGCGCGGACATCATATCCCAGCCGTCCCAATGCAATTCCCGCGGTAAATGGCATATCGTTCTTGTTTTTTGCCATTTTCTTCATGCTGATATAGGAACCGTTCTTCGGCATCAGACCGGTCAAATCCGCATACTCGCCTCCGATGGTAGAGCCATACCACAGCGGCGTGTAGTAATTTCCAAAAACAAACCCTTCTGTGCTCATCTGATAGAGTGTCGGTGTAAGCTTTTCATCGATCACATAACCATCGAAGCCCTCTGCCACCACAAAGATGAGATTGTATCCCTCAAACATGCCGGTATATTGATTTTTGTTGGTTGGCGAAACGGTACGGATATACTCGTGGAGCTGTCGGATGGAAGCATTCGATTCTTCGGCAATCAGCGCATCAAAATCAATTTCCCATATATTCGGGGAGGTATCAATGATGATTTCCTCTTCTTCCGTCTCTTCCTCTTCGGTCGCATCCGCAAGATTCTCCTGTGTCTCAGTCTGCAGTATCACTTCATCCGAAATCACATCCTGTACATTCGTCTCGAAGCTAAAATCATTTTGCGGCTGATTCCAGCCAAAGGTAAGGAAAATCCCCGTTTTTGCATCCAGCAAAAAGGATTCCCATACTCCGATTTTCTCTACGGCAGCATCCACCGACGAATATCTGGTCAGTACATTGTAAAAGGAATTTTCTTCCTCCTTCTCAAAATACAATAGCAGGACATTCCCTGTCATACATAAAATTGCCGTGGAGACAAACAGAATGTAATGCTGCCCACTGCAATGTGTGAACGTAAGGACTCCCAAAATACTCAGCACAATGTAGACCACCAGAGGCAGCACAAACAATAAAATCTTCCACCATTCCCTGCAGAATTCCTGTCCGATGACATCCCAGTAGTCCAACGCCTGCTCCATCACCCCGAAGGTTCCGGAAAACGAAAAGTAACTGTCAAAAATGCCTTTGTACATAAATTGTATCACAAAGTAAGCGGTAACAATCCCCATCACCGGATGAAGAAGGATATGCGGCACTTTTTTCGGAAAAAAGCTCAAAAAAAGCACAATAAGAAATCCATTGGAAACAGAACACAGTATTTTAAACAACAGACTGGTATCTATCGTTCCAACTAACAGGATATGAAATAAAACCTCATAATATGTAATTGCACAGACAAAATATATGCCTGCGCTAAAGTGAGATTGTAGTCTGTAATTTGTAGTTCCCATAAGCCTTTATCCTTTGTTTAACGAAACACTGTTTTATATAATTTAAGTATAGAGAATCTGTCTCAAAAAATCAATTTCAATCAGAAAGACTTTGACGAAATATCAAAATATAGTACAATGGAAACAGCAAAAATTAGGAGGCAGGAATTATGGCATTTCAAAAAGTAGCTTTTATTGGTCTGGGATTAATCGGAGGCTCCATCGCGAAGAAAATCCGCGCAATGCATCCGGATACCGTCATCTATGCAATTGCAAGGCGCACGGAAACCATCGAAGAAGCATACCGGGAAGGAATTATCAACAATTCTGCTCCTATGTCTTTTGCGGATTTATCCGACTGCGACCATATCTTTTTGTGTGCGCCGGTCGAAAAAAACATTGAATATCTGCAGGAATTAAAACCCATCATCCGGCAGGACTGCTGTATATCGGATGTCGGAAGTACCAAGACCAAGATTCACGAAGAAGTCATCCGGCTTCATCTGGAACGCAATTTCATAGGCGGCCATCCGATGACCGGCTCGGAAAAGACAGGGGTAAAGAACGCAAAAGCCTCTCTGCTTGAGAATGCCTACTACATCATTACTCCGACACCACAGACCACCAATGAACAGCTTGACGAGTTCTATCAGTTTGTCAAGGAGCTTGGCTCTATTCCGCTGGTTTTGGATTATAAGACGCATGATTACGCAACTGCCTCCATCAGCCATCTCCCACATATGATTGCCTTTACGCTTGTCAACCTGGTCAAAGATATTGATGACGAAAGCGAAACCATGAAAACAATCGCTGCCGGAGGCTTCAAGGATATTACCCGTATTGCTTCCTCCTCCCCTGTCATGTGGGAGAATATCTGCTCCTCCAATCAGGAGCCAATTCTTCAGTTGATGGATTTGTATATGGACAGACTGGCAACACTTCGCCAATGGATTGCAGAAGGTGATTCTAAGGCCCTTACTTCCTATTTTCAGACAGCCAAGGATTACCGCGATTCCTTCCAGATACCATCCGACAAATCGCCGAACAAGGTACATGAAATCTACTTAGACCTTATGGATGCACCGGGACAGATTGCTATCATCGCCAATCTGCTGGCACACGCGAATATCAGTATCAAAAATATCGGAATCATTCACAATCGTGAATTTGAAGAAGGTGTCCTTCGAATTGAATTTTACGATGCCGGCAGCAAAAAGCGTGCCATTGAAATTCTGCATGAACACGATTATGTGCTGTAC
>JBGVFC010000064.1:0-8002 GCA_045120755.1 Agathobacter sp. | reverse complement strand
TGTTTTTAGCATCCGGTTCATCGGACTATATCACAGGGCAGGTGCTGTCTGTGGATGGCGGAATGGCAATGTAGGTTGCCCTGTCTTCTATGGGTGGTCAGTTCTGCTATCGGCTTTGCAACACTCGCTTGCAGCTAAAATTGCATCTGCCGGATTTGGCTCGTTTGATTTACCAGACAAGCTTCCTGCATTTTTCCGCGACGAAGTTTCCAACATCATTCGGACAGTCTTCTGCGATTTGTGCACATAAAGTGAGCGTTAGTGTTCCTTGCACGCCTGTCCGAGTAAAAAATATCGCACTGTACGCCGCATGGATGCGGCGTAAGCAGACCCAAGCCATGGAAGGCGATTGTCTGCGGCAGTGCGATAATACGAAACAGGCGTGCTAGAAACACTTTGCGATACGATCTGAGTATAAATGATAGGGCGGCTTCGTGGATGATTGGATTAAAAAATGACCGCGGATAAAATAAGAACTGGTTACTTTTCATAACCAGTTCCACAGCTTACTCTTTATTCTTGTTATTGTTCTTTTTATTTCTGCGCAGCCTCTTTATTTTGGCAATGATGCCCTTCTGCTCTTTGGCTTCCTCCTGCTTTGCATCCGGCTCACCGTAGCGCAGTGTCTTTGTATCGAGGTTCACTCCCCGTGCCTTCACATACTCTTCCGTCTTATCCGGCAATCCCTTTTTCTGAAGTGCGTGCCGCACCAGCTTGGTCGCAATGTAATAGATAACCGCCATAATCGGGACTCCGAGAAGCATTCCGAAAAATCCCCATATTCCGCCGAATACCAGAATCGCAAACATTACCCAGAATGAGGACAGTCCGGTTGAATCTCCCAATATCTTCGGTCCGATAATATTGCCGTCTACCTGCTGGAGAACAACGATAAAAATTAACAGGTACAGCGCGTGAATCGGGCTCTGGATTACAACCAGAAGTACCGCCGGAATTGCTCCGATGATTGGTCCGAAAAATGGAATGATGTTGGTAACACCGATAATAACCGCAACCAGCAGTGCATTCGGAATCCGGAGAATCACGCATCCGATATAACAGATAAGACCGATAATCAGGGAATCCAACAGCTTTCCGGAAATAAATCCTCCAAATATATCGCTGCACTTGCGAACGGTATGAATCAGGGTATTACCGAATTTTGGCTTGAAAACAGCGTAGATGATTTTCTTGCTCTGACCTAACAGAGTATCCTGAATCAGCATGACATCAATCGCAACAATAATTCCAATGATAAAATTCAACAGACTCTTCAAAACAGAGAACACACCGCTCGTAATCTGGGAGAGGTATGTCTGCACCATCGGAAGCAGGGAATTCTGTGCCCACTCCTCGAGATAATTGGTTACCTCCGTGATTGCCTTCGTCATCCACGCCGCAAGATTCGTATTCCCGAATATTCCGGTCTGTATCATGGCTACAAAATTCTTCACATAATCCGGCATCTTCTCAATTAAGGAGCTGATGCTGCTTACCAGGGAAGGAACCACCGCCAGAATAAGAAGTGCAATCACTATGATAAGAAAAATAGCTGCCCCGGCAACTGCAATCCCCCGCGCCGTCTTGCGTGCTTTTTTCTCATCCTTTGTGCGCGGAAGAAAAAATTTAAGCAACGGCTCTTCGAGGAACTTCATAACCGGATTCAGCAGATATGCCAGCACCAGACCAAATATGATTGGCTGCCCTGCGCGAAAAATCTTGCTCCATATCTCTGCAAAACCATCAAACCTTAAAATTGCAAAAAAGAACAGCGTGCACACCACAAAGGTTACAAAAATCATGATTCCAAGCTGTACAAGGCTCGATTTCGTCCACTTTTTCCCTGCATGCTCGATAATCTCTACTTTGAGATTGTCATCCTCCATGATTTTTCCACTTGTATTCTCTTCCTTTATCTCAGCCAAAGTATCACACCTCCTGCCATAAAATGATACGGACACGAAATGAGTGTCCGTATCGCTGCGGCATATTGCTCGCCTATATTCTAACCCTTGTAGTAATTAATCAGACATCCCTTGAGAATAATATCCTTCTCATCCGGTGTAAGTGCACCCATCTTCAGGGTAAATGGCTTCAGTTCTCCATCCTTCACAACATATGCACCGAACTCCGTCTTACCCTCTGCAACTGCTTCGCGGATATCCGGAATGTACAAATAATCTAAATTGCTGAACGGAAGCTCGCCCTCATCAATGATGAATGGAAGCATACCCCAGTTAATCAGATTGGAGCGGTATCTCTTGGTTGCGTACTCGTTGGCGATATTTGCCCATCCGCCGAGTACCTTCTGACAGGAAGCTGCCTGCTCACGCGCAGAACCATCACCTGGTTTTACTGCAAAAATGGTGCTTCCGAATCCGATATTCTCAATCATATTGTCCGCATGGAAATCCTTTTGCGGGAAGGCTGCCTTGATTGTTTCCATAACCGGTCGAAGCTCCTCAAATGCCTCTACCGGACAGGTATTTGCTTCAAGTGCCTTCTGTGCCTTCTGGATTGCTTTTGCACGACCTACGTACTCCGGATCCTTTCTGGAAAGCGCATACTCTGCCAGACCAAGCGGATTGGAACGGAAGGACGAGGTCTCTCCGGACGGAATCAGCTCATCCGTTGTCGTAACCGGATCATGAATCTCAGAAACAACTTTCAGTACGAGATCCTTCGGAAGAGCGCTCATAGCCGGCCAGTCCTTGATGTTCGGTCCAAACTGAATCTCAACGCTCGGATCTGCAACACCCTTGCTGTCGAATACGCGGTTCTCATAAATCGTCTTGTCGAAGAAATACTTCGGCTTCGTGTAGTTGACATCCATATCCGTAGCAGCGGTAAGGTATCCCTTGTTGGCTGCGGTTGCCGCGATGGAACGCGCATCCATCAGAGCTACGGAAGAAACCTGTCCGTTCTGTACCTTTGAACCCTCTCTGTTCGGGAAGTTTCTGGTAGAATGACGGATAGAAAATGCGTTATTTGCAGGTGTATCACCGGCACCGAAGCATGGTCCGCAGAATGCGGTCTTAACGATTGCACCGGTTGCCATCAGGTTCGCAACTGCTCCATTTTTCACAAGCTCCATGTAAATCGGAGTAGATGCAGGATATACGCTGAGCGTAAACTCATCCGCACCGATGGAAGCTCCCTTTAAGATGTCTGCCGCATCACAGATATTCTCAAAACCGCCTCCTGCACATCCGGCGATGATTCCCTGATCTACATACATTCTGCCGTTGCGCACCTTGCTCTTCAAATCTAATTTTACTTTGCCATCAAAGCTTACCTCTGCGCGCTTCTCGCAGTCATCTAAGATATCCAGCAGATTCGCATTCAGCTCCTCGATGGTATAGGTGTTGCTTGGATGGAACGGCATTGCGATCATTGGCTTAATCTGGCTTAAATCAATCTCAATGAAGCTGTCGTAGAAAGCAACATCTCCAGGATTTAACTCCTTATACTCTTCTTCTCTTCCGTGAATCTCATAGAATTCCTTAACCTTGTCATCCGTTCTCCAGATAGAGGACAGGCAGGTTGTCTCTGTGGTCATTACATCCACACCGATACGGAAATCCACACTCAGATTCTCAACACCCGGTCCGACAAATTCCATAACCTTGTTTTTCACAAAGCCCTTGTCAAAGACCTCTCCGATAATTGCAAGCGCGATATCCTGCGGACCCACGCCCTTCATCGGTTCACCGGTAAGATAAATACCAACAACATCCGGAAGGTCAATATCATAGGTCTTGTTCAAAAGCTGCTTTACTAACTCCGGTCCGCCCTCGCCGACTGCCATGGTACCTAGCGCACCATAACGTGTATGGGAATCAGAGCCAAGAATCATCTTGCCGCCGCCTGCCAACATCTCACGCGCAAACTGATGGATAACTGCCTGATGAGGTGGAACATAGATTCCGCCGTACTTCTTTGCACAGGTAAGACCAAACATGTGGTCATCCTCATTGATGGTACCACCAACTGCACACAAACTGTTATGGCAGTTCGTCAGAACATAAGGAATCGGAAATTTCTCAAGTCCTGATGCTCTTGCCGTCTGAATAATTCCAACAAAAGTAATATCATGTGAGGTAAGCTTATCGAACTTAATCTGCAGCTTGTCCATGTTGCCGGATGTATTGTGCTCCTTCAAAATACCATATGCGATGGTATTCTTCTTCGCGTCTGCTGCGCTGACAGCTTCACCCGTCATGCTCTTTACCGCGTCCATTGCTTCCGGCGACTGAATAACGATGTCTTTCCCCTTAATCAGATACGCTCCGTCTTTGTATAACTTCATTCACTTTTCCTCCATGTGTTCTAAAATTAAGTGAAGGAACTGTTCAGAACCTCACCCACACCATTCGCATTTCCGCACGCATCCGCGTGCTTTCCCGTCCCTTCGGGACTAAAAATGCTCATATGTGGGGCGGTGACTCTATTCGAGCCACCTTATGAATTTGATAACCTGCTTCTTACGCATAAATGCGACGAATCAGTTCATCAAATTCACAAAGGTTCTGAATAGTTACCTAATAAGTAGAATTATATCTTGTGATGTACTTGAAATCAAGCTATTTTAAAGGATATCGTTGCAATAAACAAATCCCCGTCCGCGTGAATTTTAAAATCGCCGCCCATCAGAACGGTAAGGCTTTTTGCGATAGACAGACCAAGTCCGCTGCCCTCCGTCGTGCGGGAAACCTCCCCGCGCACAAAACGCTCCGTCAGCTCATTCCCACTGTCCGTCAGCTCCGCGCTGATGGCATTTTTTGCAATATTCTTAATGGAAAAAACAGCCAGTCCGTCGTTGACCGCCAGTTCCACGTACACCCGCGTATTTTCAAGCGCATATTTCGCCGCATTGGTGTAGAGATTCTCTATTGCACGGTAGAGCTGCCTTCCATCGGCGGATATCATGACCGGAGTATTCGCAAGCTTCGTCACAATCGTAAGTCCCCGCGCCTCAAAACGCTCATTGAATTCCCCGCCCGTCTGATAGATCAGCTCCACAAAATCAATATTCTGCATATCCAGCTTCAGGCTGCCGGAACTGATTTTCGATACCTCCACCAGATCCTCGGTCAACTGCTTCAGCCGCTGCGACTTATCATCGAGGATGCGGATATAGCGGTTGGCATTCTCGTTCTCCAGATTCTCCCGCTTCAGCAAATCCACATAATTGACAATCGAGGTAAGCGGTGTCTTGATATCGTGTGAGACATTGGTAATTAAATCCGCCTTCATCCGCTCATTACGGATACTCTCCGATACGGCCTGCTTTAAGCCCTGACTGATGCAGTTCAGCGCACGCGCCATCTCCTTCTCCTGCCCGTGAAACTGCTCCTCGTCCAGCTTTGTCTCAATCGCTCCGCCCGCGATCACCTCAAGTGCCTCCTGAATCCTCCAGCGCTCCTCATTTCTCCTGGTCGGAATGCCTTTGCGGTTCTTTTTGCGATTTTGCAAAAACACCCGCCCAATCTCGCAAAGACGGCAGATGAGAGTCTGTTTGTACAGCATACCGCTCTTAATCCTGCGCACCACACTCAGATAATAGATGAGAAAAAACACATCAAATATATATCCGATAGAGCCGACGGTAATCACAAGCCCCTCCAAAGAAAAAGAGCGGATACTGAGCTGCATGCAGATTCTTGCTACCACATAGATGCCCACAACAAAAAGCAGGGTGAGCAGATCTCCATAGATTCTGTCCACCCAGTTCAGGGAAACACTCTCGTCCGATTCCGATTTTCTGCCTGCCGCGCTGGTCAGGTACGCCAGCGCGATGAACATTCCCACCAGTCCGATAACCGCTAGCATCCAGAACGTCATACTGCCTGTCTGCCGCATTCTCCCATAGTAGCCCGATGTAAAAATACTTGTCACCATCAGAACCAGAAACATCTGATGGAGCACGATAGCCGCCGCCTTTTTACCAACCGAATATTCTGCCATAATCCATGCCCCTAGCCTTCAATCTTGTATCCAACACCCCACACAACCTTCAGATACCGCGGCTCTCTGGGATTAATCTCAATTTTCTCACGAATATGGCGGATATGTACGGCAACCGTGTTGTCCGCACCGATTGCCTCCTCATTCCATATATTCTCGTAAATCTGGCTGATGGAGTACACCTTGCCCTTGTTGCGCATGAGCAAAAACAGGATATTGTATTCAATCGGTGTCAGCTTTACCTCTTCTCCGTCCACCGTGACCTTCTTCATCTTGTCATCCAGCACCAGTCCGCCCGCTTCATAGACATCGCTGCTGCTTCCGTTTGCATTGGAGAGGGTTGTGTACCTGCGAATCTGGGATTTGACGCGCGCAACCAGCTCCAACGGACTAAACGGCTTCGTAATATAATCGTCCGCACCGACATTCAGCCCTAAAATCTTGTCGGTATCCTCCGTCTTTGCCGACAGGATGATAATCGGGATACTGCTCTCCTTGCGCACCTGAAGCGTCGCCCGGATTCCATCAAGCTTCGGCATCATCACATCGATAATCATCAGATTGATATTCTCTCTTTTAATAATATCAAGCGCCTGCTCCCCGTCATACGCCTTATAGACCTCGTAATTCTCCTGCATGAGATAAATCTCAATCGCATCCACAATCTCGCGGTCATCATCACATACCAGTATCTTCATTTCTATTCCTCTGTATCCTTTGTCTTATGTCCGGAAGTCAGATTCTTCCATACCTTGTGTATGCTCTCCGCAAAATCGGCCGGCTCACGGGCAGGCTGCTTTGCTGCTTCGGATTCCTGTTCGTGTGCCTTCTCCTCCTCTTCCTTCCACTGGAAATAGTCCGCATCCAGATCCACGCGAATCTGTGCCTCTGCCTCGCGGAGTGCCTCCTCGACCTTCTCTTCCTCCGCCTTTCCAGAAGAATCCGCAGTCTCTCCCTTCGGCTCCTCCTTGGCAGCTTCTTCATCGACACTGCTTAATCCGAGCCTCTCCAGATATTCCGTATTCACGCGGACCTCCGTCTGCCGGTTGGCATAGATGGAGGACTTCCGCTCTGCCGGTCTGCCTTCCTTCTGCTCCTTTTTTTTCTCTTTCTCCCTGGCAATCTCGCGATTCCGCTCCTCAATCAGCTTGAGATACTTCTCCGTATCCACAAGATCCTGAAGCTGCGCCTTCAGTTCCGACTGATTCTCATGCACCATCTTCTCCTGCTCCTTGAGCTTCTCATCCATCTTGCGGTAGATGGAATTGACGGAATCGGTCGCTTCCTTCATGATATCCTGAATCTTGTCGAGTACCTCATCCGTGTACATCACGGAAGCCGCGTAGATATCCTCCGCCTTCCTGCTGGCATCCCACACAATCTGGTCTCCGTGCTTCTGAAATTCTCTCTCCGCGCGGTCCCTGCTCTGCTTGGTCAGCTCGTACTCATCCATAATCTCATAGATACAGTCATTCAGCTTGCTCAGCAAATCCAGCATCGTCTGCTTGTCGATGATGACCTTCCCCGGCTCCTGCTCGTATGGTTCACTCTTTGATAAAAGCACATGCATGCTTCTTAATACTCTCTCTGTATTGTCCTGTGCGCTCATGTTGTCACCTCTTGTCATATTCCACTGCTGCTATTCAAAAACAGCTTATGAATCATTATCTGCAATATACTATAATTTTACTTGTTTATCCTCGAAAGGTAAATAAGAAATTTGCACATTTCCCTGCAGACACGTTTCTTCCACAACAAAGAACCGGAAGCTGCTGCTTCCGGTTCTTTGGTCACACAAATTTATATCATCTTGCCCGCAGTAGGATGATATCAATATAAGATAAACAATTATAAGGTATAATTTACTTAATCATATAGGTTCCATCTGCATCAATGGAATCATCACTCAGATTCTGAATGTAGATGCAGTAGCTTCCTGTCTGGTCCAATAAAAATTTGTGGCTCATATATCCTGTTCCCTGCACATAACGTCTGGTACCGTCCGGCTCCACAATTCCCATACGGTAGGTCACAT
>JBGVFC010000063.1:0-8054 GCA_045120755.1 Agathobacter sp. | reverse complement strand
ATTATATCGGAGGATACCCGCTTTATCGATGCAATCTATATGATCCGGGACAAGCAGAACGAGATGTTCCGCCATGCAAATTATGATCCGGTTGCCTATTTTGCGTACCGCAATCAGGTCTATCCGGGCAATCCACAGGGCAGCACCTACGAGCCGATGTCGCTTACCTATCAGCCGATGACCCTGCAGGACCAGAATTTAGACAAACTTGGCGGCATATGCTACAAGACAAAATGGTATGCCAACGGGGCAACCACGCAGGCAATGTACCTTACCGTCATGCACCGTCCGGATGACAATGGCCTCGATTTCAGCTTTGAGCATCAGGTCAAAGCCGTATCCAGAGAGCGTCTGGAATATCTGTATTATTATCTTTGCAGGATTATGTTCAAGGGGGCAGAGAATCCGAATCTTACCATTGGGGAGATTATGAAGTTAATCTAAAAAAGGAGTGAAGGATAGATGTTTGAAAAATTAGTAGGAATTATCACCAATTATGTAGAGGTTGAGGCGGCTGACATCAAGCCGGAATCCCGCTTTATGGAGGATTTGGGATTTACCTCCTTTGATTTTATGAGTATGCTCGGAGAAATCGAGGATGAGCTGGATGTCGAAATCGACCAGCAGGAGGCAGCTAAGGTACTCACGGTTCAGGATGCCGTAGATTACTTAGAGTCCTTACAGCAGTAATATGGTTGATTTGTGTGCCTGAGAATGAATTTGCTATTCTATTGCAGACCGTAAAGCAACATCGGTACTTAATGAGTGCTTTTTACGAATTTAGTACCGCTATGTTGCGATCCGAGCGAGAGCGTGTCTGCAATAGAATATGCAAATTCATTCGGATACACTTTTGTAGTGAAGGAGGAGAAAATATGCTTTACACAACTTTAAGGGAGATTATCACAAAATCCGCTGAGCAATACGCAGATATTGACGCAGTACGTTACAAAATCGGCAAAGATGCGATAGAAGCAAAGACCTATGCGCAGCTTCGCAAAGACAGTCAAAAAGTATCTGCCCTGTTGGCAGGATATGGGCTAAAGGGTGCACATATCGCACTGACCGGAGCAAGCAGCTATGCGTGGATTATTACCTATTTTGGAATTGTCAACAGCGGCAATGTCGCAGTACCGTTAGATGTTTCTCTTCCGGCAGAAGACATGTGTGAGCTGATTGACCGTTCCGATGCGGTGTTGTTTGTGGTGGATGAGTTGCGCAGGGATGTAAAGGAGCTTGCAAAAAGTGCCTGTCCAAAGCTTCAGAGAGTGATATCCATGCAGGAGGAACTGCATGAACTGTTGGACAGTGTCTCCGATGAATTTGAGTATGAACCGCAGCCGGAGGACTTGTGTACCATCATGTTCACTTCCGGTACGACCGGCAAGAGCAAGGGTGTCATGCTTACCCACAGGAATCTTGCGGAGAATGCAACCTGTGTGGATATGGGCTATGAACCGGGAAGCGTGCTTCTGTCCGTTCTTCCGATTCACCATGCCTACTGTCTGAGTATGGATATCCTAAAGGGCTTCTCCGTAGGCGCAACGGTCTGCCTGAATGATTCCCTCATCCGTATGGCAAAAAATATCAAGCTGTTTCGCCCGAATATGATTCTGATGGTTCCGCTTATGATTGAAACGCTGGCAAGAAAGCTGGAAGATGCAGCAGCTCTTCCGCCGGCAGCAGTGAAAAATGAAGTGTTCGGACCGCAGCTTCACACGATTTGCAGCGGCGGGGCATATCTGAATCCGGATTATATCGATTTGTTTGCCCGGTATGATATCATAATTCTTCAGGGTTACGGCATGACAGAGTGTTCCCCGGTCATCAGCTCGAATTTGAGTTGGGATTTAAGGAAGGATACCGTAGGTAAGCTGTATCCAAACTGTGAGGCAAAAGTGGTGGATGAAGAGCTGTGGATACGGGGAAGCAGCGTCATGCTTGGCTATTACAAGATGCCGGAAGAGACGAGCGAGACTTTGGTGGACGGATGGCTTCGCACCGGAGACCTCGGATATGTGGATGAAGACCAGTATGTACACCTGACAGGCCGCAAAAAGAACCTCATCATTACCAAAAACGGAGAGAATGTATCCCCGGAGGAATTGGAGAACCGCTTAGCAACGAATCATCTGGTACTTGAGGTGCTGGTCCGCGAGGCGGATGGCGTCATTGAGGCGGAAATCTTCCCGGATGAGAGTTACGCGCAGAAGATGGGAATTAGCGACATACAGGCGGCTTTGCAGGAGATTATTGATGCATGCAACAAGGAACAGCCGTCGTACAAGAGAATCCTTCGTCTGAAGGTGCGCACCACAGAGTTTGAAAAAACACCGTCCAAGAAGATTAAGCGGTATTAGAATAATTGGACTAAATGATGAAGAGGAGCGATTGTTATTTCGCTCCTCTTTCTGTTACTTTGAAGGTTTGAAAACTGTGCTTAACGGTTGAATTTTGATAAGAAAATGATTATGCTATAGGAAAAGCATTTGAGGAGGATTAGACAATGAGAGAAAAAATGAAAACACTTCCGATCCCGGTAACGATATTGGTCGCAGTGGGTGTTATGGTTGGGTTTGTGTGTATTTTAACAGGGCTGGGAAGCTTAATCGGATTGATTCCGAATCTTGATAAGGCATCCCCTTATATGGGGCAGATGCTGTGTGAAATCCTGCTGTCCATCTATGGCGCGGGACTGATTTGTTTCTTTGGTCAGACGGATATCTTAAAAAGCAAAGGCGAAGGCTGGCTCAAGAGCATCTATATCGCGGGATTTTTTGTCGGATATATTTTTTACGATTTTGTGGCACAACTATTTGTACAGGCTATGCAGCCGGAACACGAACTGCAGCCGTTTGTTTCCGTAGCTGTTTTTACCATCACGATGCTTCTGGTGGGATTTGCGGAGGAGATTGTATTCCGTGGAGTCATCTTAAACCTGTTTTTAGATCGTTTCCCGAATACCAAGGGAGGAATTGTCGCGGCAATTATCGCAGATGGTATCTGTTTTGGAGGTCTGCACCTGATCAATCTGCTGTCGGGAGCGAATCCGGTCAGTGTCATTGTACAGGTGATTACGGCAGGCTTTATGGGGGCAACCTTTGCAGCACTGTATGTCAGAACGCGCAATATTTGGGTGTGTATGCTGGCACATGGGCTGATTGATTTTGCCACTCTGTTCTGGGGAACACTGTATCAGGGCACAGATTTGGTCGGTGGAATCAACAATATTTCATGGATTAACCTGATTGCGATTCCGGTATTTTTAGTACCGATTTTGATTCTTCTGCGCAAATCCAAGCTGCAGGAGGCGGTGAAAATTGCCGGTGGCGAGACGGTAGATTCGGCAGAAACAGATGCCCTGCCGGTTGCAATTGTATCCCTGATTATGGGAATTGCGTCGATTGTCTCCGGCTGCGTCGGCTATTTTATCGGACTGGGCGTGGTTGGACTGTTAGGCTCCATTCTCTCTCTTCGCTATAAGAAGGAGGGCAACAAGCTGGCTCAGGCTGCCAGGATTGTGTCCATTGTTGGAATTGTAGTCAATGTAATCGGAATTATACTTATGGTTGCGGTAGAGCTTCCAATGGTGGGCAGTATGGACATGGAAGATGTCATGCAGCAGTTTCAGGAGCTGCAGAATATGCAGTAATAACAGTTACATTTAAAAAGAGGTACTACTATGAAATTTTTGCGGCAGTTTCTGCTTATTATATTGTTTTCACTGATTGGGGAATTATTGCATGCCCTGATTCCGCTTCCGATACCAGCAAGCATCTATGGTCTGGTGCTGTTGTTTGTTGCTTTGATGACCGGATTGGTCAAGCTGTCCCATGTGAAGGAGACCGCCAAATTTTTAATCGAAATCATGCCAATCATGTTCGTCCCGGCAGGTGTAGGGCTGATGGAAAGCTGGGGTGAATTTCAGGCTATGCTCGTTCCAATCCTTGTCATCCTGATTGTGTCTACCGTCCTTGTTATGGGAGTATCCGGACAGGTCACGCAGACAATCATCCGGCTGCAGAAAAAGAGGACTGGGAGGAAAAAAGCATGATGGAGTTTATCAAAGAATCTGCATTTTTCGGGGTGGCAATTACACTGGTTACCTATGAGCTCGGTAATTTGCTCAAGAAAAAATTTAAAATTGCACTATTTAATCCGTTATTGATATCTGTTGTACTGATTATTGGACTGTTACTGTTGTTAGATATTGATTACAGCGTATATGCTGACGGAGCAAAATATATCTCGTATCTTCTGACACCGGCGACTGTCGCACTCGCGGTTCCGCTCTATGAGCAGATTGAACCGCTGAAGAAGAACTGGCTTGCAATTCTGCTTGGAATTCTGTCGGGAGCGCTGACGAGTGCCGTGTGCGTGCTGGTCTGTGCCGTGATTTTTAAGCTGAATCATGCCCAGTACGTTACGCTGCTTCCGAAGTCCATCACGACGGCAATCGGAATGGGAATCGCGGAGGAACTCGGCGGTATCGCAACCATCACGGTTGCGGTCATTGTTGTCACCGGAATTATCGGCAATATGTTTGCAGAATTGATATGCAGGCTGTTTCGTATCACGGACCCAATTGCGAAGGGAATCGGAATCGGCTCTGCCTCCCATGCGATGGGGACAGCCAAGGCTATGGAGATGGGAGAGATTGAGGGAGCGATGAGCAGTCTGTCGATTGCGGTGTCGGGACTGATTACGGTCATAATTGCCTCTCTGTTCGCAGGCTTGTATTAGTCGTCAGGAACAATCGGAATGGGAGTTTGGGTATAGCAGATGTCATTACAATTTATTTTGGGAAATTCAGGAAGCGGAAAAACAGAATATGCCTTCCGGCAGATTGTCAAGGAGGCGGGCGAACATCCGAAGAAGAACTATCTGATTCTTGTGCCGGAGCAGTTTACGATGCAGACGCAGAAAAAATTAGTTTCGCTCGCACCGAACCACGCGATTATGAATATTGATGTCTTAAGCTTCAAGCGCCTCGCATACCGCGTGTTTGACGATATGGGAATAAATGATGTCCGTGTGCTGGAGGAGACCGGCAAGAATCTAGTATTGCGCAAGGTGGCGCAGGAGAAGGAAGAACAGCTTACGGTACTGCGCGCCAATATGGGGCGGATGGGATATATCGGGGAGGTCAAATCCATGATATCCGAGATGATGCAGTATCGCATTACACCGGAACAACTGGAACAGTTTGTGGACAGGGAGCGCGTCAGTGACAATCCGGCATTCTGTGCGAAAATCTCCGATATCATTACGATGTACCGCGGATTTATGGAATTTATGGAGGGGAATTACATAACGGCAGAAGAAATCTTAAATCTTCTGATTGAACTGGTGGAGCAGTCGCAGCTGTTGAGGGACAGTGTGGTTGTGCTGGATGAATTTACCGGATTTACGCCAATCCAGAATCATTTAATCCGCAAGCTGCTGCCGGTTACCGAGAGCATCCGCGTTCTTCTGACCATTGATGCAGGGGAGAATTTCTATCGGTGTGAGGGAAATCACGAATTGTTTTACCTGACCAAGCATACCATAGAACAGCTGTCGCGCATGGCACAGGAGCTTCTGGTTCCCATAGACAAGCCGGTGATACTGGGCGACAGCGGGAAAAAACGTTTTGCCCATACCGACGATCTTGCCTTTATGGAACAGAATCTGTTCCGGACCTGGTATCGCAGGAAGCAGGGAGAGGTATCGGATATCGTGATTACCTCCGGAAAAAATCCAAAAGAGGAGCTTTTATACACGGCACGGGAGATTGTGCGTCTGGTTCGAAGCAAAAATTACCGCTATAAGGATATCGCGGTCGTAACGGGAGATGTGGACAGTTACGGCAAATACGTCGGGGAGATTTTTGAACAGTATCAGATTCCGTATTTTCTGGACCAGACCACCGAAGTGTTATTCCATCCGTTCATTGAGTGTATCCGGGCGGCGCTTGAGATTGTAAGCAGTAATTTTTCCTATGAAGCGGTTATGCGATTCCTCCGTTGTGGATTTACGGATATTAAGGAGGCGGACATTGACATTTTGGACAATTATCTGCTGGCAATCGGAATCCGTGGCAGGAGTGCATGGAAGAAGCGCTGGGTTCGTCTGCCGCGGCAGTCTGCGGGATATGACCTTGAGAAGCTGGAAGAACTGCGCATACAAATCTGGGATATCCTGTCTCCGATTTTGACGCCATTTGAGGGCAATGCAGCCGTATCGGACGGGATTTTGGGGCTGTATGAGATGCTGCGCAAAATGGACTGTGAGAATAAGCTGTGGGCGAAAGAGGCGGAATATTTAAGCAGAGGGCAGCAGGCAAAGGCGAAGGAATATGGACAGATTTACCGGGTGGTCATGGAATTACTCGAAAAATACCATGCGCTTCTCGGACAGGAGCATATGGATATCGAGGAGTTTATCGAGGTGCTGGATGCAGGACTTGCGGCAGCACAGGTGGCAGCGATTCCTCCGGGATATGACAATGTAACTATCGGAGATATCGAGAGAACCAGACTTGACCATATTAAGGTGCTGTTCTTCATTGGCGTGAATGACGGGATTGTTCCAAAGGGTGGCAGTCAGGGAGGAATCATCAGCGAATACGAGAGGGAGCTTTTAAAGGAAGCGAATCTGGAGCTTGCACCGGGAGCGCGGGAGCAGGCGTTCATCCAGCGGTTTTATCTCTACCGCAATCTGACGAAGCCATCGGAGCGCTTATATATCAGTTACGCGAGAGTGGACAGTGCAGGAAAAGCAATCCGGCCGTCCTATCTGATTGGAGTTATCTGCCGCCTGTTTCCGGATATGAAGGTGCGGGAACTGGAGGATTTGGCAAAGCAGCCGGATTTTTCCACTAAGGAAGCGGCACTCGACTATATGATATACGGGCAGAAGGATGAAACCTGGTATGCGCTTGCCCATGCACTGTCGGCAGGGGCAGAGGAGGACGAGGAGAAAAAGCAGCAGGTCTGCCGGATTCTTGAGGCGCCTTTCTATCGCTATACCGACGAGCCAATCAGCAGGATTGCGGCACAGGCGATTTACGGGCGGACCATCGAGGGAAGTGTTACCCGCTTAGAGCGGTTTGCCGCCTGCGCGTATGCACATTTCCTTCAGTATGGACTGAACCTGAAGGAGAGGGAGACGAACCGGTTTCAGAATCCGGATATCGGTAATCTGTACCATGACGCGCTGGAAAAATACAGCTATAAGCTGAAGGAGTCCCAATATGACTGGTTTGGGGTGCCGGATGAGGTAAGGGAACAGTTCTCAGATGAGGCGATGCGTGAGGCGGTGGAATCCTACTGCAATCCTTCCGTATTTGAGACGGCATCCACCGCACACCAGCTTCGGCGTATGGGTGAGATTTTTAAACAGACGGTCTGGGCGCTGACCAGGCAGGTGCGTGCGGGGGAATTTGTACCGGAGGCATTTGAAGTCTCCTTTCAGGAATTGACGGATGTTGCGGACCTTCGCATGACGTTTGCCGATGATGCGGGGATGAATCTTCGCGGAAGAATTGACCGTATGGATTGCTGTAAGGACGAAGGAAAGCTGTATGTCAAGGTTATCGATTACAAATCCGGCAGCACGAAGTTTGACCTGATTCGCATCTATCAGGGCTTAGAGCTGCAGCTCATGGTATATATGGGCGCCGGTATGGACTGGATGAAGCAGCAGAATCCGAATCACGAGGTGCTTCCGGCTGCAGTACTGTATTATCACATTGATGATCCGGTCATCGACATCGATGGCGATAGGAATATGACGCAGGAAGAAGTGGAACAGGAATTATTGCAAAGCCTTCGTCCGGACGGTCTGATTAACCGGGATGAGCAGGTGATTGCGCATCTGGATAAGGATCTGGATGGCAAATCCCAGGTAATTCCGGTGGAACTGAAAAAATCGGGAGAGATTTACGAGAGCAGAAGCCATGTGGCGGATACGGAAGAATTTGCGGTTATTGAGGAATATGTACGCAATCAAATCCGGTATCAGGGCAGGCAGATATATGAGGGCGTGGTATCGGTAAATCCGTATAAGGACGG
>JBGVFC010000062.1:0-2514 GCA_045120755.1 Agathobacter sp. | reverse complement strand
GAAATCAATCATCAGGGAGAATGGGTAAATATCACCGCCCGCAAGAACTAACAGAGCATAAGAGAGATAGAACGGAGTATCAATGTATCAGTTTTTTGTGGAAGATGAGCAGGTACAAGAGAATAGAGTTGTTATTCTGGGCGCGGATGTAAATCACATCGTCAACGTGCTGCGAATGCGAACCGGAGAGCAGATTCGTGTGAGTTCTGCATCTGGAACCTCCTATTATTGCCATGTGAGCCGGATGTCACAGGATGAGGTCTGGGCAGAAATTGACCGGACGGACGAGCAGGGGACGGAACTTCCGAATAAGGTATGGTTATTTCAGGGGATTCCCAAAAGCGATAAGCTGGAGCTTATTATACAGAAGACGACCGAGCTTGGCGTGGGCGTGATTGTTCCGGTAGCGATGAAGAACTGTGTCGCTAAAATCGACGACAAGAAGGTTGATGCGAAGCAAAAGCGCTGGCAGGCGATTGCTGAGAGCGCGGCAAAGCAGTCTAAGCGTACGGTGATTCCGCAGATAGAGAAGCCGTTGCCGTGGAAGCAGGCGCTTAAGAGAGCACTGGAACTTGATGTGCTGCTGGTGCCTTATGAGAATGAGCGTGGAATGAATGCGACGCGGGAGGTTTTGCAGCAGATCAAAGCAGGACAGAGCGTGGGCATTATGATTGGACCGGAAGGCGGATTTTCGGAGGAAGAGATTGGCATGATAGAGGCGCTTCAGGCGGAGACTGCGAAGGATACTCATCCGCATGTACACAAATTAAGTCTCGGAAGGCGGATACTTCGGACGGAGACTGCCGGAATTGCAGCACTTGCGATGCTGGGCTATGAGACAGAGGACCGATAGGAGTGATACGATACAATGGAAGCATATTTGGATAATTCTGCAACAACAAGATGTGCGAAGGAAGCTACGGAGCTTATGATGGAGCTGCTTAGGCAGGATTATGGCAATCCGTCCTCCATGCATCATATGGGAGTGATTGCAGAAAATTATATGGAAGAGGCAAGAAAGACGATTGCAAGGACACTGAAGGTACAGGAAAAAGAAATCTTTTTTACCTCCGGCGGAACGGAATCCAATAATCTTGCCATCCTTGGCGGGGCAGAGGCGAACCGCAGAGCCGGCATGCATGTGATTACGAGCGCAATCGAGCACGCCTCGGTTGCCAATCCGTTTGCAAGATTGGCAGAGAATGGATATGAGGTGACCTATCTGCCGGTCAATGAATTTGGAGAGATTTCCATCGATGAACTGAAGTCAGCGCTTCGAGAGGACACGATTCTGGTATCACTCATGCAGGTCAACAACGAAATCGGAGCAGTTGAACCGATTGAGGAAGCCGGAAGAATTATCAAACAATACAATCCTAAGATTTTGTTCCATGTGGATGCCATCCAGTCCTACGGCAAATACCGGATTCTGCCGAATAAGATGAACATTGATTTGTTGTCTGTCAGTGGTCACAAGATTCACGGACCGAAGGGAAGCGGATTTTTATACATCCGTGACAAGGTCAAGGTCAGACCACTCTTACTCGGAGGCGGCCAGCAGAAAGGAATGCGCTCGGGAACGGAGAATGTGCCGGCAATCGCAGGTCTTGGTGTGGCAGCAGGCAGAATGTATAATCAGCTTGAGGAGAATGTAGCGCATCTGTATGAACTGAGGGATTATTTTGTAAGGGAGATTACCGGTATCGAACAGGTGACGGTCAACGGGCGGTTAGACCATGGGGCAGCACCGCACATCGTAAGCGTCAGCATCGAAGGCGTGAGGGCAGAGGTGATTCTGCATGCGCTGGAGGAGAGAGGCGTATATGTATCGGCAGGCAGTGCATGTTCTTCGAATAAACCTGCGGTCAGCCGGACTTTAAAAAGCATCGGACTTAGTGACAAACTGCTCGATGCGACGGTACGGTTTAGCTTTTCTGTCGATACCACGATGGAAGAAATCGATTATGCGCTGGCAGTCATGAAAGAGCTTGTTCCGATGCTTCGCAGATATATGAGAAAATAAATGTAACTACGGGGGTTCTGGATAGTTACAAATATAAATAGAAAGAGGAAAAATATGTACAGTGCTTTTTTAATTAAGTATGCAGAGATTGCAATAAAGGGGAAGAACCGTTATATTTTTGAGGATGCTTTAGTACACAACATCACATATCAGTTAAAAAATGTGGAGGGAACCTTTCATGTGCGCAAAGAATCCGGCAGAATCTATGTTGAGACGGAAGGTGCGTATGACTATGATGAGACCGTAGAGGCACTTCAGAGAGTGTTCGGTATCGTAGGAATCTGTCCGGTTATCCTGACAGAGGACGAGGGCTTTGAGAAGCTCGCACAGCAGGTCATTGACCATATCAATGAGGCGTATGAGGACAAGAATTTTACCTTCAAGGTAGATGCCAGACGCGCGCGCAAGAATTATCCGATGAATTCCATGGAAATCAATGCGGCAATCGGGGAGCGCGTATTGGAAGCGTTTCCGCAGACGAGGGTGGATGT
>JBGVFC010000061.1:0-11900 GCA_045120755.1 Agathobacter sp. | reverse complement strand
GGTGTCAGCAGGATTGTCCGGGGCGAGGCAGGAGAGCCGGCAGTGGTTACGATAAACGGTCGTCCGGCGAATATCAATACGCCGCTTGAGCCGAACTGTGAGATTGAGATTGAGCCATCTACGGAAGGGGAAGCTGCACGGTATATGGTCAGCCAGCTGGATGAATATACAAGCGCAACGGTTTCCTTTATTGTCAACGGGCGTACCATTACCTGTCCGAAGTTTGTGGAAGTCAACGGAAGTCTCGAACCGGGCTCCTATGAGATTAAGGAAGGCGATGCAATTGAGACAAGGCCTTATTATACGGTGAGTCAGGTCGCAGAATTCATGGATGTAAGGATTGATCCGAATCATCAGATTCTGGTGAACAACAAGGATGCCGATTTTGACAGTCTGGTATACGAGAACTTCTCGATTGACTGGACGGTATCTGAGGATGCACTTGCATATGAGGTCACAGATTCGCATCCGGCAGAAGAGGTGACTGCGCAGGAGAATGCTGCACCGGAAGAAGCAGCACAGGAAGAATCTGCACCGGAGGAAGCTATGCAGGAAGAGACTGCACAGGAAAAAGAGTCTCACGAAGAGGTTTCCGGGGCGGACGAGAAAGAAGTTGTACAGCAGGAGCCTGCCGGTCAGGTAGTAGAACCGGTTTCGTCTGCGTCGGAGCAGAATGCGCAGAGCGCAGGGAATGCCTGCATTGTCGTCATTGTCAATGGCGATGCAATTGTACTTACAGGAAAACAGTCCTATATCTTCGTTGATATATTTGATTTTATTTCCTTTGACCTGAATGCGGGACATGGGCGCGCGATTGTAACCCTCCTCAACGGAAGGAATGCGCTCTACACGGAAGAATTGCATGAGGGCGATAAAATAGATTTGTACTGGAAAGAGTTATAGATAATATGTTAGAATTATGCAGTATAGCAAGCGGAAGCAGTGGGAACTGCATCTGCGTCGGAACGGATGACTGCCATGTGCTGATTGATGCGGGAATCAGCGGAAAGCGCGTGGAGAAGGGATTGGAATCCATCGGTCTGAAGGCGGATGAGATGCAGGGAATTTTGGTTACACATGAGCACATCGACCATATCGCAGGAATCGGGGTGCTTGCCCGCAGATACGGACTCCCAATCTATGCGACACAGGGGACCATCGATGCGATTGCCAAGACAAAATCTGTCGGTAAAATCGATGAAGCCCTGTTTCATCCGATTGTTCCCGAGGAAGACTTTGCGATTGGGGATATGAGCTTTCATCCGATTCCAATTTCACATGATGCGGCAGAGCCGGTGGCGTACCGTTTTACGAACGGGGCACACACATTTGCCGTCATCACGGATTTGGGTACATATAATCAGGAGATTGTAGACAGTCTTCAGGGACTGGATGCACTTTTGCTGGAGGCGAACCATGACATCCGCATGCTGGAGACAGGAGTATATCCGTATCCGCTCAAACAACGGATACTTGGCGACCGGGGACATCTGTCCAATGAGAGAAGCGGTCAGCTATTGTGTGAGCTTCTTCACGACCATTTTGGAACCGTGATGTTGGGCCATTTGAGCAAAGAGAATAATTACGAAGAGCTGGCGTATGAGACCGTCCGACTGGAGATTACCATGGGTGACAACCCATACAAGGCGGAGGATTTTCCGCTGTATGTAGCCAAAAGGGATGAGGTATCAGCCGCAATTCGTATAGAATAAAAGGAGATTATTATGGAAAAAACAGCAGACAAGGTAATTATCACAGTAGTAGGAAAGGACACCGTCGGCATCATTGCAAAGGTATGTACGTATTTATCTGAGAGTCAGGTGAATGTGCTGGATATCTCACAGACCATCGTATCCGGTTATTTTAATATGATGATGATTGCTGATTTTGCAGCCGCAACAAAGTCTTTTGCAGAGATTTCAGACCAGCTGGATCAGATTGGTCAGGAGATTGGTGTTGCAATCAAGTGTCAGAGAGAGGAAATCTTTGACATGATGCACAGGGTATAACTTAAATAGAAGATAATAAGGAGAAAGAACATGATTAATATTGGTGAAGTACAAGAGACCAATGAGATGATCGAAAAAGAGAATCTGGATGTCCGTACAATTACACTGGGTATCAGCCTTTTGGACTGTATTGATTCCGACCTGGATAAATTAAATGAAAAAATTTTCAACAAGATTACAACACTTGCAAAGGATTTGGTTGCAGTAGGTCAGGAGATTGAGCGCAACTATTGTATTCCAATCGTCAATAAGAGAATTTCCGTTACTCCGATTGCGCTGGTAGGTGGTGCTGCCTGCAAGACTCCGGATGATTTTGTCACGATTGCACAGACTTTAGACCGTGCGGCAAAACAGGTAGGTGTCAATTTTCTCGGCGGATATTCGGCATTGGTATCGAAGGGAATGACCACTGCGGATGAGAATCTGATCCGCTCCATTCCGAAGGCACTTGCGTGCACAGAGCTTGTGTGCAGCTCAGTCAATGTCGGTTCAACCAAGACCGGAATCAATATGGATGCGGTCAGACTTATGGGCGAAGTGACAAAAGAGACCGCAGAGCTTACGAAGGAGCAGGATTCCCTCGGCTGTGCAAAGCTGGTCATCTTCTGTAATGCACCGGATGATAATCCATTTATGGCAGGTGCCTTCCATGGTGTCACAGAGGCGGATGCCATCATCAATGTTGGTGTCAGCGGACCGGGAGTTGTGAAGAAGGCTTTGGAGCAGGTGCGCGGGGAGAGCTTTGAGGTGCTTTGTGAGACCATCAAGAAGACGGCGTTCAAGGTGACCAGAGTTGGACAGTTGGTAGCAAAGGAAGCTTCTAAGAGACTTTCTGTTCCGTTCGGTATCATTGACTTATCTCTGGCTCCGACTCCGGCAGTCGGTGATTCGGTAGCAGACATTCTCTGTGAAATTGGTCTGGAATATGCGGGCGCACCGGGAACTACTGCTGCACTTGCCCTGTTGAATGATCAGGTTAAGAAGGGCGGCATTATGGCTTCCTCTTATGTCGGTGGTCTGTCAGGTGCATTTATTCCGGTCAGTGAGGATCAGGGTATGATTAATGCGGTAGAGGCAGGAGCACTTACCTTGGAGAAGCTTGAAGCAATGACCTGTGTCTGCTCGGTAGGTCTGGATATGATTGCAATTCCGGGAGATACCAAGGCAACCACAATCTCCGGTATTATCGCGGATGAGATGGCAATTGGTATGATTAACCAGAAGACCACGGCAGTCCGTATCATCCCTGTCATCGGCAAAGGTGTGGGAGAAACCGTAGAATTCGGCGGATTGCTTGGATATGCGCCGATTATGCCGGTCAACCAGTATTCCTGTGACGCGTTTGTCAACCGCGGCGGAAGAATTCCGGCACCGGTACACAGCTTTAAGAATTAAATTTGTATAGTTACAAAAAAGGAACAATGCCATGCCGGCATTGTTCCTTTTTGCTATTCTTCGATTTCTTTTTTTACACTGCGGATTTTGACAAACTCCGCATATTCACGAATCCGCTCAATCTGCTCTTCGGTGTAGCTGTCCTCATAGAAGGAATACTCAACCGGGGTCAATACCTTGCGGCTGTCCTCATCCAAACCGATCAGATAATCCAGAGTCACGTTGTAGAAGGATGCCAGCTTCTTCAGTGAGGTAATGTTCGGCTCACGTTTGCCGTTCTCATAGAATGAGTATGCAGATACGGTGATTCCGAGTACATCCGCGATGTCCTTCTGTGCGAGATTTCTTGCATTGCGCAGTTCCTTTAAATGTGGTAAATATTCAGCCATAATCGTCCCTCCATATATATCCTATATTATACAAAGAGTGAATCAAATAATCAACAAAGAACTGCTATTTTTTCGAAAAAATTGTTACAAAATATTTTTATTTTATTATCGCCTAATATCTAATAGTCATATAGATAAATCGTAAATTTTTACATTGATATTGTGACGCACGACATATTTTCCCGTCTGTTAGGGTGAAAGGCCTTAATACAAGTGAAAGGAGGAGAAAGCTATGGATGATAAGCAGATAGTAGATTTATATTGGGAGCGCTCCGAAACTGCCATATCTGAAACTTCAAAAAAATATGGAAAGTATTGCAGATACATAGCCTTTAATATTCTCCGTAATGACGAGAACAGCGAGGAGTGTGTAAACGATACTTATTTAAGAGCTTGGAATAGCATACCACCTAACCGCCCATCTGCCTTGAAAACTTTTTTGGGAAAGATTACTCGCAATCTATCTTTGGATAGGTACGAAATGCTGAAAGCAGACAAACGCAACAATGGACAGATACCATTGGTATTTGAAGAATTGCAAGAATGTCTGTCCGCTTCGGATAATACCGAAAACATCATTGAGGAAATTGCCATAACGGATATTCTCAATCGTTTTCTTGCTTCCTTGTCATTAGAACAAAGAAAGGTATTTATGCGAAGATATTGGTACTTGAGTCCAATTAAGGATATAGCGGCAGAGTATGGTATGAGCGAAAGCAAAGTGAAAATGTCTTTGTTTAGGTCAAGAAACGAACTTAAATCTATGCTTGAAACGGAGGGGGTGTTTATATGAATGAAAAGGATATTTTGAGAGCATTGGGAAATGTCGATAATCAATTTATTAAGGAGGCTGAACCTATGGAAAAAGCAAACAAAATAACTAGGTGGAAAAAATGGGTGTCTGTAGCTGCTTGCTTTGCACTTGTCGCTCTGATTGGAGTTGGAGTTTTTCAAGGCAGACTGCTTGGTGCAAAGACAGACATTGCCACACTGGATAGTGGCGAAACAATCACTTTTGTTAAGGGTGAGGCAAGGTCATCTTCACTGAGTTTTGACGGAACAACAAGACCTTTGAATGATGATGAAATTGAAATGCTTTTTGCAGACTTGCCGGTTACCGCAAATGCTTACTTTGATTCTGACAATAATATGTTGGGTTTTGAAGGAAAGATTGGCGATACAAAACTGGTGGTTTCTAAACAAGGTGTAAATCTATCAGATACAATCGTTGAAGGTGATGAACTGATTTCAAGCGTAGGCGACATTGATATTAGTGCTGGGTATTTCTTAACACAGGCAAATAGCCAAGGCATAAAAACGGCAATTTATTATGCAACCTTCAATATTGGAGAAAACTGTGTTTATGTGGAATATTCTGGTACTGAAAGTGAACGAGAAACAGTAAAAGACGACTTGGTAGAAACAATCTTGGTATTGATTGAAAATGGAGAATTGGATTTGAATCAAATTCAGAGATAGTGCGGAATTTAATCTTAGAAACGAAGCACTTTTGAATATTACAAGCAGAAATACCTGTCTGTCAGTACGCATAAAAATATATCGGACAAAAAACATCGTAGAAATACGGTGTTTTTTGTTACCCCAAACCTTACAATTTCATACTAATCTCAAAATTGCTATTAAGCATGATTGAATTTATGCGGATTTTTAAGGATGCTACGGAAAGTAGCGGCTTTTTTTGCATATGTAAGCAGATGTTGGTGGCTGCTATTTCGGACAATGAATAGAATGAGGCTATACTGGTAGCATTTGCAAGCACATTGTTTTACAATGTTATGGTTAAGCCAAAGAACTTTATATCCACATTGCCGCAGGCATTGCAGCGGTAGTATTTCTTTGACGAAGCCGGTTAAGAAGATATCAGCATATGCGTTAATTAGGGAGGATTAGAGATGAATTTTGGAGAGAGATTAAAACAGATCAGAGCAGATCAGGGACTGTCACAGGAACAATTGGCAGAAAAAATAGGAGTTTCCAGACAGGCGATTACTAAATGGGAAACAAACAGAGGGCTGCCGGATGTTGAAAATATGATTATTCTGGCAGAAATCTTTAAGGTGACTTTGGATGAATTAATATTGCAAAGAAAGAATGAACAGGAAATACAGGAAAAGCTTTATGAAAGTGAGACGGTCTATGATATAGATGGTGACAAGCATTTTGATATTCGCGTGGGAAATGCAAGAAAAATCTGCATTTGCAGTTGTGACGATGAAAAAATACATATAAAGCTTCAGTCGGATGTGCTGGATAATCTCAATTCTCTGTATAAGGTCAAGCTAGATGAGAAAAAGAAACGATTGGACATAGATTGTCAAAACCAAAAAGCAATCAGCCAGTTTGAGGAAGAAAAAGTGCTTGATGTCATTATCCGGTTGCCAAAAGATTTTACGGAACACTGTGAAATTGGTGCAGATGCGAAGGAACTGTACCTTGAAAACTTAACACTGAAGCGTCTGGAATATGATGGTGCTGTAGAGTTTGTCTATATAAAAGATGTAGAGGGTAGTGTGGAGCTTACAGGAAAAACAGACTATGAGATAAGTGTAGAAGGAATCTGTACACAGTTAGATGTCAACCAGTGGGGTGCAAAGACATTGCTTCATGTGGAGGATATCAATAAATATACGTTTGTTAACAAAGGAAGAAAATCAAAGATTTACTGCCTGAAAGATGGTGTTGTCAGTGAAGAATTATCTGATGCCAATGGAGAGAATATAATCAGCGTTTCCGGCATCTGTTCGGAACTGATCATCAGCAGATAAAGATGGATTTTCGGAAAAATTTCTTGACAACATTTCAGGGCAATGCTTAAATAATATTAGTTATATGACTGACGGAACGTGGAGCTTACCACATGAAGTATAACGAACGAATGCCGACCGTCTGGGCGAAAGCCTGGGATAGTCGGCTTTTCTTTTAGGTAAAAATGCAATATTTTACAAATCGAAGGGAGATTTATTATGAAAATGCAGTCACTTGCAGCAGAATTATCTGCCACCACATATCCGGGAAGAGGTATCGTAATCGGTCGCTCCAAGGATGGAAAAAAGGCGGTTACCGCTTATTTTATCATGGGAAGAAGCGCAAACAGCCGCAACCGTGTATTCGTAGAAGACGGAGAGGGAATCCGCACACAGGCATTTGATCCTTCCAAGCTTGAGGACCCGAGTCTGATTATCTACGCACCGGTCCGTGTACTTGGCAATAAGACCATTGTAACCAACGGTGACCAGACCGATACCATCTATGAACTGATGGACAAGCAGCAGACCTTTGAGCAGGCGTTGCGCACACGCGAATTTGAGCCGGATGCTCCGAATTATACACCGCGTATCTCCGGTATCATGCACATTGAGAATGGCAATTACAACTATGCCATGTCCATCTTAAAGAGCAATAACGGCAATCCGGATGCCTGCAACCGTTATACCTTCGCTTATGAGAAGCCGGTAGCAGGAGAGGGACATTTTATCCATACTTATATGGGAGATGGCAACCCGCTTCCAAGCTTTGAGGGAGAACCGACATGGGTTGAGATTGATGGAGATATCGACAGCTTCACCAATATGGTATGGGAGAATTTAAACGAGGACAACAAGGTTTCACTGTTTGTCCGCTTTATCGATATTGAGACAGGAAAATACGAGAGCAGAATCATCAATAAGAATGTATAAAAAGGCAACAGTTCAATCATAACCAATTGCATGGGCGAATGGCGCGACTGAACTGTTATGTAAAAAATATAGAAATAGAAGAGGAGAAAAATCATGCAGGAATACGAATTAAAATACGGATGTAACCCGAACCAGAAGCCTTCCCGCATCTATATGCAGGAAGGGGAGCTGCCAATCCAGGTATTAAACGGAAGAGCAGGATATATCAATTTTCTGGATGCCTTCAATGGCTGGCAGCTTGTAAAGGAACTGAAGAAGGCAACCGGACTTCCGGCAGCCACCTCATTTAAGCATGTATCACCGGCAGGTGCAGCAGTCGGACTTCCGCTTACGGATGTTGAGAAGAAGATTTACTGGGTAGAGGATATGGATATTGAGTTTACCCCATTGGCAAATGCGTACATTCGTGCCAGAGGTGCAGACCGTATGTCTTCTTTCGGAGATTTCATTGCCCTCTCCGATGTCTGTGATGCGGCAACCGCAACCGTCATCAAGAGGGAGGTTTCCGATGGTGTGATTGCACCGGGCTATACGGACGAGGCACTCGCAATCTTAAAGGCGAAGAAGAACGGCAACTACTGTGTTATCGAGATTGATCCGGAATATGTACCGGCACCGATTGAGCACAAAGAGGTCTTTGGAATTACCTTTGAGCAGGGAAGAAATGAGCTTGTCATCGACGATGCGTTCTTCGACAATATTGTTACAGAGAATAAGGAGCTTCCAAAGCAGGCAAAGATTGACCTTGCAATTGCAATGATTACCCTGAAATATACGCAGTCCAACTCCGTCTGCTATGTCAAGGGCGGACAGGCAATCGGTATCGGAGCAGGACAGCAGTCCCGTATCCACTGTACCAGACTTGCAGGCTCTAAGGCTGACAACTGGTGGCTGCGCCAGTCTCCGCAGGTACTTGGCCTTCAGTTCGTTGACGGCATCCGGCGTGCAGACCGTGACAATACCATTGATTTGTACATGGGCGAGGATTATATGGATGTTCTTGCAGAAGGCGAGTGGCAGAAGTTCTTCAAGGTAAAACCAGAGGTATTTACCGCAGAAGAGAAGCGCGCATGGCTTGATAAGAATACAGATGTTGCACTTGGCTCAGATGCATTTTTCCCATTCGGAGATAACATCGAGCGTGCACACAAGAGCGGCGTAAAGTATGTGGCAGAGCCGGGTGGTTCTATCCGCGATGACCATGTAATCGATACCTGTAACAAGTACGGCATGGTCATGAGCTTTACCGGAATCCGTTTGTTCCATCATTAATATAGTAACCGTTTAGACAGTAGGGGCATTTTCAGTAGAGATATTGTAAAGTGCTCCTTTTTGACAGTAAGGAGAATGAAATGAAAAACTGTAAATTTTTAAGAGGCATTGCAGCCGGAGCGCTGGGAAGTCTTTTGGTTGCAAACTGCTATGGTTGTGGAGCAAATCAGAACCATGTACAATCTGCAACCTATCAGCTTACCGGGGAAAATATCAGTGAAGAGACCGTTCAGAAAACGATAGCGATATTATCGAAAAGGATTGAGACATATACTGCGGAATATGAGGTGTTGCAATCAGGGGAGGACACGATACAGATTGAAGTATCCGGCCTTGAAGATGCGGAGGAATTGTTTACATGGCTTGCAGAACCAGATGATGTATATTTTATTTCGGAGAAAAATGCGTCTGGGCAGGAAAATTATTTTTATGATTCAGAAAAAGAGGAGTATTTATTAAGTGAGAGTCTGGAGCAATTAGAAGAAAATGGTTCAATTCTTCTGACAGGAGATGAGGTGGAAAGTGCCACAGCAGCCTCGCAGGAGGATTTGTATGGAAATAATAATTGGATTGTGGATATTGTTTTAACTGATGACGGTACGGAGATTTTTGCAGAAGCGACAGAAAAAGCTGCCGCAAGCGGCTGTTCGATTGGAATTTATTTTAGTGATAATTTTATAAGTGTTCCGCGTGTGAATGCTGCGATTACGGATGGACACTGTATCATTAACGGTCTGGCAGACTATGAAAGTGCAGAAGAAATAGCAGTGATTCTAAGTTCAGGCAGCCTGCCGGTGGAATTGAAACGGTTGAATTAAAATCTTCCGCTACGTTGCCGATCCGAGCGGGAGCGTGTCTGCAAGCAGAATACCCAAATTCCTTCGGGATGTTTTAGTAAATAAAAAGGGAAATAGAATTAACTGAGCAGATAATTCAGCGAACCTGCAGGCACCTCTGTCCCTTTTTCCAGCAGGGAAACAAGCGCGCTTAATGTATCGTGTGCGTCATCCGGGTCGGAAGGGGACAGGGTGTTGCTGAATTTTGCGGTCAGGACAAGCAGAACAATATCTGCAAGACCGTCCGGATTGTCAAAATGAATTTCCCCGATTTCAATTCCCTGCCGGATAATCTCCGCAAGCTGTGGCTTTAACTCCTGAATCAGGTAGGTCACATATTTGTAATACATATAGGCCTGCTCATGCGGCTCCGTGATATTGTGGGTGGTATTCTGATGGATGAATTCCGCAGAAGCATTGCGGCACGCGGAAAAAATCATGGCCATACGGATAAACGGTGCAATGTCTGTCTGTTTTGCCAGGTTCTTGGCAGTCTCTAAGGGCTTTTTATAGTTCCGCTCTATCAACGCTTCCAATATCGCATCCTTGGATGGAAAATAATAATAGATACTTCCCTTGCCGATTCCGGCAGTCTGCGCAATTTCACTGACGGATACCGATTGGATATTTTTATCCTTCAGAAGCTCCTGTAATGCGTCTAGAATCAAATCATATTTTGAGATATCTGGCATAGTTGTCATTCCTATCTGTTAAGCAGTTTTTTACTGCAATTATCTTAGCCCAAATCAAAATTGAAATCAATATTCAAATTTCAAAAAACGGTAACCGCTATATTTTTTTAGACTATTGACCGCCGGTCGAAAATGTGATAGGTTAAGAGCGGGAAGAGTTCGACCGCTGGTCGAAAATGAGAAAAAATTGTCGAAAGGCATAAGAAGTGATTTCAGGGGAGGAAAATTATGACTTACGCAGAATTATTTGCAGAGATGAAAAACCGATTTACCGGAGCGGATGTGAGTGACATACAGGAGCATCTGGCATTTCAGTTTAATATTGTCGGAGAGGCGGAGGGTGCCTTTTACGTAGAGGTGAAGAACGGCGAACTGTTTATAGAACCGTATGAGTACTATGACCGGGATGCCGTATTTTATTGCTCGGCAAAGACATTGCTCAAGCTTGCCGATGGAAAGCTTGATCCGGTGGCAGCCTTTACGCTGCAGAAGATACGGATTGAGGGAAGCATCGAAAAAGCGTTGAAATTCAAGAATCTGATTGACAGCAGAAAGTAAAACGGAGGTAAGGCAGGGATGAAAGCGTTAAAATGGATTGCCGTGGGAGTTGGAGTGCTGGCAGTAGCAGAGCTGGGAGCTTCTGCGTACATGTACCGAAGAACCATGACCAGAACGAAGCAGGATGTGGAGCGTACCATAAAGATGTCCGGTACCGATTGGAAGCAGTATGTACCGGTAATTGAACAGAGACGGAAATACATGCTTTCGCAGCCGCATGAAGATGTTTATATGGAATCGGAGGACCGGTTGAAGCTTCACGCGACTTATTTTCCACAGGGAGATGAGAAGAAGGTCGTCATCTGCTTTCACGGATATACCAGCGAAGGCATGAATGATTATGTGGGCTTGTCGGATTATTATCTGAAGAGAGGTTACAGCATGCTTCTGGTAGATGAGCGCGCACATGGACAGAGTGAGGGCAGATTTATCGGATTTGGCAATCTTGACCGGAAGGACGGAATGCTATGGATGAAATGGATCATCAAAAAATGCGGTTCGGATGTGAATATTCTGCTTCACGGTACCTCCATGGGCGGGGCAACCGTGCTGATGGCAAGCGGTTTGCAGCTTCCGAAGCAGGTTAAGGGTATTGTTTCCGATTGCGGATTTACTTCACCGAAGGAGGTATTTACCCATGTGCTGCACAGTATGTACCATATGCCGGCTTTTCCGATGATACAGATTGCGGGCGTCATGAACCGGATATTTGCAGGATACGGTCTGGATGACTGCAATGCCGCAAGAGAGGTGCAGAAGGCAACGGTTCCGATTCTGTTAATTCACGGTTCGAATGACACCTTTGTACCGTGTGATATGTGCCATGAGATTGCGCGCAATTGCAAAAGCAAAGTGACAAAGCTGATTGTGCCGGGAGCTGCGCACGCAGAAAGCTACTACAAGGATATGCCGGCTTATGAGAATGCACTGACGAAGTTTACCGATTCTATTTTTGAAAATTCAATGTATTGCGAATAGGAGGCTTAGATATGCAGACACAGAAGGGATTAGATCTGTATCCACTTACGAAGGCTCAGAAGTTTCATTTTTA
>JBGVFC010000060.1:0-21288 GCA_045120755.1 Agathobacter sp. | reverse complement strand
TGCAAGCTGTTTCCGCTTCGACGGGATTGGAAGCGCTCCGAGAGACGGCAGGATTTTTCCAATGACCGGGATTCCCATATTGGCGGCGCCAACCACCGTATAGCAGCGCGCAGCCGGCAGCTTCTTCCTCCGAAAAGCCTCAAAAACCGCCCATGCCGGCAGACAGACATCCGCCTGCGGCTGCGTATGATTTACATACAGAAAAAATCCTCTTCCTGCCGGCAAGCGCATGTTTTCCACACAGATGACATCTGCATGCAGGATTTTCCGGCAATAGAACCGGGCGAATTGCAATGCTGTATGATAAGCTTTCGCACTTTGTTCCGGAATCCAGTTGTAGGTATCCGGCAGCTCATAGTCCTGCCAGTGATTGGTCACGATATCCTCCGAAAAGGACTGATAATATACAATCTTGCGTTTCATACTATTTTATGTGTTTTCCACCTCTTTTATCCTATGTTCCCATTTTTAACCAAAAGAGCTTTTTTTATACATAAAAAAGACATCAAACGGATTTCTCCGAATGATGTCCTATTCATCTAATGTTATGTGGGCGCGGACGATGCTCTGTCCGCTTTCTTTGATTTCAAAGCGAAGCCCGTCCTGCATATTCTGTTGTTGATAGATGCGAAGCGTCTGTCCTTCTACACATTCCCTGAGATACTTAATCTCGATTTCCCGGATACGGGCTTTCTCCCAAAAACTGCACGGCAGCGCATTCAGCATATAGCGCACATAATGGATATTGTTCACATGGCGGTTATAATCGATGTCGCTGGCATAGATTTTCTGTTCATATGTATAAGCAGCTTCCTCCAATTCGACATTCATGCGCTCGAATTTCAGATTGGACTGCTCGGCGGCATACTCGATATCTGCCGGAAATGCAATCTGCTTGACATTGACAATGCTGCGTTCGGTGATATCAATGAGACAGGTCTCCATAATTGCGAGAAAAAGCGGACTGCCGTCCGGCCTCTCAAACCGCGCTTCAAACCGCATATAGGTCGCTGCCTGTCTGGTCGGATATACCGTTGCCACCACCTGTTCTCCCAGATGCGGCATCTCCTGAAAATGAAACTTTGCGCGCATCAGTACCCAGCCGGAATGATACTTTGCAGCCATTGTCTCGTAATCCACTCCCAGCTTCACAAAAATACCGGTTGCGAGTTCCTGAAGATACTGGCTTGCGCAGACCGTATTCAGCCGCAAAGTACAATCGACATCCGAATATCCCACTTCAAAAATCTTTTTATATTCGTATATCATAATTTTTTTACCTGTGATTATTTCTGGAACTCCTCGCGAATCTTATCCACAATCTGATTCTTTGCAAGGTTGTACGCCATCCGGATACTGTGGTAGATGGTGTCGGCGGTTGCTGCGCCGTGTCCCTTGATGACCGGTTTTTTCACGCCGAGAAGGATTGCGCCGCCTTCGTTGTTGTAATCATATTTTTTTACAAGGCGGGACACAAGAGCTTCCATCTGCTCCTTATCCGCAAGGGATGCTTCATCTAAATGCTCCAGTATATCTGCGTAGAAGCGCTTTGCCGTTCCTTCAATGGATTTTAACAGTACATTGCCGGACATTCCATCACATACAATGACATCTGCATAATCATTCATGACATCCGTTCCCTCCGCATTGCCTACAAAACGGAAGTTGCCCTCTTCGAGCTTATGGAATGCCTGCTTAATTGTCTCGCTTCCTTTTCCGGCTTCCTCACCATTCGATAAAAGTGCCACACGCGGGTCGGATACGCCGGTGGACTTCATGTATGCCACTCCCAGACGGGCAAAATCATGGTAACGGTCCGCGTTGCACTCTACATTCGCACCGCAGTCCACGATACAGAATTCCTTATTGTCCTTGCCTCTTAATACGCATGCCAGTGCCGGACGAAGCGCACAGATTTTTCCTAATACAAGGATGGAACTGATCAATACCACTCCGGTCGGTCCGCAGGTAACGAATCCATCCACATCATCATCGGTCTGACATGTTTTTAAGCCTTTGATGAGGGAAGAATCCCGCTTCTCATGGTAGGCGCTGACCGGATCGTCATAGTTGGTGATTTCCTGCGTACAGTTGACAATTTCAACCTTATCCTGCGCGTAATCCATACCGGACAATGCCGCTTCCAATTCTTCTGCTTTGCCGTAAAGACTTACGGACAGGTCTTCTATCTCATTGACCGCCCGGATTGCTCCCTGCACCAGCTCTGTCTCTGCATGGTCGGCTCCCAATAAGTCTACGATTATCTTATACATTCTCTTTCTGCTCCTTCCAAAAACCATCCAATAATATCTTGTAGGTCTGCTCGGTAAACGGCGGTTTTGCCAGCGCTTCCAGGGTTGCCTGCGACAATTCGCCGTTCTGGGCGAACTCTGCTCCCGCCTTTTTATATTTTGCGAGATAACGGTCAAGACGGCTTCCTGCCCCAAGCTCCACCAGCGTCTTTAGCTGCGGACACAGGAGGGCAGTATAGCCTCCCTTGCCGCAGATACATTCATATTCCTTCAACAGAGAGTCATATACTTCCGTAGTCTCGGAATAGGCACAGCTTGAGATAAGAACCAGCTTTCGTCCCTGCTTCGGTGTGCGGATTCCGTGGAAGGATTCCCCGTTTTCCGGCGGGCGCTGCCCCCGGTAGGTACACATCATGCTGAGCATCCGGTCGGTAAACACCTTCATGGTTCCCGGCATACCGAAGAAATACAGCGGAAAACTCTCGATGACGACATCCGCCTCCTCAATCTTCTGCTTGATTGCAGGAATGGCATCATCCTTTATGATACATTCGCCCTCGGTTCTTCCCCAGCAGGACAGACAGCCCAGACACGGTTTGATGTTCTCGTCACTTAACGTAATCGTCTCCGCTTCATACCTGCCATCTTCACACATTCCTGCTACAAATGCTTCTGTGACCTTCATGGTACTGCTGTTGGAGCGTCTCGGGCTTGCATTGATTACAATAATCTTAGGCATTATGGAACCATCCTTTTCTCTTCCTGGTAATCTCTGTACTGTACTCTTCATAACGACCAATCTTGCGGTATTTCTCATAACGGTCGCTTAATAATTCATCCACGGATTTGTGGGATAATTTGTGAATCTTGTCATTCAAATCGGAAGCCAGCTTCTCCATGAATTTCTTTACTTCCGTCTCGTTGGAAAAATCTTCCGGTTCTTCAATCACACGCTCGATGACTTCCATCTCCTTCAAATCAGCAGCGGTAAGTCTTAAATGCTCGGCAGCCTGCGGTGCACATTTCGGGTCCTTGAAGAGAATACTTGCGCAGGATTCCGGTGTGATTACGGAATAATAGGCATTGTCCAACATCCACACTTCATCTGCGATGGCAAGTCCCAATGCTCCGCCGCTTCCGCCTTCTCCAATCATAACAGAGATGATTGGTGTTTTGACTGCAATCAGTTCATAGAGATTTGTTGCAATCGCCTGTCCGACATTGCGCTCTTCTGCACCTTTTCCGCAGCTTGCACCCTGTGTATCCACAAAACAGATGACCGGACGGTGGAATTTTTCCGCCTCACGAATCAGTCGGAGTGCCTTACGGTAGCCTTCCGGCAGCACGCTTCCAAAATTGTGTGCAATCCGGTCGTTGATGTCACTTCCTTTTTCGATTCCGATGACGGTGACCGGTTTTCCATGCAATCTTCCGATTCCGCCGATGATTGCATTGTCATCCGCATAACAGCGGTCTCCGTGCAGTTCCACAAAATCCGTAATCATTGAGTTGATATAGCTGACAGCAGTTGCGCGACCCATCTGTCTGGTCCGGCAAATGCGCTCATAAACAGTCACATTTTGATTTTCCATTTTTTTACCCTACCTATTCCTTATTTTGTATGCAATGCCAAGATATTTTCCAGATACGCTCTCTGCTTCTCTCTCGGCACGATTCCGTCTAAAAATCCGTTCTTTAACTGGAATTCTGCACTTTGGAAATAATCCGGAAGCACCTCTCCGGTTACCTGCTCGACAACACGCTTGCCGGCAAAACCAATCTGCGCCTCCGGCTCAGCGATGATAATGTCTCCAAGCATCGCATAGCTTGCAGTAATTCCTCCCATGGTAGGGTCTGTCGCACATACGACATATAACAATCCTGCCTCACTGTGTTTCTTGGCAGAAGCGGATACCTTTGCCATCTGCATCAGGGAGAGAATACCTTCCTGCATACGCGCACCGCCGGATACGGTAAAGCCGATTACCGGAAGTCTGTTGGCAATCGCATATTCAAACAGGGATGAGATACGGTCACCGACTACCGTTCCCATGGACCCCATCATGAATTTGGATTCCATGACAAAGATACAGGTCTCGATGGTGTTAATCCGGGCTGTGCCGCAGATTACACCCTCGTTCTCCTTACTGCCCGCTTTGGCAGATTCATATTTTTCCTTATAATTCGGGAATTCAATCGGGTCCAAAAACTTCTCTTCCCCAAACAGCTCTGTAAAGCTGTCTTTGTCTGTCATATATTCAATTCGGACTCTTGCCGGCATACGGTTGTATTTGCCACACAGTGGACATACAAAGGCATTCTTCGCTAATTTGCTCTCTGGAAGCTGCTCTTTGCATTTTTCACATTTTACTACTCGTTCAGAATTCAGATAATCTTCAAGTACCATATTATGTTGTTCCATCTTCTTACTCCTCACTTACCTATCAAATACCTTATTACCCTCTTATTCTCCCCTGCCGACACTTTGCACTGGCCTATCCTCTCTTATGCCAGTGCGTCGATTGCTTCCTGTAAGGATGCACAATCGGTTACGGTATAAGTTACCGCTTCCGGTAATGTCTTCTTGACAAATCCGGTCAAGGTCTTGCCTGCTCCAACCTCAATGAAGGTATCCACGCCCTCTGCCCAAAGATTACGCAGGGTTGTCTCAAAACGCACACTCGAGGATGCCTGAAGCGAAATGTTTGCGATAATCTCTTCGATATCGGAAGGATATGCCTCTCCGGTACGGTTTGAATAGATGGTGGTCTGTGGAGCCTTTACCTCCATTCCACGCAAAGCCTCAGCAAGTGTATCACTGGCTTCCTTCATATATGGGGTATGGAATGCACCGCTTACGGCAAGCTTTACCGCGCGGCCGCCCTGTGCTTTGATTTCCTCAACAAAGGCGTCCATGGAGTCTGCTTTCCCTGCACAGGAAATCTGTCCCGGGCAGTTATAATTGACCGGCCATACTTCCTCAAACTTTGCACAGGCTGCCTCTACGACCTCCGGTGCAAGCTTCATGGCAGCTACCATTCCACCCTGATATTTTTTTGCCAGTTCTCCCATTTTGCTGCCTCTTAAGAGGACAAGACGAAAGGCATCTTCCGTGGATAAAATTCCTGCATATGCCAGTGCCGGAATCTCTCCCAGCGAAAATCCTGCAACTGCATCCGCCCTGATCCCTGCTTCCTTCAGTGCATTGGCAAATGCCAGTGCGGTAAGGAACAGACATGGCTGTGTATTCTCTGTCTGTGTCAGTGCGTCGCCCGGTCCCTCAAAACACATCTTTGTGGTTCCCGGTGCAATCGCATCTCCCATATCGTAAAGCGCTTTTGCGCCTTCATTGTTCTCATATAAATCCTTACCCATGCCGACAGCCTGGGCACCCTGTCCGGAAAATAAAACTGCGATTTTACTCATTGGCTTCTCCTTGTCCATAGATTGCTTCCTGTGTAACGGTGGTGAAGGTCATGGAACCTTTTGCATATACTTTTCCATCTACTTTGACAACTGCATCAAAGGAGGTCAGCACACCGCCCGATTTGGTTTTCTTGACTGTGATGTCAAGTGTATCTCCCGGAATCACGGCTTTGACGAACTTAAAGTTATCTACTTTAAGAAGTACATAGATGGTTCCGTTTTTTCTTGCCTCTTCATCGTCAATGACGAGTGAGCACAGCTGTGCGCAGCTCTCTATGACCAGCACTCCCGGCATAATCGGTGAGTCCGGAAAATGTCCCATAAAATACGGCTCATTGATGGAGACATTCTTGGTGCCCCTTGCGCTCTCATTCGGAACCAGTTCAAGAACCTTCTCAATCATCTGAAACGGAGGTCTTTGACCAATACGCTTGTTAATCTCAAAAATATTCATCATAATGACAGTCCTCCATCCAGTACAATGACCTGTCCGGTTACATAAGAAAATGCGTCAGAAGCCAGTGCGGATACGATATTGGCTACATCCTCGGATTTGCCAAGACGGTGCATCGGGATGTGCTCCAGATATTCTTCCTTCTTCTCCTCCGGAATCGCGTCGAGCATCTCTGTCTCAATAAATCCCGGTGCTACCGCGTTGACACGGATGCCGTAGCCTGCAAGCTCTTTTGCCATTGTCTGTGTCATGGAATTGACGGCTCCCTTGGTGGCACTATATACGCTCTGGCCCGGAAGTGCGAACTTCGAGCTTACGGAGGACATATTGATGATGACACCGCTCTTCTGACGGAACATTTTAAGAACTGCCTGCTGTGCACAGTAGAAGTAACCCTTGACATTCAAATCCATACATTTATCCAGAGTGTCCTGCTGCAGCATCAGAAGATACTCATCGCGGACGATTCCGGCATTGTTGACCAGTACATCAATTCCGCCGAACTCCTTGGCTACATCGCGCATCATCTTCTTGACCTGATTTAAGTCGGATACATCTGCCTTGTAGACCATTGCAGTTCCGCCTGCCTCGGTAATCTCCTTTAAGACTGCCTGCGCCTGCTCATCACTGCTGCTATAATTAATGACAACTGCATATCCGTCCTTTGCAAGACGGATTGCACATGCTTTTCCAATTCCACGGGATGCCCCGGTAACAATCGCTGTTTTCATATATATTCCTTTCTTTTTCCGAGTAATATTATTTGGTTAATACAACTGCACAGTAAGAACCGCCGAAGCCGTATGCAGTTACCAGAACATTCTTAACATCCTTGGACTCAACGACGGTTCTAGTTGCGGATAAATCTGCATTCAATTGATATGCTGCCGGCTCTTTCTCAAGGTTACCGCTTAACAGCAGGGCTGCCTGTGCACATGCCATAGTTGCTGCGGCTGCTCTTGCCTCACCACAGTGCTCCTTGACTGCAAGAATCTTCTTCTGGGAAAGGGTATCCCCGAATACTCTTGCATATGCTTTTGCTTCCAGTGTGTCCACATCCGCTCTTCCGTTGGCAAATCCGGAGATGGTGTCAATATCGTCAATGGTCATGCCGGCGTCTTCCAATGCGCTTGCGATTGCTGCATCCAGTGCTTCGTCGGAGCCTGCAATCGTTCCGAATTCTACATTCTTGTGAGCCATTCCGTATCCTGCCACATGACAGTACACCTTCGCTCCGCGGGCTTTTGCCTCCTCTTCCTCTTCCAGAAGTACGGAAATACTTCCGTCACTTAAAGTAAAGCCTTCCTTGGCATCATATGGCTTATTGACCTGCTCTGCCACATGTCCAAGCTTGGTATATAATTCTTCTATAATCTCGCTGTTCTCATCGGTTCCGGTTGCAAGCATTGCCTTCTCCTGTCCAAAGCGGATGACATTCATCGCATAGGCGATGCTGGAAAGTCCGGACTGTGAACCGTTGGTAACGGTTACATTGTAGCCCTTGATACCGGAGCAGATAGAAAGGTATCCGCCTGCTGCGTTATATACGGTATTCGGGAATTTGAATGCGCTTCCTGCTGCGTTTCCGTTCTCTGCAATCATGTCCTCAAAATTACAGCAGGTGCCGAGTGCTCCGTCTGCCGTTCCTACAATGATACCGATATCAACGGCATTCTCATCGGTAATGGTATAGTCAGCGTCCTTCAGTGCGTACATTCCGGATACTGCCTGAAGCTTACAGAAATTGTCCAGCTTACGGTAGAAGGACATCTTCAGTCCAAGGGCATTGTAATCCTCTGCATCAACCACAGAGCTTACGCTTGTATTTTCCAAAGCTGCGTCTGTCTTGCATTTTTCTACAAAATTCTCAATTCCGTTGCCCATCGGTGATACAATTCCAAGTCCGGTGACACAGATATTGTTCTTCTTCTGCGGAATCTCCACATCTCCGGCATTCTTGCTGAATACGATACTTGCGTTGTTGCCGCCGAATGCAAAGGAGTTGCTCATTACGGTTGTGAGTTCTTTTTCCTTGGCTTCGTTTGGACAGAAATCAATCTTGCCCGCCTTCTCTGCCAGTGCTACCTTGTCTTCCTCGCTGTATCCCAGTGTCGGAGGTACAGTATTCGTGGTCAGTGCTTTGATGGCGAATACTGCTTCGATGGCTCCTGCAGCACCCAGACAGTGTCCGGTCATAGCCTTTGTTGAGCTTACGGATAAATTGTCATTTTCCTCGTCAAAAATTGCATGGAGAGACAAAAATTCTGCATTGTCATTCTTTGCCGTTCCGGTTCCGTGTGCATTGACATAGTTGATGTCTGCTGCTGAAATACCGGAGTTTTTGATTGCCCAGCGGATTGCATTCATCTGTCCTTCGCCGTCCGGTCTTGGAGCGGTAATGTGATGTGCATCGCTGCTGACGCCGGAGCCGAGAACCTCGCAGTACATCTTTGCATTGCGCTTTGTGGCATGCTCATAGGACTCAACGATTACGACACCGGAGCCTTCGCCCAAAGTGATTCCCTCACAGCGGTTAAACGGAGAACATCCCTTGGCATCTAATGCCTGCAGAGATAAAAATCCTGCATATGGAACGGATGCAAATGCGTCTGCACCACCGGCTACTACGACATCTGCTTTTCCGGCACGGATGAGGTCGCACGCATATGCAATACTGATGGTTCCTGCGGCACAGGCATTGGCGATGTTGGTTACGACTCCGCCTGCATGGCACTGTCCTGCTACCTGTGAAGCAATCATGGAGATTGGCATCTTGTTAATGTCCTCTGCGTCCTTGCCATTCTTGTAGTAATGCTCGATGCTTACCGCACCGCCGACACAGCTTCCCATGATGACACTGACACGGGTATCATTTCCAAAATCATCATAGCCGGCATCCTGTAAGGCTTCTTTTGCAGCTTTGATACAAAGCTGTGCAGAACGGTCAACCTTCTCTCCTCCCGGAAACTGGTCTAATTCATCACAACGTACTTCTGCAACAAGGTTTGCATAACAATCCTTTGTATCAACGGTCGTGGTTGGATAAATTCCGGAAACGGACTTTAATGCGTTGTCCCATGATTCCTCTACATTATTACCGATTGCACAAATCATGCCAAGTCCGGTTACTACACAACGATTCTTATTCTCTGTCATCTTCTTATCCTTTCTCTGTTAAGTCATTTTTTTGCTAAAAAATGCTCTTTTTGCAGCATGTATAGACATAGCAAAAAGCTACGCTACCCCATGATACAAAAAGAGCAAGTCAAATCATACTACTCTTTGTGAGCGCAAACATATGCAGCTAAAGTATCGATGTTGCGGAAATGCTCTTTGCCAACACCGGTCATGGATACGCCCCACTCATTATCTGCAAATGCAATAATCTCAAGAGAATCGATAGAGTCAAGGTTAACATCACCCTCACCGAACAGCTCGGTGTCATACTCTAATACGCTCTCATCAATACCAAGATCTGAGCACAGAAACTCTTTGAATTTTGCCTTTACTTCGTTTTCATTCATCACAATATACCTTCCTTATCATATTATTCCGGCAGTCTTATCTCGACGCAGACTGCACTTGTGTTACTGATAGTATGGATTGTATATCTTCTTTTTCAAATCCACAATGGTCAAAAAACAACAAAGTGTTACTTAGGTAACACTTTGCGTAATATTTTTCTTAAATTATTCAATAAAGCCATTTACAGCTTCGTGTGAGCCTCGCTGTGATTCCTTAAAAAGAACAACAACTCAATCAGCCCCTTCTGATAAGGGATAAAGATTTCATCATCTATCATCTTCATGACTTCATCCTTGGTCGCCCACTTCACTTCAGATACTTCATCCTCCTGCAGCGTCAGCTCATCAAGCGCAATATCTGCTTCAAGGGTGTACATATCGTCAAAGCCATTGCCGAACGTAAGCGTCAGTGCCGGACGTTTATCGGATAACGAAATGCGATACCCCAATTCTTCGAGCATCTCCCGCTCGCCCGCCTGCCGGGTTGTTTCTCCGGCAATCACATGCCCGCCGATCGACAAATCCCACAAGCCCGGCCAACGGTTTTTCTTCGTCTGCCGCTTCTGAATCAGCAGCTCGCCCGCATGATTAAATACACTGACATGAACCACCAGACGATACATTCCTTCCGGTATCACTTCTCCCCGATGGATGATTTTACCGGTTCGTTCCCGATCTTTTGTATATAAATCCCATGCTTCCATATCTCTTCCCCTTAATCTGTCACCTGATTCTACCGGAGCACTGCATTCCGCGGGCTGATCTGCCACAAAATTATTCTGCTTCACTGTCGTCCTGCTCTTTGAAGTTCTTATACTGCTCGAACTGATCCAATACGGTCTGGTCCGGCTTCTTCGTGATAAGACTTACTACCACGATAAAGAGTAAGCTGATTGCAAATCCGACTACCAGAGAGTACAATCCAGTTGCATTTGCAATGGTCTGTCCATTGACCAGCGGAATGTAATCCCATACCAGAACGGTTAATGCACCGGATACCAGTCCTGCGATTGCGCCCGGAAGATTCGTGCGCTTCCAGAACAGACTCATAACTACAAGCGGTCCAAATGCGGCTCCCAGTCCAGCCCACGCATCCGATACCAGTGCCATGATGGAGCTGTCCGGATTCCATGCGATAAGCGCAGCAAGCACTGCAACGATTACTGTTGTAATACGTCCGACAACCAGAACGGATTTGTCACTTGCATCCTTCTTGATAATGTTCTTGTAAATATCTGCAGATACCGAAGCAGAACATACCAGAAGCTGCGAATCTGCGGTTGACATAATTGCCGCAAGAATACCGCACAGGAAAATTCCTCCAATAAAGGACAGCGGAAGTATCTCGATAAATACCTTCTGAATCATCTCAATAAATACGGATTCTGCGGAAGCGGCTCCCGCTGTCTCTCCGAGAATTGTCGGGAACAGGAAGGCACGCCCTACTAATCCGATTACAATAGCAAGTGTAAGCGACAATACTACCCACACGATTGCGATTACAGAAGATTTCTTTAATTCTTTTTCATTCTTGATTGCCATGAAGCGAACCAGAATATGCGGCATACCACAGTATCCAAGTCCCCAACCGATATTCGAAATAATCTCAATTGCAGTAATCGGATGATCCCCATTGTAGGTAAAACTTAAAAAATGGGAAGGCTCCACTCCGGTAGCTGCAAGGGCACCCGAAAAATCACCGCCGACAAGTCCCCACGCAACAATCGGAACGACCAGAAGAGCAATCAGCATCAGTGTTCCCTGAATAAAATCTGTGGTACATACTGCCAGAAAGCCGCCCAAAAATGTGTACACCAAAATTACGGCCGCACCAATCAGCAATGCCACATGATAATCAATTCCGAAAATGGTATTAAATAATTTCCCGCCGGAAGCCAGCGCCGATGCGGTATATACCAGGAAAAAGATAACAATAATAACGGAAGAAATTCCAAGGAGAACCTTCTTTTTGTCATTGTATCTGTTGCCAAAGAATTCCGGCAGAGTCATAGAATTATTTGCAACAATGGTGTATGCACGGAGCGGCTTTGCAATAACCAGCCAGTTGATAATTGTTCCCAATCCTAATCCTACGGCAATCCATGCCTGTCCGGTTCCCAGCGCATACACAGAGCCCGGCAGTCCCATCAGGAGCCATCCGCTCATATCGGATGCCTGTGCGGACATCGCAGCAATCGGACCGGTCAGTCCACGACCGCCAAGGAAATAATCCTTTGCACCATTTGTCTTTTTCATACACCATACGCCGACGCCAATCATAAACAGCAGATAGGCGACAAAAGCGCACAGTATCGCTATTGTTGTTCCTGTCATAACTTCCTCCTAACATCATTTATGTATTAAACAGTTCCATTTAATCAAAAAATCCTTGATATTGCAACCCAAAAATGACATCTGCCGCGAAAATGAGTGACAGTTTGAGCCCAACCATACATATAAAAAGAGACAGAACCCTTTTTGAGGAATCTATCTCTTTTCCGTGTATCCTGTTTATTTTTGATTGCGGTACTCAATCGGCGTCATGTTGTACTTCTTCTTGAACTGCCGGTTGAAGTGCTCGACATTCTGGTATCCGGCTGCATATGCAACACCCTCCACCGTCATATTGCTGTTGCGAAGCAGGGTGCGCGCCTTCTTCATCTTCGCGTTCTGAACCAGATCTTCAAAGTTCTTGCCGGATTTCTCCTTGATGTACTTGGAGATGTATGGCTCGGAGAGATGGAACTCTGCTGCCATATCGGCAAGCGTTACGGTCTGGTAATTTGCCTGAATGTAATTCTGCATGGCAACCAGACGTTCATCCTGAACGGATTCCACCTTCTTGACATCCAGAATATGGTTGACTGCTACGACAAGGGCATTGATGGATGCCTTGATGATATCCTCATCCATGCCGACACCCCAGAACATCTGTCCCTGATAGGTCACTCCGACATAAGCCATTGCCTTGGAGGAGGAACCGTGGGACAGTGCATGCTCCTCATATACGGACAACTCGTAGCTGATATCAAAATACTGCTTGATGGCATTGCTTACCGCATCCAGACGTCCGTTACCGTTGCAGGTTACATTGCGGGACTGCTCACCCTGTGTAATTGTCACCTCCGCCAGAATACCGTCAACCTGCTTAAAGTGTGCTTCCGGAATCTGGAAAAACGGAGTGCGGTTCACATAATTGTCTTCGAAAATCTCATATACCCACTGCGGAGACAGCTCCTTGTGCTCCTCATCGGATACCTGCTTTACCATGTATCCAACCTGCTCACGCATCTTCTCCGGTACAGCGATTCCGAAATTCTGCTTCAGGATATAGGCAACTCCGCCCTTACCGGACTGGCTGTTGATACGGATAACATCTGCCTCATAGGTTCTTCCGACATCCTTCGGATCGATTGGAAGATACGGAACCGTCCATTTGTCGGTCTTTTTCTCCTCTCTCCATGCCATTCCCTTGGCAATTGCATCCTGATGGGAACCGGAGAATGCGGAGAATACCAAATCTCCTGCATACGGCTGGCGCTCATGGACATGCATTCTGGTCAGACGCTCATAGGTAGCACGAATCTCAGGCATATTGGAAAAATCAAGCTGCGGGTCTACACCGTGGGAAAACATATTCATCGCAAGTGTCACGATATCTACATTACCGGTTCTCTCACCGTTGCCAAACAGTGTACCCTCAATCTGCTCTGCACCTGCGAGAAGTCCAAGCTCTGCATCACTGATTCCGCAGCCTCTGTCATTGTGCGGATGAAGGCAGAGAATTGTGCCCTCACGATGTCTTAAATGCTTATTGATGTATTCCACCTGTGTTGCAAACACATGCGGCATTGCATTCTCAACGGTGGTCGGGATGTTGATGATAACCTTGTTGGACGGCTGCGGATCCCATACATCCAGCACGGCATTACATACATCTACTGCATAGTCCACCTCTGTTCCCGGAAAACTCTCCGGACTGTACTGGAAGGTAAAATTGCCATCTGTCTCAGCGGCAAGGTCTTTTAACAGCTTCGCGCCTTCTATGGCAATCTGCTTGACCTCTTCCTTGCTCTTTTTAAATACCTGCTCGCGCTGTGCAACCGAGGTGGAATTATACAGATGAACTACGGCACGCGGTGCACCCTTGAGTGCTTCGAAGGTTTTGCGGATAATATGCTCCCTCGCCTGCGTAAGTACATGGATGGTAACATCCTCCGGAATCATGTCGCGCTCAATCAGTGCTCTTGCAAAATTGTACTCGGTCTCCGATGCTGCCGGAAATCCTACTTCAATCTTCTTGAATCCAATCTTAACCAGCATTTGGAAAAATTCGAGCTTCTCCTCAAGACTCATCGGCTCAATCAAAGCCTGATTGCCATCTCTCAAATCAACAGACACCCACATTGGTGCTTTATCAATATAATCCTTTTTTACCCAGTCATACGTACATTCCGGCGGTAAAAAATATGCGCGTTCATATTTTTCGTATCCCTTCATATCTGCTGAAACCTCCTGCTTCTATATTTTGTAACTATTCAGAACCCACTCGTTTGTGCAACATACCTTAACATATTCTAAGGTATTCGTGAATGATTAAATTTAATCATTTTTCTTGATACATTTTAATCTATTCGCAATTTTCTCTTTTTCTTCCGGAGAAATTTCCGTATTCGAAAAGCCTGCCTGCTCAAGGATTCGAAGCCACTCTGTCTGCTCCTTCTCCTCCAGCACAAGATACCCCTGCGCGGTCAGCCACGCGAGCTGTTCCCTGTAATTATGCTTTTTCAGAATTTCCTTATCGCGTCTTCCTACCCTCCGGATATAGTTCCGGTAAAGTGCAATCAACTGGTCATTGATTCCGGCCGTCTGATAAGCATGCCATTTCCGAATCCGCAAAACAAGCATCCGGATTCCTATAATAAGGGTAAATGCCAACAAAATCAAGACCAGAATTCTTCCCGCCCACAAACCGGTTTCTGCATTGATTACCGCTTCTGTACCGGCAGTATCCGAAGCACCACCCGTCTGATAGGCGTCCGAATCCCCTCCCATGAAGTTCATCAGTACTCTCCAAAAACCGGAAGCAATCTCCTCCTCATCCGAGGACGGAGTCACTTCCACCGGCTGCCAGCCGGTATCGGCATCATACACCTCCACCCACGCATGGGCATTCGCATCCGTCAGACTCACCGACATCACATTGGTCGGTCCAAACATGGAATAGCCGTCATAGTAATCCGCATATTCCTTGTCATAGACCGGCTTCCCTTCTTCTGCCAGATCCGCCATATCGAGCGCATAACCCTCCACATAGCGCGCCGGAATACCCAGGTACCGGAAAATCAGTGTTGCCGCACTCGCAAAATGCGCACAGTAGCCTCGCTGATTCTCAGCCAGAAAATAATTGACAAAATCCTTTTTCCGTTGCGTAGCTCCGGGGCGCAGGGTGTACGGAATGTTGTCCTGATAATACGTGGTAAGCTGTGCGGTCACATCCTGCGTCTCCCCCGGCTCTAAGCCCGCCTGTGCGCAGAATTCGGCAATTACCTCCACATTCTCCTGCGGTACATACAGATAAGCATCATCCACCTCATCGGACAATCCCATGCTCTCCTGCGGAAAATACGGATAATATACATATTCCTCCGTCCGGTTCGGCCAGATAACCTGCCCGGTCCCCTGCGAATAGTACGGCAGATAAACACCGGTATATGCCGCAAGGTTCGTAACCTCCATCACCCCTCTGGCGCTTGTGCTTTCTCCTGCCTCATAGCGCTCCATCAGCGTCTGTGTCGTCTCATCCGCCGGTTCTTCGCGCATCTGCCCGTTCTCATCCGTCAGCCGTTCCCACTGATTCTGATAAGGCAGATAGGTCGCTCCGGTAAAGGTCTTAAAATATATGCGCTCTGTCGTATATGGGGTATATACCACCTCTAAATCCGGCTCATAATCAAGCTGCACCGCATTGATTCCACCCAGTGTTCCGTTGGTAAGTCCGCCCGTACTTGGATAATAATTGAAAAATGCCCATATACCCATCAGCGTCAGATTCTCAACCGTATCCATGGTCTCTGCCTTAAGCGGTGAAGCCGTCTGCTGCTTCCGGTAATAATCCTGCGGACAGACAATCGTAAAAAGCTCCAGCACCGCAAAGGTGACAACAAATACAGCCGCAAGAATCATACCGCTGATTTTCGGTGAAAACGCATAGGTGATTCGGGCTGTTTTCTTTTTCCCGAAGCCGGTTTCTACATATTGATAGACCTGATTGTTGTGTACCGGCCGGAAATGTCCATTGCGGAAAAGAATATATCCCATGAGAAGTCCTGTAATTAACATTGCCACAAACAGCACATTCGGGATTGCTTCTATATAAATAGCAAGGCTTAAAACAGCAAAGCTTACAATTCCGCTAATCAGATATCTCATGTGCAGGGATATCCATACATTGACCAGCATACAGGCAACCCAGCCGATATAACACATGCTGACGGTTACTGCCAGTCTCCGGTTTGCCACCTGCTCCACAAAGGTCTGGGAGGCATTGCTCTCAAAGAAGGTCGATGCCGCCTCCTGCAAATCATTGGCAACTGCATAGACACCACTGCTGATGTATGCGCGCAACCCCATTCCGAAAAACAGCATCATTACAAAAAGCAGGATATAACCGATATTTTCCCACTTTTTCGAGTAATAGAGGAAGGAACAGAACATGGCACCCAAAAAAAGCACCACCGCAATCACACCCCAGTTGCAGTCTGCCTCAAGCGATGACAGCAGGCTTCCCATGGTTCCCATTACAATCAGGTAGACAATAATTCCCTTAAGCAGAAGTGTCCACCGCCTGTCCTTCGTCTGCCCCGACTCGCTTAAGGTCAGCCGGATTCCATCCGAGAGCATATTTACTTTTTCCTGTTTTTTTCTCAACAAGCTAGCCATTCTCCCGCATCTCCACCTGCATCCTGCCTTCTTTTTCCAAAACTGTCAAATAGGTATGCAAATACGGATAACAGTTGCCCAGATATCCGGTTACATCCTCGGACAGACGTTTTTTTAGCGGGACATCATAGATTCCGCAAAAGGCATCCTTCAATTCTGCTTCCGACATACAACGGTATTCATCAAACGCATACCGGCTCTGATTCCAGCACAGGATACACACCGGCGTCTGAAGTTTTACAAATTCCAGTCCGACGGAATACGCAAAACTAAGTATCTTCCTGCTGACCTCCTGCTCCTCATTCAGTCTGACCAGCAATACCATCTCACTGCCCGACATCGCAATCCGCTCCTTGACCATGAGTGCCTCCTGCTTTGCAGACAGCTTCCAGTGAATATCCCGGATTCTATCGCCGGGAACATACTCCCTGATATCGCTGACCTCTGAAAAATCATTGCCCTTCTTCTCGCTCTCCTCGCATTCTGCCACTCCATACAGGTAATCCTGAATCTCAATGTCCTCTGTATCCACCTGCGCCGGAGTAACATATACCGATGCCGATACTCCCGTCGCAATCCGGCAGCGTGCCAGCCCGAAAAAATCCCTCAGCCACATATGGCTGCTTACCACCTCAAACCGTCCGATTTCCTCCGGCACAATCGGCATACACAGCCGCGTGGTATCATGTGCCTGCACCGGCATGGACACCCGGATTCGTGACGAATTTTCCCAAAAAGTATTGCCGGTCTCAAGCTCCCATTCACAGTCCAGCGCGGGTATCCACAATTCGTTCTGAAGCTGCAGTTCCAGCAACACCTGCTCGCCGAGCGTCACCTTCGCCGGAACCGCCTGCATCCGCACAGTGAGCCGCTGTGCCAGTTTCCACATGCTCACCAATGACGCAATCGGCAGCAGAATCAGAAGCGCAATCACTGCGATGAAAAAGTAGCCATCCGTAAAAACATATGCAAATATAACCAGTGCCAGTATCAGAACATATCCGATGATGCGCCAAATACTGGGCTTTAACTGTCTTGTTTGTTCCATAATCTCTCCATATTGATCTCTTCACATCCGCCGCCGACAAGATTCCCGTTTTAGTGAGTGCGATGTTTCCCAGCGTCCGGGCTGCCACCTGTAATTTTGGTGCAAAGCGTTACGCGAAGTGTTGCTAGCACGCCTGTTTCGTTTTATCGCGCTGTCGCAGACAATCGCCATCCATGGCTTGGGTCTGCTTACGCCGCGTCCTGCGGCGTACAGCGCGACATGCATCACTCGGACAGGCGTGCAAGAAACACTAACGCTCACTTAACACACCAAAATTACAGGTGGCAGCCCGGACGCTGTTGGAAATATCGTTGCAGACAAATGCGGGAATCTTGCCGGCGTCAGATGTGACTCTCTCTGTATCAGGTGCGCGGAGCTTTCACGATACGCATCAGCTCTCTGACACTTTCCGTGATGTCTCTGCCCTCGGCTCTCGCCCGTGAACTCAACTTCACGCGGTGTCCCAGCACATCCTTTAAGACGCTCTGCACATGCTCCGCCGTCACAAAATCCCGTCCATCCAGCAGCGCCATTGCCCGCGACATACGAAGCAGTGCTATGGTTGCCCGCGGACTGGCTCCCATGGAAAACAGTTCGCAGCTTCTCGTCGCCTCAACCAGTGATACGATGTATTCATAGATATCGTCGTGCACAAAGATCTGCTCGGCCGCTTTCTGCATCTCTTTGAGTTCTTCTAAGCTGACCATCTGCGTAAGGGTTCCGACTCTGTTCCATACCTCTCCCTTGAGCAGGGAAACCGCGTCGGAATGCGCCGGATAACCCATAGACAGACATACCATAAAACGATCCATCTGGGATTCCGGCAGCATCTGTGTTCCGGAAGAACCGCTTGGATTCTGGGTTGCAATGACAATAAACGGATCCGGTAATTTTCTGGTCTGCCCCTCCACGCTCGCCTGACGCTCCTCCATTACTTCAAGCAGTGCTGACTGTGTCTTGGGAGAAGTCCGGTTAATCTCATCTGCCAGAAACAGATTACAGAAAATGGAGCCCTCACGGAACTCAAACTCCCTCGTCTGATTGTTGTACATGGAGAATCCTAAAATGTCACTCGGCAATACATCCGGCGTAAACTGCACTCTGTGGTAATCCAGTGACAACACCCTCGCAAATGTGGTTGCCAACGTGGTCTTGCCAACTCCCGGTATATCCTCCATCAGAATATGTCCACCGCCGATAAAAGCAGCAAGCACTTTCTGCACGACATCCGCCTTGCCCTTGATGACGGAATTTACTTCCTGCTGTATCCGCTGTAAGGTATCAATATACATAAAAAACCTCCTCTATGTAAATATTTCTAATCGAAATCATAATATTAGAAATATTATACAATAGAGGAGGTCCCTTTTCATCATATTTTCAATTAATTTTCTGCCATCTGTGCATTGAGCAATTCAGCAAATTCGTCTGCATGAGTCTTCTCGGAGCCAATCCGAATAGTCTCTTTTCTGGTATTTTCCTTCCCATCCGAAGACATTGTAGTCTCATATATCTTCAGCACATCGATTGCATCATTATAATAAAACATACTTTTCATAGGCCGATCCTCCTTGATCTCTGTAAAAAACCTCTGACTAGTTCTGCCCGCGCAATCACCCTTCGGGCTTCTATTACTTTATATTGTAATGAATTCACGATTTTTGTCAAGCCTGGCCCTGCATCATTTCCGCAAATTGTCCGGATATCTTATCAATAACCTCAAGGACTTTGTCCAGTCCAAAGCGCGGAGCGTTCTGCCGCCACGCATAGAAGCACCCCTGCACCTGATAAGTCAGCAATACCTGATACATGACATTGTCCTTCATATCCGGATATTTTGCAAAAAGATACTGCTTAATCCCCTCCTCGATGCGCATCGGAAGAATGGAAGCCTGTGCTCCGGAAAAAAGAATCTCAATCAGGCTGGACTGCTCATAAAAGGCATCAATCAGATTCATCGTAAATCTCTGCGTGTCGGTCAGGCAGTAGGCAGGGTCACTGATTCCGTTCAAAATATTGGTGATTACCTCCCTCTGCAGATAATCCGACAAATCATAGATATCGCGGTAATGCAGATAGAAGGTTGCCTTGCTCACCTCCGCAAGCTCCGTCAGCTCCTTGATGGTGATGCGCTCTAAGTCCTTTTTTGCGCGAAGCTGAAGAAAAGCATTGCGCAGTGCCTTTTTTGTTTTTTGCGTTCTCAAATCCATTTTTTCCACCTCTTTTTTACAATTTTATACATATGTCTATTAATTGACAGATATCTAAAATCGGACATTGTTTTCGAAAAAAATCCGTGCTATCTATAAGTAGTATAAATATTTTTTAGACAAGCGTCAAATAAGCACATGCAATAACAGGAGGAATATAAGATGGATACTTATGGATTCTATACCGGACAGATATTTGATGCCTATGAATGGCTCGGCGCACACATCGGACCGGACGGAGTGACCTTCCGCACCTTCGCTCCCAACGCTGCCGGAATCGAGGTACTGCACAACAACAGACAGATTCCCATGCATAAAATCGTTGACGGCAATTTCTACGAGGCCACCATACCGGATGCCAAAGCCGGAGATACCTATGAATACCGCATTTACAAGCAGGGCGGACGCTATTATACCGACCACTGTGATCCTTACGGATACGGCATGGAGCTTCGCCCGAATCATAAATCAATCATCCGTGACCTGAATACCTACCGCTTCAACGATGCCGACTGGATGAAGCACCGGAGCAACTGCACCGACAAACCGTTAAATATCTATGAGCTTCATGCCGGCTCCTGGAAAAAGCCCTCCGGACAACAGGAGGACTGGTATCGCTATGATGAACTTGCAGATCTGCTCATCCCATATTTAAAAGAGAGCGGTTACAACTATATCGAACTGCTGCCTATCAGTGAGCATCCCTGCGATGAGAGCTGGGGCTACCAGAATACCGGCTTTTTCTCGCCGACCAGCCGTTATGGCACTGCGGAAGACCTCATGCGCATGATTGACAAGCTACACCAGAATCAGATTGGTGTCATCCTTGATTTTGTTCCGGTACATTTTGCCGTGGACAGCTATGCCCTTGCACAGTACGACGGCTCTGCGCTATATGAATATCCGCACAATGATGTCGGTGTCAGTGAATGGGGCAGCCACAATTTCATGCATTCACGCGGGGAAATCCGCTGTTTTCTCCAGTCTGCCGCTGATTACTGGCTCAACATCTACCATTTTGACGGACTTCGCATGGATGCCATCAGCAGAATCATCTACTGGCAGGGGGATGAACGGCGCGGAGTGAACGGCAACGCCGTAGAGTTCTTAAAATTCATGAACCGCGGACTGAAAGGCCGCAATCCGGGATGTCTTCTGGCGGCGGAGGATTCTACCAATTTTGCAAATGTCACCAAAGCCCCGGAGGAAGGCGGACTTGGCTTCGACTACAAATGGGATATGGGCTGGATGCACGATACATTGGACTACTTCCAGACACCACCGGAGGGACGCACCGATAAGTACCATCAGATTACTTTTTCCATGATGTACTATGATAACGAACAGTATATGCTGCCGTTTTCGCATGATGAGGTTGTCCACGGAAAGGCGACGATTCTGCAGAAGATGAGCAATGATTACGATGTCAAAT
>JBGVFC010000059.1:0-7811 GCA_045120755.1 Agathobacter sp. | reverse complement strand
CCGAAAAATCAAGAGGGAAATGATATATTTAGTCATTTTTGTGCACTTTTTATCTAATCAAATACCCTGGCACAATTTTTTTGTGAAATTAGATATATTGTCATACCAATCTCTACGATTGTACCACATTTCACCTCAATTTACAAGACATGTGTGGTATCCAAACTGCTACTATTTTTTAAAATTGTTCTTGAAACTTTATTGGCAGCATATTATAATAAGCATAAAGAGAAGCAACCGCCCACAAAGTGGTTAGCCTCGTATTAAGTATCAAAAAAGCCACTCATATCCGGCTAAGACAGGAGTGGCTTTTTTTATTTTCGCTTATTATTCCTATCTATGTAGGTAAGCAGCGCAATTAGGAACGTACCGCCTAAAAACAGCAGGCTGAAAACTTCATACATATCCATCAGCACCACCTCCCCTCTATTGTTTCTAGTTTGGGAGGCTACCACTCTGTACACGATTACTTCTCATGCCGATAGTGTATCACAATTGAAACGTGGTCGCAATAGAAAAATCCCGCACCCTGCCATCTTCGGCAATGTGCGGGATTTTATTTTTATAGTTCGATTATCCGATTAGCATACGCCCTGTGCGAGCATAGCCTCTACAACCTTCTCAAATCCGGCGATATTGGCACCTGCCACATAGTCGCCCTCTACTCCGTAACGCTTTGCAGCATCGCTGATGTTTGCGTAGATGGTCTCCATGATGTTCTTCAGCTTGCCGTCAACCTCTTCGAAGCTCCATGAAAGTCTCTCAGAGTTCTGTGACATCTCAAGTGCGGAAGTAGCAACACCACCTGCGTTAGCTGCCTTACCTCCAACGAAGAGAACACCGTTCTCCTGTAAGTACTTGGTAGCATCCATGGTAGTAGGCATGTTTGCGCCCTCTGTTACAGAGATTACGCCGTTGGCTACGAGCATCTTGGCATCTTCAAGGTTCAGCTCGTTCTGGGTAGCACATGGAAGAGCGAGGTCACACTTAACAGACCATACACCATGATCGTCTGCATTCTTCTTCTCATGATACTCTGCAGAAGGTCTTGCTGCTGCATACTCAGATAAACGGGCACGCTTTACTTCCTTAACCTCCTTCAGAAGTGCAACATCAATTCCTTCCGGATCATAAATCCATCCGGTAGAGTCTGAACAGGTTACAACCTTAGCTCCAAGCTGATGAGCCTTCTGGATTGCGTAGATAGCAACATTTCCTGCACCGGATACTGCACAAATCTTGCCGGCGATGTCGATATTGTGATCCTTGAGCAATGCATTTGTCAGGTAGAGAAGTCCATATCCGGTAGCTTCTGTACGTGCAAGTGATCCGCCGTAGCTGAGTCCCTTGCCGGTCAGAACGCCTTCGTAGGTACCGCGGATTCTCTTGTACTGTCCGAACATGAATCCGATCTCGCGTGCGCCTGTTCCGATATCACCGGCAGGTACATCCTCGTCAGCGCCGATATACTTGGAAAGCTCTGTCATAAAGCTCTGGCAGAATGCCATAATCTCTCTGTCAGATTTGCCCTTAGGATCGAAGTCAGAACCACCTTTACCACCGCCGATTGGAAGTGTTGTAAGTGCATTCTTGAAAATCTGCTCAAAACCTAAGAATTTGATGATTCCAAGGTTAACAGATGGATGTAATCTTAATCCTCCCTTGTATGGTCCAATTGCATTATTGAACTGTACACGGAAACCGCGGTTAACCTGAACCTGGCCATTGTCATCTACCCATGGTACACGGAACATAATCTGGCGGTCCGGCTCGGTAATTCTCTCTAATACCGCGTTCTTTCTGTATAATTCTTCATTGGCATCGATTACCGGACGCAATGAATCCAATACTTCGGTTACAGCCTGGATAAATTCCGGCTCAGAAGCGTTTTTTGCTTTTACTTTCTCAAGTACTTCATCTACATAACTCATTTCCCATTCTCCTTATTAAAGTATTAAAGTATTTTTCTGACAGTCCTTATTTTATAGGAAAACGCTTTAATATACAAGCAGAAATTGCAAGTTTTATGAAGAAAAATTGCATTTTTTCTTAAATAAATTTACTTTTTTAGGTTTTTCTGAAATTTTTCCATCTTCCACTTTCACAAAAAAAGAAGACCCACCCTGGAAAAAGTAAGTCTTTTTATGCTTTTACTTTATTATTTCTCCGGGATATCTGACCATGAGGCAAATTCATCCTCTTCATTCTCTCCGGAGTAGACCTTCTTGAAGAAGTCCGACATCTTGACAATTGCGCCGATCAAGACGGTCATCTCCTCCTCGGTCAGTTCCGACATGATATGGTTGATCATCTGGCGGTGGAACTGCTCATGATGATAGTAGGCTTTCCTTCCTTTGTCGGTAAGGCAGATTTTGACCACGCGCTTATCCTCTTTACTGCGGTTACGATTGACATAACCCTTCTCGGAAAGCGCGTCCATCGCTTTGGTCAGCGTCCCTGTGGTCACAGACATCAGCTTGGCAATCGCAGACATGCTCTTCGGCTCTTCCACACCGATTGCCTCGATGATATGCATGTCATTGCTGGAAATATCCTTGAACTCCTCCGTAATCAGGCTTTTGGCTTCTATCTCCAGAATATCCTTGAACATAACGACCAAAATTTCATTCAAAGCCTCTTCCAGTTTTTCTTCCAATGTCATACCGTGCGACCTCCTCCGGGAAACCTTTTATCGCCCCCTTACTGACAGGCTGTATATGACGGCAATTACCAGCCAATCACACAGGCTCCCCAGGTCAGACCGGCTCCAAATCCGGCCAGCACGATTTTGTCTCCCTTTTTAATTTTATCTTCTTTGCAAATTTTATCAAGCAGAATCGGCACACTTGCCGCAGAAATATTTCCGCATTCCTGCAAATTGGTCGGAAATTTTTCCATCGGCTGCTGCAGGCGTTTTGCAACGGACTCAATAATGCGGATATTTGCCTGATGAAGCACAAAGCAATCTACCTCATCCGCGGTGATTCCCGCCTGGTCCAAAGCCTCCTGAATGGCATTCGGCACGGTACGCACCGCAAATTTGTAAACCTCCGGTCCGTTCATCTGCACATAAGGCAGTCTCATTGCTTCATCCCAATGCTCTTTGCTCTTGAATGGGTTGCGCACCGGGCGGTTCTGACACTGTAGCGCCATGCCGCCTGTTCCGTCGGAGCCCTGTACCATACCCCAGATATCGTTTGCTTCTGCGCTGACAACCGCTGCTCCCGCTCCGTCACCGAAGAGGACACAGGTGCCTCTGTCATTCCAGTCCATCAGTTTGGATAATGTTTCCGCGCCGATTAACAGGGCGGTCTTAAATCTGCCCGTTGAAAAATAGGCGTCCGCTGTTGCCAGTGCAAATAAAAATCCGGAACATGCGACTCCAAGGTCAAATGCGACTGCTTTTTTTGCTCCGAGTGCCGCCTGCACTTCACAGGATAGCATCGGAATCACATTGTCCCCGGATACCGTAGATGCCAGAATCAGGTCGATATCCTCCGCCTGCAGGTTCGCTGCTTCCAGTGCACTTTGTGCTGCTGCGATGCTTAAGGAAGTGGTCGTCTCTTCCACTGCAATATGGCGTGTTTCAATTCCCGTTCTTGTGCGGATCCACTCGTCCGAGGTGTCCATAATCTGTGCTAAATCATCATTTGATACAATATTTTTTGGAAGCGCACTTCCCGTTCCCAGAATTCTCATTTATTTCTCCTCTATCATTTCGTCTCTATCCAATGGCAAAAGTCAGTTCCGCCCGGCAAACCAGCTTGCCGTCTACATACGCATTGCCCATGCCGACACCGACCGGTCCTTTGACCTTGATAATCTCCGTTTCCAGAGTCAGCGTGTCGCCCGGCAGTACCTTCTGTTTGAACTTGACCTGATTGATTCCTGCAAAATATGCGGTCTTGCCCTTCCACTCCGGCTGTGAGAGAATCGCAACTGCTCCGGTCTGCGCCACGGCCTCCACGATGAGCACACCCGGCATCACCGGATTGCCCGGAAAATGTCCTGCAAAATATGGCTCATTGTAGGTTACATTTTTTCTGGCTACCGCGCGTGTTCCGGCTTCCAGTTCTTCTATGGTATCAATTAACAGAAATGGGGCTCTGTGTGGGAGCACTTCCATAATCTCTTTTGTCGTCATGATTGACATATCCATTCCTCCTGCTCAACAATCTCCGTCATTCGCGCCGGCACTATTCCTCATATGCCCCCAGAAGCAGGCTTGCATTGTGTCCACCGAAGCCGAGCGAATTGCTCAGTGCATAGGAGAATTTTTCCTCGTATGCTTCCTTGCAGTAATCCAGATCCATCTCCTCGTCCGGAGTCTGGTATCCAACGGTTCTGTGGATGTAACCCTCCTGCAGCTCCTTGACACAGGTGATAAATTCCACGGCGCCTGCCGCTCCTAAAAGATGTCCGATCATGGATTTGGTAGAATTTACCTTAATATTCTTCGCATGGTCGCCAAAGGCAGCCTTGATTGCGCGTGTCTCAAACAAGTCATTGTAATGTGTTGCGGTACCATGTGCATTGATATAAGTGATATCGGTCAATTCAAGACCGGCATCCTTTACCGCATTTGTCATTGCTCTTGCCGCTCCTGCCCCGGTATCTTCCGGCATGGTAATATGGTAGGCATCGGAGGAACAGCCGTATCCCTTGACCTCGGCATAGATTTTTGCGCCGCGCGCAATTGCATGCTCATACTCTTCCAATATAACAATTCCGGCGCCTTCGCCCATGACAAAACCGCTGCGGTTCTTATCAAACGGAAGCGAGCATTTTGCCGGATCCGTCTCAGACGAGAGCGCTTTTAATGCGCCAAAGCCTGCGACCGCAATTGGGCAGACACAGCATTCCGCGCCTCCGGCTACCATAACATCCGCTTCTCCATACTGGATACTGCGGAATGCCTCTCCGATGGTATTGGTACCGGTTGCACAGGCAGTAACAACATTGATGCTCTTGCCCTTCAGTCCGAACTGGATGGATACATTGCCTGCCGCCATGTTGGATATCATCATCGGCACGAACATCGGGCTGACACGGGATGGACCCTTGGTAGTCAGACGCCCATACTCCGATTCAATCGCCTGCAGACTTCCGACGCCGGAACCGATTGCACACCCCACCATATACGGATCTTCCTGCTCTATATCAAGCCTGGAATCTTCGATGGCTTCTTTTGCGGCAGCTACCGCATACTGGGAAAATAATTCCATTCGCTTGGCTGCCTTCGCGTCCATGTAGTTGCTTCCGGTAAACCCTTTGACCTCTGCTGCCACATGGCTCTTATATTCTGCAGCATCAAACCGGGTGATTGGTCCGAAACCTGTCTTTCCCTGTCTGACGCTGCTCCAAAATTCGTCCACACTAAGTCCGATTGGGGTGATTGCCCCCAGACCTGTTACGACTACTCTTCTTTTCATGCTCTTATCCTCACTACTAATGATTATCTATCTTTTTACAAAAGTATCCCCGAATGAATTTGCATATTCTGATTGCAGACGCGCTCTCGCTCTAGCGAAGCGTAGCGGTACTAAATTCGTGGGAAAACACTCATTAAGTACCGACGCTTCTTTAAGGTCTGCAATCAGAATAGCAAAATTCATTCTTGGAAACGCAAATGTAAAAATGAAATTATCTATTTTGCTCGTTCGATTTACCTGACAAGTTTCCGACATCATCCGGACAGTTCTCTGCGGTTTATGCGCATAAAGTGAGCGTTAGTGTTTCTTGCACGCCTGTCCGAGTAATGAATATCGCGCTGCATGCCGCATGGATGCGGCATAAGCAGACCTAAGCCATGGAAGGCGATTGTCTGCGGCAGCGCGATAAAACGAAACAGGCGTGCTAGAAGCACTTCGCGTAACGTCTTGCGCACAAATTGCAGGGTAGCTGCCCGGATGATGGGAAACATCGCACTCGCCAAATGCAGGGAAGGCAAAGCCGATAGCAGAACTGACCACCCATAGAAGACAGGGCAACCTACATTGCCATTCCGCCATCCACAGACAGCACCTGCCCTGTGATATAGTCCGATGAACCGGATGCTAAAAACAGTACCGCGTCCGCTATATCCTTCGTACTTCCCGGACGGTTGAGCGGTATCTGTGTCAGAATGGCTTCCTGCGCCTTCTGCGGCAATGCGGCCGTCATCTCTGTTTCGACGAACCCCGGTGCTACCGCATTGACATTGATTCCCCTGCTTGCCAGTTCCCTCGCAACGGCTTTGGTCAGTCCGATGATTCCTGCCTTGCTTGCAGAATAATTTGCCTGTCCTGCATTGCCGAGGATTCCGGATACCGAAGATATGTTGATAATCTTGCCGGCGCGCTGCTTTATAAGGTAGCGGGAAGCATGACGGATGGTATTGAAGCAGCCTTTGAGATTAGTCTGAACCACCGCATCAAAATCCTCTTCGCTCATCCGCATCAAAAGGCCGTCTCTGGTGATACCCGCATTGTTGACCAATATGTCCAGATGTCCGTATTCCTTGATAAGCGTGTCAATCATCTGACCGCACAGCTCATATTCAGCCACATTGCACTGCACGCAGACCGCTTTGCCTCCATTTGCCTCAATTTCCGCAACGGTCTCTTCTGCTGCTTCCTTCGAACCATTATAATTTACAATGACAAATGCTCCGTTTGCGGCAAGTGTCTTAGCGATTTCCCTGCCGATTCCTCTGCTTGCACCGGTTACAAGCGCGTTCTTTCCTGATAACATGCAATCTGTCCTCCCACTTCCTGGAATATTCTTCTATATGGTGACCGTTCAGCCCGCGCCATTCGCAATCTCGCCCTTCGGGCTTCAAAGCTTGCTTGCGCAAGCGGATTGCTCATAATCGGGCGCTCCACTCATAACCAATCGGATGTGCTCATTCATGCAAGCATGATTCGTACATCCAATTGGTTATGGCTGAACTGTTACTCAAAATGGCAACTAAAATTCTTAATAAGGTCAACGCCCTTCATGACATCCTGTATGATTTCTGCGCAGGATTCCTCATTTTTGACCATTCCCGCACACTGTCCTGCCATGACGCTTCCGTTTACAACATCGCCGTCCACAACGGCATTTTTCAAGGCTCCGAGCGTGAGCTGCTCCAACTCCTCAAGGCTTGCGCCCTCCTGCTCTCTCTTTAAGTATTCCTTGGTCATCTTGTTGCGAAGCACGCGAATCGGATGTCCGGTCGAACGTCCGGTGACCTCTGAGTCAATGTCTTTTGCCTTGATAATCTTCTCTTTGTAATTCTGATGTACGATGGATTCCTTTGCCGCAACAAAAAGCGTTCCCATCTGTACGGCCTCAGCACCGAGAAGGAGTACGGCTGCAAATCCTCTTCCATCTGCAATACCGCCTGCTCCGATGACCGGAATGGATACTGCATCCACAACCTGCGGTACAAGTGTCATCGTCGTCTGCGGTCCTATATGTCCGCCGGATTCCGTTCCCTCTGCGATGATTGCATCTGCGCCGCCGCGCTCCATCATCCGCGCCATTGCCACACTGGCAACTACCGGAATCACCTTGACTCCTGCTTCCTTCCACATGGAAATGTATTTGGACGGATTACCGGCTCCGGTTGTAACAACCCGGACATGCTCCTCTGCGATAATCTGCGCAATCTGGTCTGCTTCCGGATTCATCAGCATCAGGTTCACTCCAAATGGCTTATCCGTTCTTGCCTTCATCGCATGAATCTGCTCTCTCACCCATTCTGCCGGTGCTCCTCCGGCTCCGATGATACCGAGTCCCCCGGCTTCGGATACGGCACTTGCCAGTTCATAGGTTCCTACCCATGC
>JBGVFC010000058.1:0-7453 GCA_045120755.1 Agathobacter sp. | reverse complement strand
AGGTTGGACTGGAGGGAAATTACCGGCCGTATTCTGCGATACCGGTGAGTATTGATATTGAGAGTCTGCGTGACGATTTTGAAGGAACAGTCCGGATTATAGTTCCGGCAGCGGACTATTCAGACGATGATGGAACGGCCTATGAGAAAAGTGTTATGCTTACACAGGCAAGTCCGAAGGTGGTGACACTCTCCGTCTACAATGACGATATGGTGAATTACATCTATTTCCAGCTTCTCGATGAGAAGGGCAGGATTGTGATTGACAAGAAGATTCGTCTGAACCAGAAATCCTCCGACAATGCGCTGATCGGTATTTTAAGTGATGATTATACGGCATTGAACTATTTTGACCAGAAAAATATTGACCTCAATTCGTATTCCGGAGTGACACAATTGCTGGAGCTGAATGCGGACAAGATGCCGGAACAGGCATCCGGACTGGGCGTGCTCAGCTATTTAATCATCAACAGCTATGATACGCAGAAGCTGTCTGAAGAACAGATGGATGCCATCGAGGGATATGTCCGGGACGGAGGTATCCTGATTGTAGGAGCAGGAGCTGATTATCAGCAGACAGTTTCGAATTTTGAGGATTCCTTTGTTCCGCTTGTGGTCGACGGCTATGCGCAGGGAATGCTCGAAGTAAGCAGCAATCTTTATACAGGCTGGTACGATTATGGCGAGGAGAATCAAGAAATCACCGATGTTGAGGAAGACGGCCCACAGGCGGAAGATATCACAGATGCAGAGGTGGAAATTCCACAGGATGGGCTTTGGGATGGAGTTTCCGGTTTGCTGGGGAATCCGGTGGCGTTTGATGAACAGGACGGCATCCTGAATATGTCGTTGACCGGAGGACAGGTATTAGATGAGGTTCTTACACAGGATGAACTGGTCTGGATGTACCATTATGGACAGGGCAATGTTGTTGTTACCGCCTTTAATCTGGGAATGGAACCAGTGAATGGTTGGGCGGACAAGAACAATATGGCTGCCAGTCTGCTTGCCCAGGCCGCGAGCGGTTACAGTGCTGAGCGGTTAGCAGATGTCAATTATGGCAGCTCATCCGTCAGTATGTGGTCGGTGGAAAATATGCTGGAATCTGTTTTTCAGGATAACAAGCCAGTCTTTTTCCTGCTGGTCGGCTTTATGCTTTTGTTTATTATTGCATGTCCGGTGTCCTTCGCAATTTTAAAGGTGACAAAGAAGCCGATGCTGATATGGGTGGTGATTCCTGCCAATGCAGCTTTGGCTACGGCAATCATTCTGCTGTCAACGCTTAATCTGCGAATTCATGCGCCGGAGGTGGCGAGCTTTACCCTGATGCGGCAGGATGATTCGACCGGAGAGTCGCTGGGCATGGAGAATTATATGGGGATTCTCATTCCGTCCACGAGTAAGACAGAGATTGACTTTGACAAGGACATAACCTCGTTAAGAATCCTGCAGGATAGCGGATATTCTTATAATCAGGAGGAAGGCAGTCAGAATTTCTCCAAGATATTCCGTGAGACTTCAGATGGATATCAGCTTAGCTATGAGAATAAAAATACTTTCGAGACGGAATATGTGACCTTTAATTCTGCAGCGGATGCCGAAAATCAGGGATTGGACACCGAATTTATCTATACTATGACCGGTTTAAGAGGGACAATTGTCAATCGAAGCGGGTATGATTTGTCGCATGTTCTGGTCTATGGAGAGGATATCTGTGTCGAAGTCAATGATTTGCCGGATGGGGCTTCTTATACCTTTGATGAACAGGACAATGTAAATGCTTCGGGCTATTACATCAGTGTTCCGGGCATTGATTCGTGGGATAAGGAATATGACATGCTGGATAGTATGTATGAGTATGTATATGATCAGTACATGTCGGGAGGAAGCCAGGAAGTCAATACTTTCTATGTAGTAGGTTATGTGGAAAATTATGAGGCTGACTACGTGACAACGAGGAAGGTGAAGGAGAACAATGAGGCACTTTTCCTCAAATCCCTGACCGCACCGCTTACGGAGTATGAGGGAGCGAAGATGGCACAGTTATCGGATTATGCTTCCTACAACGAGGATTGGGATCCTTATGACGGAATGCTCTATGAGACAGAAGTATATGCAGACTTTGAGTTGTCTGGGTACTTTTCTTCGGTTCAGGCGCTGATTGCGCGCCAGTCGGAGTATGATAACGGTTACGGCGGTGAGACCGAAGTGTATGCGTACAATTACGCTACCGGACAGTACGACCGGTTGTTTGAGGATTCCACTTTTATTGAATTTGATGAAAAATGCCCATATCTGTCAGAGAATATGGATATGCGTCTGAAATTCTCATGTACTTCGCCTTATGACAGCTATGTACCGGCGATTATTGTTGTGGGGGAGGAATAATATGCTTGATATTCAACATCTGAATAAGAAATACGGTAAATTTTATGCAGTACAGGATTTGAATCTCCACATCAATCGCGGAGAATTATTCGGCTTTGTCGGACACAATGGAGCCGGCAAGACGACCACAATCAAGATTGTTGCGGGACTGTTGGATGCGACAAGCGGCCAGGTCTATGTGGACGGGCAGAGCGCATTTGCCAACCGCAATCAGATTAAGCGCAAAATCGGATATGTACCGGACTTTTTTGGTGTGTATGACAATCTTACTGCAATGGAATACATGGAATTCTACGCCTCCATGTACGGAATTGTAGGAAAACAGGCACACGATACCTGTCTGGCACTGATTGACCTGGTGAATCTGTCAGACAAGGTGGATGCCTACGTTGACAATCTGTCGCGAGGTATGAAGCAGCGTCTGTGTCTGGCAAGAAGTCTTGTGCACGATCCGGAACTTCTGATTCTGGATGAACCGGCATCCGGCCTGGACCCGAGAGCACGTTTTGAGATGAAAGAGATTATGAAGAATCTGAGAGCCATGGGCAAGACCATTATTATCAGCTCCCATATTCTTCCGGAACTGGCAGATATGTGTGATACCATCGGTATCATGCAGCAGGGCAGCCTTGTGATGTATGGAACGGTGGCAGACATGGAGCGCAGGGCAATGCATGCAAGACCGATTCACATTCGTGCCAACAATCGTCTGGATGAGATAGAACATGTTTTAAAAGAAGATCCGCGCAGCGGAAAAATATCGGTTCTGGCAGATGAAGTGGTTGTGGAATATGAAGGAACGGAGGAGGATGCGGCAGGGTTATTAAGCCGTATTGTTACACAGGGAATTCCGGTTTCCGGATTTTATCGTGAACATGGCAATCTGGAGACTCTGTTTATGGAAGTCACAAGCGGCAACATTCCGGAGGAACAGTCACATCCGCAGCCGATGCAACAGGCACCGCAGGGTTACGGACATCCGCAGCCGATGCAGCAGGCACCACAGGGATATGCGCAGCCACGCCCGATGCAGCAGGCATCGCAGGGCTACGGACAGCCACATCCGATGCAGCAGGCACCGCAGGGCTACGGACAGCCACGTCCGATGCAGCAGGCACCGCAGGGCTACGGACAGCCGCAGCCGATGCAGCAGACACCGCAGGGTTACGGACAGCCACGCCCGATGCAGCAGGCACCGCAGGGCTACGGACAGCCACGTCCGATGCAGCAGACACCGCAGGGCTATGGACAGCCACGTCCGATGCAGCAGACACCGCAGGGTTACGGACAGCCGCAGCCGGTACAGCAAACGGTGCCACAGCAAAATGAAAATTACGGAGGTGCAGGATCATGAAAAAGCTTCATTTTAATCCGATTCTGAAAAAGGATCTGCAGATGAGCTCGCGAAGCATCAAATTTACCATAGCTCTTATGTGTTACAGTATAGCCCTGACATTGGTAGCGGTAATTATGCTGCTGTGTCTGACCAATTCATTTAATATATTTGGGTATAGAGGGGTAATCTATGATGCTTTTCCGGGCTGCTTTATGGCTCTGGTATTTATTCAGCTTGCACTGATCTGCATTATTGTACCGATTCTGACGGCGGGGACGATTGCCGGAGAGCGGGAGAGACAGACTTTGGATATTATGCTTACTACACCGATACGACCGGTTTCCATTGTGGTTGGCAAGCTGGAGACGGCACTTTACAAGATTTTATTGTTCGCAGTCGCAAGCCTTCCGGCAATGTCGGTATGCTTTATTTATGGAGGAATCAGCTGGTGGAACCTTCTGGTATTTTTGATTCAGTTGATAATACTGGCTTTCTTTATCGGTGCGGTCGGAGTATGGTGTTCCTGTGTATTCCGTAAGACGATTGTGGCAGTTATTATGACGATGGTCATTGAATATGGATTTTTGATGGGACCGTTCCTTATCATTGGTATGGTTGCATTTATAACCGCTATTGCGGAGGCTATTCTGACCGGAGGAGCATCATCTTCTGCCCATATTGGACCGACCTCGCTGGTTTTGTTTTTGGACCCGGTTTTCGGGGCCGTGGACACGATTGTGGCATCGAATACGGGGTATAATCTGGCTTCGGTTCTTATCACGGATGAATTTGGAGGCTCTTTTGCACAGCTTCCGTGGGTAGGATTTTTGACAAAGCTATGGCCGGTTTTAAGCAGCCTGTGTACCATAGGACTCGGAGTATTTTTCGTATGGGCGGCAGCTCGCTCCATCGATTCGGTACGGCGTAAGGGAGCAAGACGCAGGAAGAATTAGAGGTATCATTATGGAAAAACAGATTCGCAGTTTTATCAAAAAAGCAAAAGGCAGGATGACCAGACAGACCTTGTTAAGCTGGCTGCTCTGGTTCGTTCCGGCAGGAGTTCTGCTGGCGGCAATCTTTGAACTGGTCGCATGTATGATTCCGTGGTACTCCGTACACTGGTGGTCGCTTGGCGCGCTGTGTGCGGGAGTGCTTGCTGCGGTGATATTTACCATCATCCGCGCACCGAAGCTGTCGGATGCGGCAAAGGCATTGGACAGGGGCGGGTTGCAGGAACGCGCGCAGACAGCATTGGAATTGCTGCAGGACAACAGCCTTTTTTCGCAGGTACAGAAGCTGGATACATGGAATACATTACAAGGAATTTCACTTCGCAGACAGATTCCGACCCATATCGGCTGGCAGAGACCGGTAGGACTTCTGGTGGCGGGAATCCTGTTTGCAGTTACCGCATTTTTGCCGACTGCCGCCAAGGAGCAGGCGAAGGATTACCATGAGCTGCTGGGTGAGATTGCGGAGTCTGTTGAGCAGGTAGAGCAGGTGGAGCAGGAAATTGAGCAGCTTGCCGGAGTGGGGGAAGATGAGCTTGCCGAGTATCAGCAGCTTTTGGATGAAATACGCGAAGAACTGGAAAATGCGCAGAATGCGGAGGAACTGCAGAAGGCAAAGGAACGCGCCGAACTGAAATTGGAGCAGATGGCAGAACTGGAGCAGAATGAAGACTTAAGACAGCAGTTGGAACAGCTTGCCGACTCGCTGGATGCCGGTGAGCATTCTGAGGTGCAGGCAAGTAAACAGGATATTGAGGCAGCAAAGCAACAGCAGCAGGCGGCAGAAGATTTGCAGGAGCTGTTAGATAAGGCACGGCAGTCGATGGATGAGAATGGACAGGCGGAGCTTACAGAGGAAGAACAGCAGGCGTTGCAGGAGGCACTCGATTCCCTTCAGCAATCGGATTTGTCCGATTTAAGTGCAGCAGATATTCAGAGTCTGCAGGAACTAGAGTCACAGATTCAGGACGGAACGATTAGCAGTGATACGCTGGATATGGCACAGTCTGCCGCTGCCAATGCAGGTCAGTCGGCACAGGATACCATCGCTTCCGCAAATCCGGATGAACAGAGCGGTCAAAGCAGCCAGAGTGGTCAGGATGGTCAGGACGGCCAGGAAGGTCAGAGCGGACAGGACGGACAAGGCGGTCAGGATGGTCAAGGAGGACAGGACGGACAAGGCGGTCAGGATGGTCAAAGCGGCCAGGATGGTCAGGGCGGTCAGAGTGATCAGAATGGTCAGGGCGGCAATTCCGGAAATGGTACCGGACCCGGATGGAATACCGGAAGCAATCAGGGAAGTGAGCAGGACTTAAATTATAATGGTGAGATGGTGACCATACCGAATACGGTTGGAGAGGATGAGAATCTGCCCGGACGGGAGACGGAGGGCGAGAATTATCATGTAGATGGCGGTCCGGCAATTACATGGTCAGGAAATAAAGTGCAGTATGACCAGGTTGTGGGAGAATACAGCCGGCAGGCTTTGTCGGATATTGAGAATTCCGGCTATCCGGCGGGGGTACAGGAAATCATCAAAGAATACTTTGAAAATATTCAATAAGAGGGGACAGATGTAATGAACGTAATCAATGAACAGCAGATCAGGGAAATGGTGCAGAAAATCAATCAGTGTGAAGCGGAGATTGGCAAGGCAATTATCGGACAGAAGGAAATCATAAGGCAGACTATTCTGGCCATTCTGGCAGATGGAAATGTGCTTTTGGAAGGTGTGCCGGGGCTGGGTAAGACTGAGCTGGTAAAGGCAATTTCAAAGGTTTTTCAGATGAGCTTTTCGAGAATCCAGTTCACGCCGGATCTGATGCCGGCGGATGTGACCGGAACCAGCCTTATTTTAAAGGAAGGCGACAAAAATGTATTTCAGTTTGAGCCGGGACCTGTATTTGCGCAACTGGTGCTTGCGGACGAGATTAACCGTGCCACGCCGAAGACACAGGCGGCGCTGCTGGAAGCCATGCAGGAGAAGACCGTTACCTCGGGCCGTCATACCTACAATCTGCCTTCGCCGTTTTTGGTGCTGGCGACACAGAACCCGATTGAGAATGAGGGAACTTACCCGTTGCCGGAGGCGCAGCTTGACCGTTTCCTGTTCAAGCTGTTAGTGGATTTCCCGAAGAAGGATGAACTGAAACAGATTTTAAATATCACGGTCGGAACAACCAGACCGCAGCTTCAGACGATGATTAGCGGAGAAGAAATCCTTACGATGAGGCAGGTCATCCGTCAGGTTCCGATTGCGGATTCCGTCATGGATTATGCCCTGGCAATCGTCGTAGCCACTCATCCGGAGGTAGAGGGAGCACCGGCGGTCGTAAGAAGATATGTGACGGCAGGAGCCTCTCCGCGTGCAGCGCAGGCAATTGTCAAGACTGCGCGTGCAAGAGCACTGATGGAAGGCAGATATAATGTATCCTATGAGGATATCGAGTATGTCGCATATCCGGCGCTCCGCCATCGTCTGATTACCAATTTTGAGGCAATTGCGGATGGAATGAATGCGGATGGAATCATTGCGGAGATTATCGCTTCCGTAAAAAAGGGTAACTGATATGAGCGAATTATTTGACCGTGCATTTTTTTCGCGGCTTGGCCGTTTGAAATTGGCAATGCATATGCGACTGGATCAGGGACAGACAGGTGGGCGCAAATCATCCCAGAAGGGTTCTTCGGTTGAATTTTCCGATTTCCGGGAATATCTG
>JBGVFC010000057.1:0-2620 GCA_045120755.1 Agathobacter sp. | reverse complement strand
GTACAAAGAATTTTCTTCCGCTTCCCTCATCTCCATAGAAAGAAAAGCAGCGGACACCCTTGTCATAGGAAATTTCCATTGCCTCCAGAATCTGTTCATTGGCCATAATCGGATTAAGCTCTACATCATCCGTCAGCATCTTGATGAATCTCTTGTAATTCTCATCCAATCTGAACGGATTGTGCCCGAACAAAAAATCAATCAGCCTCTTATCCAGCGCGACTAACGTAGAGAATGGCATCTGCGAATTGACACGCAGATCCAAAACCGGAAGAAGCTGTTCCAGACAGACCGACATCACACCATACGCAGTGGTCATGGAATACTTTTTTCCAAAATACAGTCTTGCCGCCGATTCGATGGTCGGTGTCGTTATGCTTCCATTCTCATTGACAATCTGGAATACTGCTGCATAGCTTGTCTGTGTCGATGCCAGAATAGCACATGCCAATGTAAAAATAGTAAAATGCCCGAACGATAATTTCTGACAAAGATTATAAAAAGGATACTCTTCCGGATTTATTTTGGTAGCTGCCATCCTGTCATCAATGAATTGCAGGATTTCCTCTGCATCCACAGCCATCCCGCTGTCCTCTTCCGACACAGTATCCTCCGAGGAAAAATCGCGCAGAATGGATAGCAGCTCCTCATCGATATCCTCCGACAGACCGATAGCTTCCGCCCCGGCATCATCGACACTCTCCCCAATCTCCGCAGACTGGCTCCTTCCCTGCAAAAAGCTCTGCACATTGTCATCGCACTGCTCATATGCCACCTCAATATCCGGATACAGGGCGTTCTTGTAATTTCCCTGTCCGTTGGCATATTTTTCCTTCAATCCCTGTATGTAATCCTGCAGCCGCAGATTCGCACAGGCGAAGATGTAGTCCATATACTCTTCATAGCCCGAAAAAGGTCTGTTTCTTAACTTTTCATCAAATTTGCCCTTCTGTTTCATGTCAACCCTCTTCCTCTTCTCTTAACAGAAGCTTTGTTAATGTCAGATGATTTTTCCCATTCCTGTATACATAGTCCACATGGTCCATCAATTTTTTCACAATATAGATACCAAAACCTCCGAGTTCCCGTTCCAGAAGCTCCTCATCCAGATCAGGGTCCGCTTTTTCAAGCGGATTGTAGGGAATACCGCTGTCCTCAAACACAAGCACCAGTTCATCCCCTGTCATTTCCACGGATATATCTGCCGAACCCACACCGTCTGGATAGGCATAGGAGACGATATTGACATATATCTCTTCAAAGCAGACCTCCACATTGAGCAGACTCTCCTTCGTATAAGGCGGGCGGTTTCCACTATCCTGTGCAATATCAATCACTTCCCTCAGCTGCTCCATCATCGGATACAGTTGTTCAATTGTTGCCTCCACATGAAATACTTTTCTAATTGTGTTTTCCATCTTCTGTCCCATTATCATACAATTCCAGACGCGGATAATCAAACGGGCGGATTGCCGCAAGATCATGGGTTGCAACAATAACCGTACTTCCGCGCCTATGCAGTTGTGCAAAAAGATTCATTACCTCCAGCGAACCGTCACCGTCCAGATTGGCGGTCGGTTCATCTGCCAGTATCAGGTCGGGCTGATTGACGATTGCCCGCGCGATGCAGACCTTCTTGCGCTGTCCTCCGGACAGTTCCCCCGGATAACGTGAAAAAAAGGAATCCATCCCCACGAACTTTAATGCCATCGCAACCTGTATCCGAATATCATTTTTCCCGGCTCCTAATGCCAGCTTCACCAGTTCCACATTCTCATATACCGTCTTATCCTCCAACAGTTCTATGGACTGGGATACCAGACCAATCTGTCTCCGGTAAAGAGGAATCTGTCTCTTCTTTAGCCTTCCAATCTCCTGCCCGTTCACAAAAATCTCTCCGGACTGCGGCTTCAGTTCCCGCATCAACAGGCGAAGAACTGTTGTCTTGCCCACTCCGCTGTTCCCTGTAAGGTACAAAAAACCATGCATCGGAACCTGAAAGGTCAAATGTGAAAAAACCGGATTATCTGCTCCCTCATAGGCTGCCGTCACATCCGCAAATCTGACCATAACAAAACTCCCAAAAACTATTCAATATCTAACACTTTACGAAATCCCGACATCTCAAAAATATTCATCACCGGTGCTGATACATTGACCAGCTTCATGCTTCCGTTCTTGGAAACAGCAGTCTTCTGCCCAATCAGAAGTGCCCGAAGTGCGGCACTTGAGATATACGGCACATTCAAAAAGTCAATGACCAGATTGGGGTTCTTTTGAAAACCTGCCAAAATAGCCTCCTGCAGTCTGGGGCTTGTGGGAACATCCACCCGCCCCTCCACAATGAGCCGGATATAATCTCCGCAATTTGTCTCGATTACATTCATCTTTCCATCCTCTCCCCTGTTACAATATGCTCTTACACGCACATTATTGAAGAACCACGGTTCCATTGATGAGCTGATGCTCATCCAGTGCCGCACATTTCTGCTCGAACACCTTTGCATTCATAGTATCCTTGTTACGATAGTCATACTTGGAATAGCCGAGTTCCTCATCCAATTCTTCATCCAATGCGCCTTCCAGAAGAACAGACATCATATCACGCATAACCGAATTT
>JBGVFC010000056.1:0-2307 GCA_045120755.1 Agathobacter sp. | reverse complement strand
GTTTGACTTTGTAGCCTTGGTCAGATTGTGTGGTGACATTTTATGTACAAAATAAAATTGACAAAATATAAAAATTGAATTGAAACTTCCATAGTAGTGTGATATTATTTTTATACGGAAAATCCATGACAGGGCGCGGCGCGTCAGGAGAGGTCGTTTGGCATCTCTGAAGCAAAGCGAAGTGGCAGCCTCCCAGGCTTATTGTCTGACTGGATAGTCAGAATACATAAGAGGAAAGGAGGTGCGTGACTATGACTGCTTACGAAATCATTTCGATTTTTATAGGTATCCTAACGTTGTTGTTTACCTTTGGCAGCTTAATTGTTGCGGTTCTTGCCTTTCTCAATAAGAGGAACAAGAAATAAAAAATGCCTAACCTGTCCGAACCAGGTTAGGCGGTGTTCTTAGGAACACAAAAACCACTTGGGAGCATCCACTTTTTGGAATGGATACAATCCGTACTGAAAGGCACTTGCTCGAACAAGTGTCTTTCTTTATGTTTAATCTAACACAAATCGTTATTGCTTTCAAGTATTTTTTGGAGTTGACAGTCGCAGGAGAGGAGATAAGTGAATACATATGACAACAATTGAATTAAGGAATAAAACCATTTTCGTTACCGGTGCCGCCGGCTTCATCGGCAGCAACCTGGTGCTGGAGATTCTCCGCACACAGTCTCCGGTCACCATCATCGGCATTGACAACATGAACAACTACTATGATGTTTCCATCAAGGAGTGGCGTCTTGCGCAGATTGATGAGGCTGCGGCATCCCATACGGACTGCACATGGAAGTTTATCAAAGGCGATATTGCGGACAGGCAGACAATCGATGATATTTTTCACACCTATACCCCGGATATTGTGGTGAACCTTGCTGCACAGGCTGGGGTGCGTTATTCGATTACGAATCCGGACGATTACATCAATTCCAACCTGATCGGTTTCTACAATATCCTGGAAGCCTGCCGTCATTCCTATGATGACGGTGCAAAGGGCGTGGAGCATCTGGTTTATGCGTCCTCATCTTCAGTGTATGGCGGCAATACGAAGGTTCCATTCAGTACAGATGATAAGGTGGACAATCCGGTTTCCCTGTATGCGGCAACCAAGAAGAGCAATGAGCTGATGGCACACGCGTATGCGAAACTGTATAACATTCCGTCCACCGGACTCCGCTTTTTTACCGTATATGGTCCGGCGGGAAGACCGGATATGGCGTATTTCGGTTTTACCAACAAGCTGTTAAAGGGCGAGACGATTCAGATTTTCAATTACGGAAATTGCAGGCGCGACTTTACCTATGTGGATGACATTGTGGAAGGTGTCAAGCGTGTGATGCAGAAGGCTCCGGAGCGCAGGGTGGGGGAAGACGGGCTTCCGGTTCCTCCGTATGCCGTTTACAACATCGGCAACCAGAATCCGGAGAACCTGCTGGATTTCGTGGATATCCTGCAGCAGGAGCTGATCCGCGCGGGTGTTCTGCCGGAGGATTATGATTTTGAGGCACACAAGGAATTGGTTCCGATGCAGCCGGGGGATGTGCCGGTGACTTATGCGGATACGTCTGCATTGGAGCGTGATTTTGGTTTCAAACCGGGTACGGATCTGCGGACGGGGCTGCGGAAATTTGCAGAGTGGTATAAAGATTTTTACAGGGTTTAAGGAAGAAAAGAGTAAAGGAGCATACATCAGATGAATAAGAATATTGCAGTAGCCGGTACCGGCTATGTCGGACTTTCCATTGCCACATTACTGGCACAGCACAATCATGTGACTGCCGTGGATATTGTTCCGGAGAAGGTGGATTTAATCAATGGAAGGAAGTCCCCGATTCAGGATGAGTATATTGAGAAGTATCTTGCAGAGAAGAAGCTGGACCTGACTGCCACGCTGGATGGGGCAGCGGCTTATAAGGATGCGGAGCTTGTGGTGATTGCGGCCCCGACCAACTATGACAGCAAGAAGAACTATTTTGACACAAGTGCGGTTGAAGCGGTGATTCAGCTGGTCATGGAAGTAAATCCGGATGCCATCATGGTCATCAAGTCCACGATTCCGGTGGGTTATACCGCTTCCATCCGGGAGAAAACCGGAAGCAGGAACATTATCTTCAGCCCGGAGTTTTTGCGTGAGAGCAAGGCTTTGTATGATAACCTGTATCCTTCCCGCATTATTGTGGGCACGGATATGGAGGATGAGCGTCTGGTGGAGGCGGCGCATACCTTTGCGGAACTTCTGCAGGAGGGTGCCATCAAGGAAGATATTGATACGTTGTTTATGGGATTTACCGAGGCGGAGGCGGTG
>JBGVFC010000055.1:0-16936 GCA_045120755.1 Agathobacter sp. | reverse complement strand
AAAGACAAAAAGGAGAAACCTGATGAACCGGATAAAAAAGAACTGTCCATCGCCAAGGCTTTGCTATCGACGGTGGTAGGTCTTGTTCTCATTGTGGTCGGAAGTAACGTAACGGTCGATGCTGCCACCAAAATTGCTCAGGTTCTGGGGCTGAGCGAGCGATTTATCGGACTGACAATTGTGGCACTTGGAACCTCTCTTCCAGAACTTTTTACTTCTGTCATGGCGGCGAAAAAGGGCAATGCAGATATTGCAATCGGCAATATCGTGGGAAGTAATATTTTTAATATCCTGTTCGTCGTTGGCCTGTCCGCCGTCATTGTTCCGGTACCATTCGCCGCCGGTTTCCGTTTCGATACCATCGTAGCGGTATTTGCGGCAGTATTGCTTTTGCTCTGCGCCATAAAAGAGCGAAGGCTGAAGCGCTTTGCCGGCATACTCATGCTGGTAAGCTATGCGGTGTACTTTATGATAATCTGGTAGCGCACTGCATATGTAACAGTTCAGTCACACCCAATTGGGGGGCTGAACTGTTATATAGAAACGAAGCAAACGCTGTCGAATCCTGTTGAAATATTACGATGAAAATAGTTTGAATACTTGTCCGACGATAGATATAATAAAAATGAAAACAGGTAATTGTACAGAACAGTTACGAAAAATCAATAGAGAAGGAGGTTATCTGTCGTGGAAAAAGTACGTTACATGATTTCCGATGCCGCTACGATAGCCGGCGTGGAAACACATGTGTTGCGTTACTGGGAAGATGAACTCGGGCTTACCGTTCACCGGAACGAGATGGGGCACCGATACTATACACGGGAGAATATACAGGAATTTCAGAAAATCAAAGAACTCAAAGAACAGGGCTATCAGCTAAAAGCCATCAAGGCGATTCTACATGGTGAGGGAACAGGTCAGGCGGCGGGAATTGACAAGGAACCCATTTTGCAGCCGCCGACCTTCACTCCGGGACAGGGTGTTGTTCAGACTCCGGTTGCAGTGCCTCCGTTACAGGAACCGGCAATTCCGAAAAAGCCGAATGAACCGGCGGAAACCATGACTCCGGAAGAGCGGATGTCGCAGTTCCGGGAACTGATGAGTGATATCGTCGGACGGGCAATTGCACATAATAATGAGGAATTGAGCCAGAATATCGGCAAAGAAGTGCAGGAACGGGTGCTAAAAGAGATGAATTATCTCATGCGCGAACAGGATATGGCATCGGAGGAACGCTATAAAAAGCTGGACGCTGCAATCCGGGGCAATGTACATCGCAAAAAGTTTCTTTTTGCAAAATCGGAAAAGGATTCCGGAAAAAAGAACAGCAAAGTCATCAATAGTAAGACAAGCCCGGCAGAGCAGGGCGCATAAAAAGGGTTTGCTACACGAAAAAAGACTGCCATCCATAAAATGGATGAGCAGTCTTTTTGATTTCAACGAAAGTGCTGAAATATGTGTGGCTTACTGGCCGATTGCTCCAACCGGGCAAACACCTGCACATGTACCGCAGTCTACGCATGCGCTTCCATCGATTTCGTACTGTGAATCGCCTGCGCTGATAGCGCCAACCGGACACTCACCTGCACATGTACCGCAGCTAACGCATGAGTCAGAAATAACGAATGCCATAATAAATTCCTCCTTAAAAAATAATGATCATTATTCAGTCCGAAGACCTATAAGCATTTTAGTACAAGATATACAAAAATTCAAGTAAAACTATTGAGGAGGCAGCTCCCTGCCATTTCTTGACAATAAACTCGCAGATATTATATAATAACATGAATATGGAGCATTATATCCTGAGGAAGAAGTAGGATGTGAAAATGGATACAGAACTGGTCAAAATAGATGCAACACAACCACAGAAGGATGACATGGAGAGAGCCGGCCGCCTGATAGCAGAAGGGCAGCTGGTAGCATTCCCGACAGAGACGGTATATGGTCTGGGGGCAGACGCGCTGGATCCGGAAGCGGCAGCCAGAATTTATGCGGCGAAGGGACGCCCGTCGGACAATCCCCTGATTGTGCACATAGCAGATTTTTCAGATTTGGAGAGAATTGCAAAGGTTGTTCCGCCGCAGGCGAAGCTGCTGGCAGAAGCCTTCTGGCCGGGACCACTTACGATGATTGTCTGGAAGAACGAGCTGGTTCCTTATGCAACCACCGGCGGGATGGAGACAGTAGCGGTGCGGATGCCGAATCACGAGGTCGCATTGGAGCTGATTCGAAGAAGCGGCAGGCTGATTGCAGCGCCGAGTGCGAACACCTCCGGACGGCCAAGCCCGACGCTGGCATCCCATGTATATGAGGATTTGCATGGCAAAATCCCGATGATACTCGATGGCGGTGAGGTCGGAATCGGAATCGAATCCACGATTGTTGATTTAACCGAGGCAACGCCTATGATACTTCGGCCGGGATATATCACGCCGGAGATGATAGCAGAGGTCCTGGGCGAGGAAGTTGTGATAGACCCGGGAATTATCGCAGCGGATGATACAACTAAGCCGAAAGCACCGGGCATGAAGTACAAGCATTACGCGCCGAAAGCTGACATGGTGATTGTGGAAGGCGGACAGGAACAGGTAATTGCAAAAATCAATTCTCTTGTGCATATGCAACAGCAGAAGGGAGTAAAGGCGGCGGTTATTGCGGCGGAGGAGACTAAGGAGCGGTATGATGCGGATGTTGTTCTGTGCATGGGGAGCAGAATGGACGAGGATAGTATTGCACAGCATTTATACCGGATATTGCGGGAATGTGATGAGCTGTCCGTCGGGGTGATTTATTCGGAGAGTTTTTCCACTCCGAGGATTGGCAGTGCGATTATGAACCGTCTGTTAAAAGCGGCGGGACATCAGGTGATTTTAGTATAAATATAACGATTCATAACATTGGAGATGGATAATGTATGTGGGAATATAGCAGAATTATATTTGTCGGACAATCCGGTACGGCAAGGGAGCCTATGGCAAAGGGGATATTTGAGGATTGTACCTTAAAAAAGGATATCGAAGTGCTTGCGCGCGGATTGGTGGTGCAGTTTCCAGAGCCGATGAACCAGAAGGCGGAGGCGGTTCTGGCCGGCAACGGAATTGAACTGGCAGATTTTTCATCGGTGGCATTGTCGGAGGAGGACATCACGGACGATACGCTGATTCTGACGATGGAGAGAGTACATAAAGAACGCATTCTCGGCATGTTTGAGAATATCCGGCCGGATCAGGTGCAGGTTCTTACCGAATATGTAGGGGAGGAACTCGAAATTGTCGATCCGTATGGCGGCTCGCTGCAGTCCTACGGACTGTGTTTTGAGATGCTTCGCAAGACAATACAAAAGCTGGTTCGGGAATTAGATGGGGGAGAAGCATATGGAAGGAACGAAGAGACAGGACTATATTAGCTGGGACGAATATTTTATGGGAGTTGCAATGCTCTCCGGTATGCGCTCCAAGGACCCGAATACGCAGGTGGGGGCGTGCATTGTAAGTTCCGAGCATAAGATTTTATCTATGGGGTATAATGGTTTCCCAAAGGGGTGCTCGGATGATATTTTTCCGTGGAACCGCGAGGGGGATGATAATAAGTATTTTTATTCGACGCACAGCGAGCTCAATGCGATATTGAACTATCGCGGCGGGAGCCTTGAGGGGGCAACCATATATGTGACGCTTTTCCCATGTAATGAATGCGCCAAGGCAATCATACAGTCGGGGATTCGCGAAGTTGTATATGACAGCGACAAGTATGACGGGACACCGGGAGTTATCGCTTCCAAGAAGATGTTAAAAGCAGCGGGAGTTACCATGCGCAGATATGTGCCGTCAGGAAGAAATATACACATATCCCTTTAATTGTCCGGTAGACAAACCCCTGCCGGTAGTTGTAAAATAGACCATGTATATGATTTTGGAACAGGAGTGTGTTTGGTGACATATGAAGAGAAAAAATAGTCAGGTCTGGGACGCGCTCATCATGATTCTGCAGTTTGGAATCAATATGATAGTTCCGATTTTATTGTGCACCTTGCTGGGGGTATGGCTTGGACAGAAGACAGGGCATACATGGATAGTGATACCGTTGTTTTTTATGGGAGCATTGGCCGGCGGAACGAATATTTACCGCATGGTAAAAAAATATCTGCAGGCACATGACAGGGATAGGAATCATGTTAAGAAGACTGAATGATGCATTGCCGGGACTGGTTTTTGGAATTCTGATTTATGGAGTTTTTGTCCAGATTACCGGGGTGTGGTTTGTGGCAGACAAGGTCCGGTATTCCATCGGTCTGTGGTATGGCATTGCAATTGCCATCGGAATGTCTGTCAATATGGCCAAAATCATATATGATTCGGTTACAGTGGATGCTGTACCGGGGAGCAACAAAGCCAATCGCAAGGTTATTGCCAAGTCAATACTTCGGTATGCGGTCGTAGTAATCTTGTTTTTTATATTGGGATATTTTGGATTCGGTAATCTGTTTACTGCATTTGTCGGAGTCATGGGACTTAAGATTTCGGCATATATGCAGCCTCTGTTCGATAAAATCAGGGGAAAAAGGTCCGGCGGAAGTGATGCGCCTGCCGAACCGCAGACAGGGGATTCCGTTTTATCAACAGAAGGAATTGCGATACCGGACGCGAAAAATAAATAAGGAGGTGACAATGTGAATCAAGCGATTTTGCTGTCGGATGGAGGAACAGACATTGACTTTATGATTCATGGAATCTTTTCGATTGAGATTTTTGGTCAGGAAGTCTGGATTACAACCTCTCATTGTTGCATTTTGATCATTATGCTCTTAATGCTTACTTTTGCAATCATCGCCAACCGAAAACTTGCCCACGCAACAGATCGGCCCGACGGATTTCAGAATGTGATTGAGCTGATTGTCGAAATGTTAGATGGTATGGTGAAGAGTACCATGGGCAAGTGGGCGCCGCAGTTTGTGAATTACATCAGCACGATTTTTATATTTATACTGATGAGCAACATATCCGGTTTGTTTGGTTTAAGACCACCAACCGCGGATTATGGTACCACTCTTGCACTGGGACTTATTACATTCGGTATGGTTTGGTTCAACAAGATTAAGCATCAGAAACCGAGTCAGATCTGGAAGGATATGACCTCACCATTACCACCATGGCTGCCAATCTGGCTGCCGATTAATGTGATTAGTGAAGTGGCAGTGCCAATTTCATTATCACTCCGTTTGTTTGCGAATGTATTGTCAGGTACCGTTATGATGGCATTGGTCTACGGTTTGCTCAAAATAATAGCAATCGTGTGGCCGGCAGTTCTTCATGCGTACTTTGACCTGTTTTCAGGAGCAATCCAGACGTATGTATTCTGTATGTTGACAATGACCTATGTATCACAGGCTTGTGACTCAGAATAATTTATTATTATCATGTTTTTATATTTTAAGGAGGAAACAACATTATGGGTATTTCAGGACAGGAATTAATTAGAGCATGCTCCGCAATCGGCGCAGGATTGGCAGTTATCGCAGGTATCGGACCTGGTGTTGGACAGGGTATCGCAGCAGGACACGGTGCTTCCGCAGTAGGACGCAATCCGGGAGCAAAGGGAGACATCATGTCTACCATGCTTTTGGGACAGGCCGTTGCCGAGACAACCGGTCTTTATGGTCTGTTGGTTGCAATGCTCTTACTTTTCGTTCATCCATTGGATTTATAAGAGGCAGTGGACAATTGGAGGTAATCCAACGGAAAGGAGAGTAGAAGCGTGCTATTAGCAGAACAGGATTATACATTTTTATTTAATCTGGATGCCCAGCTACTCTTCGATACAGCGTTGATTGCGATTGCAGTGTTTGTTTTGTTTATTGCATTATCGTATCTGCTGTTCAATCCGGCGCGCAAGCTGTTAAAGAACAGACAGGACCGGATTGACAATGATATCAATTCTGCAAAGGAAGACAAAGAAAGTGCTGCTGCAATGAAAGCAGAGTACGAAGCAAAGCTGAAAGAAGTCGACAAAGAGGCAGAGGTCATTCTCTCGGAAGCGCGTCAGAAGGCGCTCCGGAATGAAGCCAAGATTATCGACGAGGCAAAACAGGAAGCGTCCCGTATTATCAAGAGAGCGCAGGAAGAGGCAGAGCTTGAGAAGAAGCATGCCATGGATGATATGAAGCAGGAGATGATTCAGATTGCATCCCTTATGGCACAGAAGGTTGTTGCCGCTTCTATTGATACACAGATTCAGGATACTCTGGTAGAAGAGACTTTGAAGGAGATGGGAGACCAGACATGGCTAAGCTAGTGGCGAACACATATGGTGATGCATTGTTTGAGTTGGCTGTCGAGACGGATAAGCTGGATACTATGTTGGAAGAGGTGAAGGCCGTCACTGCAATTCTGCAGGAGAACGAAGACCTGACCAGACTGATGAATCATCCAAAAATTGTCAAAGAAGAAAAGATGCAGCTCATTGAGGACATTTTTAAAACCCGCATATCCGATGAACTGGTCGGACTGATGCGCCTGATTGTCGAAAAAGGGCATTTTAACGAGATGCAGACCGTTTTTGTATATTTTATCGACCGGGTAAAAGAATACAAGAATATCGGAACTGCCTATGTGACGACGGCACTTCCGCTGTCGGAGGCCCAGAAGGCAGCCGTGGAACAGCGTCTGTTACAGACAACCAGATATGTTGAATTTGAGATGCATTATAATGTAGATGCCGCGCTGATTGGCGGTATGGTCATTCGGATCGGCGACAGGGTGGTTGACAGCAGTATAAAGACCAAGCTGTATGACCTGACTCGCGAATTAACAAAAATACAATTGAAAGTAGGTGAAAGCGCTCCATGAATTTAAAACCAGAAGAAATCAGCTCTGTCATCAAAGAGCAGATCAAACGATACGCTTCCCAGCTTGAAGTAGCCGATGTCGGAACCGTTATTCAGGTGGCCGATGGTATTGCGCGTATCCACGGATTGGAGAATGCAATGCAGGGAGAACTTTTGGAATTCCCTGGTGAAGTATATGGAATGGTATTGAACCTTGAGGAGGATAATGTCGGTGCCGTTTTACTTGGCGCACAGAAAAATATCAACGAGGGCGATACCGTTAAGACTACCGGGCGAGTAGTAGAGGTTCCGGTTGGAGATGCATTATTAGGAAGAGTTGTGAATGCATTGGGACAGCCAATTGATGGCAAAGGCCCGATTGAGACAGATAAGTATCGCCAGATTGAGAGAGTGGCAAGTGGTGTTATTTCCAGAAAATCCGTAGATACACCTCTGCAGACCGGTATTAAGGCAATTGACTCCATGGTTCCGATTGGACGTGGACAGCGTGAGCTTATCATCGGTGACAGACAGACCGGTAAGACGGCAATTGCCATTGATACCATCATTAACCAGAAGGGGCAGAACGTAAAATGTATCTACGTTGCAATCGGACAGAAAGCATCCACCGTTGCCTCTATCGTTAAGACGTTGGAAGAGTTCGGTGCAATGAGCTATACAACAATCGTAGCTGCAACTGCCAGCGAGCTTGCACCATTGCAGTATATCGCACCATATTCCGGATGTGCAATCGGTGAGGAATGGATGGAGAACGGACAGGATGTTCTGATTGTCTATGACGATTTGAGTAAGCATGCTGCCGCATACCGTACATTGTCCCTGCTGCTTAAGCGTGCACCGGGACGTGAGGCTTATCCGGGAGATGTATTCTATCTGCATTCAAGATTATTGGAGAGAGCAGCCCGTCTGTCCGACAAGCTGGGCGGAGGTTCTCTTACCGCACTTCCGATTATTGAGACACAGGCAGGTGATGTATCGGCATATATCCCGACCAATGTTATCTCGATTACCGACGGACAGATTTATCTTGAGACGGAGATGTTCAACGCAGGTTTCCGTCCGGCAATCAACGCAGGCTTGTCCGTATCACGAGTTGGAGGTTCTGCGCAGATTAAGGCGATGAAGAAGATTGCAGCACCTATCCGTGTAGAGCTTGCACAGTATCGTGAGCTTGCTGCGTTTGCGCAGTTTGGTTCTGAGCTGGATGCAACGACCTCCGAGCAGTTGGCGCAGGGTGCCCGCATCAAGGAAATCTTAAAGCAGCCACAGTATAAGCCGATGCCGGTTGAAAAGCAGATTATCATCATCTATGCGGCTACCAAGAAGTATCTTCTTGATATTGAAGTAGAGGATATCCTCCGTTTCCAGGATGAACTGTTTGAGTATATCGACACCAAATATCCTGAGATTCCGGAGAGCATCATTACCAACAAGGTAATGGATGAAGAGACCGAACAGAAATTAATAAAAGCCATTGAGGAATGCAAAGCATCCTTTCAATAAGACGGCAGGAAAGTAGGTGGTAAGAAATGGCCTCCATGCGAGACATTAAGCGAAGAAAACAGAGTATTTCCAGTACGCAGCAGATTACCAAAGCAATGAAGCTTGTTTCTACCGTCAAACTCCAGAAAGCAAAATCACGGGCGGAAGCGACCAACCCATATTTTAACTATATGTACAAGGCGGTCAGCTCCATCCTTGCCAAGAGCGGCAATATTAACCATCCATATCTGCAGTCCGGACGTTCCAGCAAAAAGGCAGTCGTTGTGATTACCTCAAACCGTGGACTTGCAGGCGGCTACAACTCCAATGTTGTCAAGCTGATTACAGGAAGTGGATGGGACAAGGATGAATTGGATATCTATGCAATCGGCGGCAAAGGTGCCGAAGCCTTAGAGCGCCGTGGATATCATCTTGTGGTTAGTGAACCGGAGATAATGGAGAATCCTACCTATCCGGACGCAGCAGCCATGTGCAGCTGTGTGCTGGAAGCATTTTCCAAAGGAGAGATAGGCGAGATTTATTTGGCATACACACATTTTAAGAATACGGTATCCCATGAACCGAAGCTGATTAAGCTGCTTCCGGTGGAGATGGATGCGGCAGGGGAAGCTGCAGCGGACGACCATGTTCTGATGAATTATGAGCCAAATGAAGAAGAAGCACTCAACATGATTATTCCGAAGTATATCACCAGCCTGTTCTACGGTGCGCTTGTAGAGGCAGTAGCCAGTGAGAACGGTGCGAGAATGCAGGCAATGGATTCCGCAACCAGCAATGCTGAGGAGATGATCAGTGATTTGTCGCTGAAATATAATCGTGCGCGTCAGGGCTCTATTACACAGGAGCTTACGGAAATTATTGCCGGCGCCAATGCGATATCTTAGCTACTCAATTTTTAATCATAATAAAAGGAGAATAATAAAATGGCAGATAAGAATGTAGGTAAAATTACACAGATTATCAGTGCCGTTCTGGATATTAAGTTTCAGGAAGGCAATCTGCCTGAGATCAACGATGCAATCAGGATCCCGTTGCGGGATGGCAACACTCTGGTTGTAGAGGTGGCTCAGCATCTGGGTGATGATACAGTAAGATGTATCGCCATGGGACCGACCGATGGTCTGGTTCGTGGAATGGATGCCATTGCAACGGGAGCACCGATTTCCGTTCCGGTTGGTGAGAATACACTGGGCAGAATGTTCAATGTACTCGGCAATCCGATTGATGAGATTGCTGCTCCACAGACAGAAGAAGTATGGCCGATTCACAGACCGGCGCCGGCATTTGAACAGCAGGCGACATCCCAGGAGATGTTAGAGACCGGAATCAAGGTCGTAGATCTTCTCTGTCCATATCAGAAAGGTGGAAAAATCGGTCTTTTCGGTGGTGCCGGTGTTGGTAAGACGGTGCTTATCCAGGAGCTGATTCACAATATCGCAACCGAGCACGGTGGATATTCCGTATTTACCGGTGTCGGCGAGCGTACCCGTGAGGGAAATGACCTCTACTATGAGATGAAGGAATCCGGCGTTATCGACAAGACCACCATGGTGTTTGGTCAGATGAATGAGCCGCCAGGAGCACGTATGAGAGTTGCCCTTGCAGGACTTACCATGGCAGAATATTTCCGTGACAAAGGCGGCAAGGACGTTCTGTTATTCATTGACAATATTTTCCGTTTTACACAGGCAGGTTCCGAAGTGTCTGCGCTCCTCGGACGTATGCCGTCTGCAGTAGGATATCAGCCAACCCTGCAGACAGAGATGGGTGCCCTTCAGGAGCGAATCACCTCCACCAAGAATGGTTCCATCACTTCCGTACAGGCAGTATATGTGCCGGCGGATGACCTGACAGACCCGGCTCCGGCAACGACCTTCGCGCATCTGGATGCTACCACGGTACTTGAGCGTTCCATTGCAGAGCTCGGTATTTATCCGGCAGTAGATCCGCTGGCATCTACCTCCCGTATCCTTGATCCGAGAATTGTCGGACAGGAGCATTTTGAGGTTGCCCGCGGAGTACAGGAAATCTTACAGAAATACAAGGAATTGCAGGATATCATCGCAATTCTGGGTATGGATGAATTGTCCGAGGATGATAAGCTGGTCGTAAGCCGTGCAAGAAAAGTACAGAGATTCTTGTCTCAGCCATTCTTTGTAGCAGGACAGTTCACCGGACTGGAAGGAAAATATGTACCGATTGCAGAGACCATCCGCGGATTCCGCGAGATTCTCGAAGGCAAGCATGATGATGTTCCGGAACCGTATTTCCTGAATGCGGGAAGTATTGACGAAGTGCGCGCCAGAATGCAGTAAGGAGTGAGCGTATGGCAGAAGGAAACCGACTTTTTAAAATCGAAATCATCACGCCGGACCGGGTTTTTTATACAGGGGAGGCGGATTTTATCGAATTTACAACGGTTGAGGGCGAGATAGGTGTCTACAAAGACCATATCCCGCTCACGACAGTGTTAGCTCCGGGCGTAGTTACCATTCACAACGGTGAGGATGCGAAAAGGGCAGCAGTGCACGCTGGTTTTGCAGAGATTCTGGGCGACCGGGTGACACTGCTGGCCGAGGTTGCAGAATGGCCGGGTGAGATTGATATTGCGCGTGCCGAGGCAGCCAAGGAGCGTGCCGAGCAGAGAATCCGTGAACATTTGAGCAATATTGATATGAAGCGTGCGGAATTTGCGCTTCGCAAGGCATTGATTCGAATTGATACTGCCGGATACCGCTAAGAAGGCAGTGCCATTGTATTTCATAAAAAAGACCGCCGCCGTAATGATACGGTGACGGTCTTTTTCATGTTATAACTCTTTACTTGCTTACAACCTTGGCAAACTTCTTCTTGCCGCGCTTTACAACAAGTCCTTCGCCGGCAAACGAGTCAAAGTTATATTTTGTCTCGATATCAGTAATTTTCACACCGTCAACCGATACACCGCCCTGCTGTACATTTCTGCGGGCATCGGAACGCGACTCTGCAAGTCCTGCCTTGACCAGAACGGCCATAATGTCCATATCGCCGTTGGCGAAATCTTCAGCGGTAAGTTCTACAGTCGGCATATTGGCAAGATTGCCGCCGCCGGCAAACAGGGCATGGGAGGCTTCTCTTGCCTTGCTGGCTTCTTCCTCGCCGTGAACCAGTTTGGTAAGCTCGTAAGCTAAGATTTCCTTTGCCTGATTCAACTGTGCGCCTTCCCAGCTTTCCATCGCGTCAATCTCCTCCAGAGGAAGGAAGGTAAGCATACGGATACATTTTAAGACATCGGAATCAGCAACATTTCTCCAGTACTGGAAGAACTCGTAAGGGCTTGTCTTATTCGGATCGAGCCATACTGCGCCGGACTGTGTCTTGCCCATCTTCTTGCCTTCGGAATTTAACAGAAGGTTGATTGTCATAGCGTAAGCATCTTTGCCGAGCTTGCGTCGGATCAGCTCCGTACCGCCAAGCATGTTGCTCCACTGGTCATCTCCACCGAACTGCATATTACAACCGTACTTCTGGAATAAGGTGTAAAAGTCGAAGGACTGCATAATCATGTAGTTAAACTCGAGGAAGCTTAAGCCTTTTTCCATACGCTGTTTGTAACATTCAGCGGTAAGCATGCGGTTTACTGAAAAATGCGGTCCGATATCGCGCAGAACATCCACATAATTTAAATCTAACAGCCAGTCTGCATTGTTGACAAGCAGGGCCTTATCATCGGAAAAATCGATAAAACGGCTCATCTGTTTCTTGAAGCAGTCAACATTGTGCTGGATGGTTTCCTGTGTCATCATCTGGCGCATATCGGTACGTCCGGATGGATCTCCAATCATAGCAGTTCCGCCGCCAATCAGGGCGATTGGCTTATTGCCTGCCATCTGAAGACGTTTCATAAGGCAGAGAGCCATGAAATGTCCGACATGCAGACTGTCTGCGGTCGGATCAAAGCCGATGTAAAATACAGCCTTTCCATTATTGATCAGTTCTTTGATTTCATTTTCGTCGGTTACCTGGGCAATCAGGCCACGGGCAACAAGTTCATCATAAATTGTCATATCCATACCTCCAATAATAAGAATAAAAAACCCCCGTCCAGTTAAGGACGAGGGGGATTATCTCGTGTTACCACCTTAATTCGCAGACCATTCACATAATCTGCCTTAGTAAGTCTCCGATAAGACTCCGGTGCGGTAACGTGCACCAATCCGTTGCAGCCTACTGACTTATCCGGAAAAATCCGGCAGGATAAATGTTCGGTACAAAGCTCAGGGATGTATTCGATATCTGCTGTCCATGCACCTCTCATCATAACCGGTAACTTTCTGTATGCCACGCAGATATGTACTTGTTCCCATCAACGCTGTTCGCTTCAATTATTGCTATTATAGCCGCGCCGAATAGGAAATGTCAATAGCCATCTTTTGTGGGGTGGCTCACAAATTATTATTAAAGCAATCACTCTGGAATTGTCTTTGATACACAAAAGAAAGCGATTGCGTAAAATTGCACTGCAGTAGGATTTTGCTCGAATCACCGACAAAATTTCAGGCATTTGGTGAGTGCGATGTTTCCCAACCTCCGGGCAGTCTCCTGTAATTTGTGTGAAAGTCGTATCGTGAAGTGTTTCTAGCCCACCTGTTTCGTGTTATCGCGCTGCCGCAGACAACCGCCTTCCATGGCTTAGGTCTGCTTACGCCGCGTCCGTGCGGCGTGCAGCGCGATATTTCATACTCGGACAGGTGGGCAAGGAACACTAACACTCACTTTATTCGCACAAATTGCAGGAGGCTGTCCGGAGGTTGTCGGAAACTTCGTCGCGGAAAAATGCTGAAATTTTGTCTGGTAAATAGAGCGAGCAAAATCCGGCAGATGCAATTTTAGCAGTGAGCGTGTGTATCCAAGGCAATTCCAGAGCGATTGCTGTTATGATAAGTGAGGGTGAGCCGCCCCGCAAATGTGGCTTAGGAAAACTCTGTAATGTCATCCCAGGCGATATAGTGTCCTTTGGAATTCTTCTTCATGTAGTAGAGTGCCTCATCAGCCTTTTTTAGTGCTAAGGCCATGTTAGCGTTGTTGCCGTTCGGTGAAACCATGATACCGATGGAGCAGGACAGGCGCTTTTCGTCAGGAATCGTCACATCGTACCCCAGATAGTCGCTGATCAGGGAGTGGAAACCGTCTCCTATGTAATCATAGATTTCATCCGCGACAGATTTTGCATCCTCTATGGAGCGGTTATTGAGGATAATTAAAAATTCATCGCCGCCGTAGCGTACCGCATAGCCGGAATCCTTCGATACACGCTTAAACAGGTTTGCAAATTCCTTGAGGACCATATCTCCGATATCGTGTCCAAATGTGTCGTTGCAGTATTTGAAATTGTCCAAATCAACATAGAGCACGGAAACATTGTCACTGCAGGACGCATTCTGACTCAGCATCTTGTCAAAGCCCTGACGGTTATACAGTCCGGTCAGGTTGTCTGTAATGGCAAGCTGGTTTAACTTCTGGTTGATTGCAATAATGTTCTCGTGGTCGCGGATGCGGTCAAGGCTGTTATTGAGCTGGCTCATTGCCGTTTTCAGAATGCCTAAATCGTCTTCGTTCATCAGGGAGCGCTCGTAGATGTTGACATTGGAGGCTGCCAGGAAAATACATACCAGACCGGTCTCGTTGTAAATCGGAATACCAATCAGCGTAAAAACAGGAGCGTCATGGAATACCTTAAGCAGATACATATATTCGAGGAAGGTCTTTTCGGTACGGTTTACGACAAATTCGCGTTTAATTACATGGAAAAATTCCATGATGGCAGATAAATCATTATCCTGTAATTTAGGATTCTCATAAATTACACGAGGCTCTCCATCCATAATCTTGATGAAGAAGGTATGCTCTAAATTAAAGTTATCCTGAAGAGAATTCATGGTATAGCTCATCAGAGTATCCTGTGAGCTGTCATAGTGATTGAGCAGCTCCTGCCATGAAGCAAGAAAACGAATCGCATTCTTCTGCCGGTATAACTGTTTTTCCTTGCCGACATGATAGGCAACCATAGTAAGGTCGTCCAGCTTGATGGTGGCGCTTAAGTGCGCAAGCTTCGGCATGGAAACTGTTTTTCCAAGAGCCTTTGCACGGAAAAATGCCGCCTTCTGGGAATAGCCGTTCTGTGTACAGTAGGAGATACCGTATTCCAGGATTTCTTCTGCACCCTTCAAATCACCGATTTGCATGAAGTAATTGTGATACTCGGTAACAAAGAAGATAATCGCGTAGAAGAGTACACCTGAGTATCCGGCAAAATGCAGCTTCGCACGCTGGAAGAATTCACCGGCAGTCTCGAGATTTCCCTTGCTCATGGACATAACCGCCTCTAACAGGAAATAGAGGAAAAATACTTCATTATCACGGGAAAAGACAACATTTGACGAATCAATATTCTTGAGGGAATCGCTCAGTATCGTCTCCATATGTTTTACATAGCGGAAGCAGCGGTAATCATTGCCCAGCTTATAGTAGGAAATGGCAAGGAGCGCATAGAGCTTTGTGACATTGCACATCTGAATGGTCTCCAGCTCCAGTTCGTCCAAAATCTTAAAAATGGTCAGCATATAATCGCGTGAAGCCTTGTAGTCCTCTATGCAGATACTGTTTACAGCCAGATTGTACAAGCCTTCCGCAATGGACTCCGGCTTTTTTAACTGATAGAGAAGGCTTATCGCGGCGGTAAACTGCGCGTTGGCCTCTGCATAATTTTCACTGACAATATTATTGTAGCCCATGCCAAGATAGAGATTGGCAAGACGCAAATCATTATGTTCATGTTCAAAAATCTCAATCTTCGCCTGATAGAAACGGTCCACAGATTTGTAGAAGCCCTTTTCGGTAAACACAACAATGTATTTGGTGTACAGGGTAAGAAGCAGGTCGGTATTGTCAAGCTCCTCTATAATCCGCTTCGCCTCTATAAAAGTCTTGGAATCCTCTACGGATACAAAATGCTTGATGGAATCCGCATCGTTGTCATATGCGAAAACGAGATAGTGCGCAAGTGTGTTTGTAAAATTGTACTGGCGGCAGCGTTCCAGCATGCGCTCATCCGGCCGGATAGCAGAAAAATCCATCCAGAACACATTGCGCCATCCGCTGAACTGGGCACCGCTCAACAGCACCTCGGCATAAAAGACCAGTTGGTCCAGACCGAGTTCCTTAGCAATGGCAAGGCAGCGGTTCGCGTATTTGGTGCACAGCTCAACCTGTGCAAGACCAAGCTGAATCTGTCCACAGATATAGTAATACCGGTAGGCAAGACGCGGATTATTGTTAATATTAAAGAGTGGGAGCATATGCTCATTCATCAGCATCGCCCGGTTGTTGTCATCCAACTGAAGATAGCACAGTGCGGCGAACGCATAGAAATCAAAAAGCTGGGCACGGGACACCTGAAGGGACTCATCATTGATTTTGTCACAGATGGCCTTGATGTAATAGTCCATATCATCGAGTGCCAGCGTATAATACAGGTTATTGAGTCCGGCAATATAATCGTCAAAACACTCGGAAACCGGATGAAAGAAGGAGTGATACTCCATATTTGCAATACTCTGGTTTGTGCTCTCAAGCTCATACAGCAGATCCTTGTCATCTGCAAGCAGAATGAGACTGTCGAACATATCCTCCCAGGAGGAAATGGAACTTCTCGATTCATCATAGATGGCGATGCAGCGTGCACAGCAGATGCCCGGATGTTCAACCATTTCCCGGATTAACATCAGGGTAGACGGGCAGGCATACTGAAAATGATTCAGGAAGAAAATCACAGGATGTTCCTTCGAGATATAATTCAGACAGCCGAGCACGGAGGAGAGCATTTTCTGTTTTTCAAATTCCACCTCGGAAATCATGATAAATTCATGGCGGAAAGCTTTTCCCGATGACAGATAGGAACAGAAAACATCCTTCTGCAGGGAATAGACACCGCAGGCATCCACAAAATCTTCGATAGACATCCGGGATGCGTAATACTTATCATAGAAGAGTTTGATGGCATTGAAAAAAGGCTCATAAGGTGCATGAAAGCTATCCTTTGAGAAACTATGATAAAAAGCCCCTTCCTGTTGCCTGTCATCAAGCATGTCATGAAAATCTTTGTCTTCAAATTCGTTATTGTTGTAATTGCGGATAAACATAGCAGAGTGCGAGGATGCATCCGATTCCTGCAGAAAGTGCTGTATCCATTGAAATAATTTAGCTGTTTGTTCCATATGTATGCCTCATAATTACGATAGTAAAAAAATAGGACGAATTTCCTATTTACAAGATAACATAAAATACCACTTTTGTCACGGGAAAAAGAATAAAGTTTTTAGATTTTAGTTGTTTTTCTTAGTTTGTCAGAATATAATAAGCCGTGAAGACGATGTATGACCATGAAAATGGCAGGCAGCATAGTGCTGCGATGCCGAACGAAGGAGGAAATATGGACAATCAGAATATGAATCAGTTAAATGGCGTGCCGAATGTGGACAGTGCACCAAATACGTACAATGCGCAGAATCCGTACGCGATGCCGAATCCAAATAGTGCACAGAATGC
>JBGVFC010000054.1:0-26381 GCA_045120755.1 Agathobacter sp. | reverse complement strand
AAGTAAAATTTGGTAAAAACCTCCCTGCCCCGCAGCTTTACGGATACATCCGTTGAGCCGAGATGCTCCATATCCAGATGAAGAAATGCGGTCAGTTCCTCTCTATCCTGCGCCGGATTCTTCCTGTTCGTGTAGACAAACAGCTCACCGCTTGTATTTTGTCCGGCCATCTTAAGCGGAATCTGCACATAGGTGTACAACTGATTAATCTGATTCATAAATTCAATATTGCTGCGGATATCCATGGCGAGCTGCGTAACATGCCTGCCATCCTGCCCGCTGGTTTTGACAAGCTCCTGTATGCGCGAAAGCTGGTCATCCAGCCGCTCATATAACTCGCGTACCTTATCTCCCCTGTCCAGCTCCTTCGGCCGCACCATCCACTGCTGCTCCAGCGCATCCCGAAGCAGTGCCTGCATCGGAGCGCCCGCAAACAATTCCCGGATCAGCTTTCCATCAATGGCACCGGAAGCGGAAAAATGCTCCTGTATGGCATTTAACACGGATACCGTGCTATCCAGCGGTGACAATGTAAGCTTTGGCATGCCTTCCTCTTCCGTATGCATTCCACGCAGGGTATCAAGCTGCTGTGACAGCGTATCTATCTGCTCTGACGACAGCACATTGCCGAGCGTATTCGGTACCGAAGACAACAACCGCTGTCCTTCTGCCGTTTTTTCAAATGGCACTGCTTCCGCTGCGTCCCCGGCTGCCTGTGTTTCTGCCTGTTTTAACATCTGCGGTTCCGTCTCCTGTGCTTTCGCAAGCATCTGACGGATGTCCTTTGGAATGAAAACCTCCTCCGGCAATCCCTCTGTCACAATAGAAAGAAGCTGCCCTGCAAATGCCGCCTGTTTACCATCCGTCCGTTCCCCGCCTGCAAATACCATTGGCAGTTCATCAATAAACGCGGACATTTCCCTGGTAATTGCCTGTCTGTCATCTGCATAATTCTGAAACTGCGCTGCCATCTCCGGCGTGATGGGAATATCCAGTTTGTGCATCTGCACGAGTGTCTTTACATCAATATCCGGATTCAAGCCGGCAATCCTTGCCATCTGTATAAGGCTGCTGCGGTCAATTGACATGTTCTCCTCCATCATCGCATTGACCATGGACAGATTCCTTCCATCCACCGGAAGGCCGGCCGCAGACAGGGCATCCATAAGTGTCAGATTGGCGTTATTGCCATCCACCATATAAGGCCGGATGGCAATCTGCGTCCCATCATTGGATTTGACCTGAAAAAACAGGGACTGCCCTACCATCATCGGCACTTTACCTTCCAGTCTTGCCGTCACCTGCTGTCCGTTCGAGAGTGCCAGCGTTACCTGTCCACCCTTTATATAAGTGACGGTTCCCTCAAAAATATTCCCCGCACTCATTTCCCGAAGAGAAGAAACCAGCTGCCTGACACCGCCGGTGCCTTTGAGCGGAGCCGACTGTGACATATTATTATATTGTCCGAGCAAATCCGATATCTGCATAGTGGTTCTCCTCTCCGGTACAAGATTGATTCACAGACTGATTCAGATAAAGTTTTTTATAAAAGAAACCCTGTGAATCGGCGACGGACCGATTTCCTTCAGTGCCGCGATGTGCTCCGCCGAACCATATCCCTTGTTCGAGGCAAAATGATACTCCGGCATAATCTTATCGTATTCGACCATCAGACGGTCTCGCGTTACCTTGGCAATAATGCTTGCAGCGCCGATGGATATGCTCTTGGCATCGCCCTTGATAATCGGCACCTGCGGAATACTCACCTGCGGGATTGTCACTGCGTCGTTGAGCAGTAAATCCGGTGTCACAGGAAGCTTACGGATGGCTTCCCTCATCGCCTCATAGGTTGCCTGCAGGATGTTGATTTCGTCAATTCTCTGCGGAGATGCCATTCCGATGCCGGTTGCCACTGCTTTTTCCATAATCTCATCATAGAGTTCTTCGCGCTTTTTGGCAGATAACTGCTTGGAATCATTGATATATAGAATATCGCAATTCTTCGGAAGAATTACGGCACCGGCTACCACAGGACCTGCCAATGGGCCTCTTCCGACCTCATCAATCCCGCAGATAAACGCATAATCTGCATATTCTCTCTCGTATTGCTTCAGCCCCTGAATCCGCTGTTTTTCCTGCTGCAAACGGTCCAGCTTTTTCTGTGCGGACACAACCAGCTTCTGCACTCCCTGACGCTCATCCGGCCCGTATTCCTCAATCAGGGCATGAAGTTCGTCCATTGCTGCGGATGCAAACCGTTCCTTAATCACACTGATTCCTGTCGCTGTCATGTATTGCCTCCTCTAATGTAATCCTTCCGATTGCACCGCTGCGGAAATCATCAATCACTATGGATGCCGCCTTCGCATAATCCAGCTCATTGCCCTGCTTTCTGCAGCCCCGCTTATCCGCAATCTCCATCAGTATATCGACCGGCTTTGCCTGCTCCTGTACATCATAGCGCGCACAAAGCAGTCCCGGGTAATCCGACACCAGAAACTGAATCAGCTCAATTGCCAGCTCGTCTATATTTAAAATTTCGTCATTGATGGAACCGACAAGCGCGAGACGGAGTCCCACCTGCTGATCCTCAAATTTCGGCCACAGGATTCCCGGTGTATCCAGCAGTTCAACATCCTTATTGAGACGTATCCACTGCTTTCCCTTGGTCACACCCGGCTTATTGCCGGTCTTGGCACACGCCTTGCCCGCGTAAGAATTGATAAAGGTGGATTTGCCGACATTCGGAATTCCCACTACCATTGCACGCACCGGACGGTTCTTGATTCCGCGCCTGCGGTCCCTCTCGATTTTCTCCCTGCATGCCTCCATGATGACATCCGTTATCTGCTTCATGCCGTTTTTTCTGCGCGCATCCAGCGTCACAACATAATATCCCTTCCCGCGGAAAAAAGCACTCCACTGCTCGGTCCTGCTCGCATCTGCCAAATCCGCTTTGTTCATCAGAATCAGGCGGAATTTATTGCGGCCAAGCTCATCAATGTCGGGATTACGGCTGCTTAGTGGAATCCGCGCGTCGACCAGTTCAATGACCAGATCGATTAATTTTATGTCCTCCTTCATTTGACGTTTTGCCTTGGTCATATGACCAGGATACCATTGATAATTCATCTTCTACCTCTTTCTTACCGGATTAATCCCATATTGCCCAAAGAGGCAAAATGAAACCATGCTTTTCCCAATATGTATTCCTCTCTTACCATGCCGATATTGGAATAACGGCTGTCCTCACTGTTGTTGCGGTTATCTCCAAGGACAAAATACTCACCGTTCTCCAGCGTAATCTCCTCCGCCGCAATTCCCGCATCCTCAATAGATGTCACATCCGCCGATTCTTCATACAGTTCTCCGTTCACATAGACGGCTCCGTTTAATATCTGTACCGTATCCCCGGAGACGGCAATCACCCGCCTCACATAGTAGTGGGATTTTTCATTGCCATTCGGCAGAAAAACAATCACATCTCCCGGCTTCGGATGGGAAACCAGATAGACAAAACGATTGATAAAAATCTGTTCTCCATTGGTAAGCTGCGCCTCCATTGCCTGTCCTACCACATTTGTCCTAAATCCAAAGGAGCTGACACAGACATAAGCAATTACAATGACAATAATCACCTCTACTGCCCACGACAGAATCTCCTTGAACAGCGGCATATTAAATTTTTTTCTCTGTTTTCCAAAATTCAATCCGCTATGCCTTCTTCGCATGTATCTACTCCTTACATTCGCGTCCATACCTTCGGCTTATACCTATGCGCATCCGCGCGTATACCCCGCAGTGCCACTCGGAAAATTCCATTTTCCTCGTTGTCCGGGCATTCGCCCTGCTGCCTTGGCATATTTATGCGCATTCGCGCGTGATATAATTTCGCTTCGCTCAATTATATCAGAGTTCGCAAAAAAAGAGAACCCATAAATCGGATTCTCTTCTCTGCGTTCACGCTTATTTTACGATTTCTTTTACCTTGGCAGCCTTACCAACGCGATCTCTTAAGTAGTAAAGCTTAGCACGTCTTACCTTACCTCTGCGTACTACTTCTACCTTCTCAACGTTCGGTGAGTGCAGTGGCCAGGTCTTCTCAACACCTACACCATTAGAAATCTTTCTAACGGTAAATGTTGTACGGTTGCTTCCGTTCTGCTTCTTGATAACGGTTCCTTCGAATACCTGAATTCTCTCACGGTTACCCTCTTTGATCTTACCGTACACCTTAACGGTATCACCAACTGAGAACTCCGGCACCTCTGCCTTCAACTGCTCTGCCTCGATGTTCTTAATAATTTCGCTTGCGTTCATCTTGTGACCTCCTCATTCATTTGACGTTCTTAATGCAACAAGTGCAACAGAGGACCATCTCTTTTATTCACAACATGAATAATCTATCATATCTGTGCAGGAAAAGCAAGCACTTTTTATATAAGATGTCCGTACCGGTCGCCCATTTCATCGGATAGGACTTTATTCAGACATACTTCGACCAAATCTCCCGATTCATCCACAACACGAATAACCTTGACAATTACCCAGTGGTACTGACCATTCATATTCTTCTGATAAAGTCTTGCCTCTATCTCCTTCTCGCCATGCTCAAATCTTCGAATTAACGCTTCTCTTGCAAAACAATCCAAAAACAAAGCCTGATAATCCGGGTGAATATTTTTCACCCCGTCAAGAATCATATCGTCATAATTACCGCACTGCATCACGCGGTCACACAGGAATCCCTCGTCCTTTAACATGGAATAGCTGTTCTTCGACAGATTCGCAAGCACAATCATCGGATATACCTTGGTAATTGCATCGAGTATATCTAACAGATTTCTCACATCAATATCTGCATGCTGCCTTACATCATTGAATACCTCTTCATATCTCATGCTGACCTCCTTGCTCCTTGCGCTCTTCTTTAAGGACCGTATCAAGGTTAACTTCCCTCGCCATGTTCATCAAATCCGGATTTTTGCGGACAAGCTTCTGAATTGCCCAGTCATCTGCCATGGCTGACTGCTCGTCCTCTTCCCAATGTCCAATATTAAAATCTGAAGCCATCATCAATCCTCCTCTTCGCTATTCGTGTGCCAGTTGCCATCATCAGTAAATATCTGTAAAAATCAGCTCATCCAGACAATCGGAGTCTTCGACAGATATAACCCCAGTCTGGTCTGCAGGCGCTGTGCAGATTCATTCGCTACAAGAACCTGACCATACGGAATAAATCCCTGCCCCAACTGCCCGTTAATCACATATGTCTCAAGCGCCATCGCAATTTTTCGATGCCGGTACTTTGGAAAAACGGTCAGAAATCCTATACTTCCGTCCATATGAGTCCCCGCGAAGCCTGCAAGAACCTCCCCATCCTCTGTCGGAAGAAAAGCTCCGCAGATTGCGCCACAGGAAAGTCTGCTGCTGATATATGAGACATTTGTTTTATCTCTATAATAGCAGTTCCATTCGTTCTGTAAAGCCTCATCTTCTATCGTTCCATCCTCTTTTTTTATCCATTCATCCATCGGAATGCAGGGATAATTCTCGGCCAGAAGCGTCGTATAGCTGTTGTCCAGCACTCGGATTGACAGACCATTTTCCATCGGTCTTCCATCCGGACGATACAGGCCACTCACCGGAAGCTTTTCTCTTCTGGTGCATACTGCCTGATAGCACACATCCACTTCCTCCAGCAAAAGCCGCTCGGATGCTGCCTCCGCCAGTTCTCTCTGATGCAGCACCAGACAGTCGATTTCTGCTAAAACAGCACCGTCCACCTCATCTAAAAACGGCAATTTCCCTGCCAGTTCTTCCTTTGCCCCTGAGACGGACAGATTCGTATGCAGATACGCCTTGGAGCACATGTCCTGCAGCAAAATTTCATTGCCGTCAGCACTTTGGTACACACACCGCGCATTGCCCCGGTTAATCAGTTCAATCATATCTATATGAAGGAGTTTTTGCTGCATAAGCCGTTCTTTGATTGCACACAGTTTTTGATATTCGAGGTACAAATCCGGTCGGCGCAGTCTGGTCCGCTCCACCGACTGTTCCATCCTCCAGCGTGCGATTTCCCTGCCATTCCCCGACAGCAGTACCTGCGGAACTTCTTTTCCATGCCATATTTGCGGTCTGGAATACTGCGGATACTCCAACAGCCCTGCATGAAAGGACTCTGTCTCGGCAGACATTTCGTTATTGAGCACGCCGGGAACCAGCCGGGAGATTGCATCGATCATAACCATTGCCGGAAGTTCCCCTCCGGTCAGCACATAATCTCCAATCGATACATAATCCGTCACAACCTCTTCAAGCACGCGCTCATCGATTCCCTCATAATGACCGCACAGGAAAATCAGTTCCTCTTCCCCCGCCAGTTCCTGTGCCATATGCTGGGTAAAAGGTATTCCCTGCGGTGTCACGTAAACCGTACGGATTGCGGATTTTCCTGACTTTTGGCACACCGAATTCCATGCATCACAGACAGGCTGCGGCTGCATGAGCATTCCTGCCCCACCGCCATAGGTGTAATCGTCCACCTTGCGGTGCTTATCTGTAGCAAAATCCCTGATATCCACCGCGTCAACCGAGATTTGATTCTGTTTGATTGCCCTCCCGGTGATACTGTTTAAAAGTCCCTGCCGTATCATATCCGGAAATAAAGTCAAAACATGAAATTTCATTGTATTCTTCCAAATCCTCTTTGCATCTCAATTCTTGAATAAATTTGCATATTCTGTTGCAGACACTGCTTGAAGGTCTGCAATCAGAATAGCAAATTTATTCTTAAAATCATATATAGAAAATAGATATAACTGTTCAGAACCCACTCACATTATTCTACGGGATTCTGAATAGTTACAAATAGCTTTTCATTTCTAATCCCGCAGACCCGGCAGCAGATGAATGACCATCCTGCCTTCTTCCAAATCAACGGTTTTAATGCAGTCCCTGATTGCCGGAACCAGTAAATCCGGCGTGTCTGGCCTGCTTATGACATAGACATCGTTGGCTCCTGTCTGCAGCACATCTGTAATCCTGCCAAGCTGCTCTCCTTCGTCCGACACCACATTCATCCCAATCAGGTCGGCAATATAATATTCATCTTCTTCCAACGGTACGGCATCCTCCCTTGTCACCCAAAGGGTTGCCTTCCGATATTTTTCCACATCATTGATATCGTCAATTCCTTTAAATTTGAGGATGACCATGTTCTTAAAAAACTTTACCGAAGCAATCTCCATCTCAAGCTGCTGTCTGCCATCATCCAAAATGACCTTCTTCAGCTTCTTAAAACGCGCAGGGTCATCCGTCGTCGGAAATACCTTGACCTCCCCGCGAACCCCATGTGTACTTGTGATTGCTCCTACCTGTAATAACTTTTCCATATATTTTTCCTTTTTTATAAAATAAACCGCCTCATATACTGAGGCGGCTTGAAGACTACTGCATGATTTCCACAATAACCTTTTTGTCTTCTTTTGAGGCTGCTGCTTTAACAACAGAACGGATTGCTTTCGCAATACGTCCCTGTTTGCCAATGACTTTGCCCATGTCAGACTGTGCAACACGTAATTCCAAAACAATTGCTTTGTCATTTTCGGTTTCAGTAACAACTACTTCTTCCGGATTGTCCACTAATGCTTTTGCAATTACTTCAACTAATTCTTTCATTACGCCACCTCACAAATCCTATTTCTCGATTCCAGCACTCTTGAAGATTCTAGCTACGGTCTCAGTTGGCTGTGCGCCATTTGCTAACCACTTCTTAGCTAACTCTTCATTAACATGGTACTCGGACGGATCCTTGGTTGGGTCATAAGTTCCAATCTCTTCGATGCACTGTCCATCTCTTGGGGATCTGGAATCTGCAACAACGATTCTATAGAAAGGTGCCTTCTTCTGTCCCATTCTTGTTAATCTGATCTTTACTGCCATTTGTTTCACCTCCTCGTAGGTTAATATATATTCTAATCCAACGCATAATACTGACATCGGATACACAAGCGGAAACGGTATCACCCGCTGCCGCGATGTGGTCACTTATTAAAACGGTAAGCCCTTAAACATATTCGACATGCCGCCTCTGCGTCTGCCTTTTTTGCCGCCCATCATACCCGGCATCTGTTTCATCAGCTTCTTCGTCTGTTCGAACTGCTTAATCAGGCGGTTGACTTCCGCAACCTCAACGCCTGCCCCCTTCGCAATACGGTTTTTTCGGCTCGGATTCAGCAGATTCGGATTTCTGCGCTCCTTCGGTGTCATGGAATATATAATTGCCTCGGTGCGCGCCATCTGCTTCTCCGCCGCGTCCGTATCGAGATCATCCATGTTGGCACCGCCAAGTCCCATGCCCGGCATCATGCCCATTATTCCGGAAAGTCCGCCCATCTTCTTCATCTGTGCCATCGAGTCGAGGTACATTTCAAAGTCAAATTCATTCTTGCGCATCTTCTGCTCAAGCTCTTTGGCTTTTTCCTCGTCGATATTCTCCTGTGCCTTCTCAATCATGGTCAGAACATCACCCATACCAAGGATTCTGTTCGCCATGCGGTCCGGATAAAACTGTTCCAAATCGGATAATTTTTCTCCCATACCGGCATACAGGATTGGCTTGCCGGTAACCGCACGAATGGATAACGCCGCTCCGCCTCTGGTATCTCCATCCATCTTGGTGAGAATGACACCATCAATTCCGACCTTCTCATTGAAGGTACTTGCAACATTGACCGCATCCTGACCGGTCATCGCATCGACCACCAGAATCGTCTGGAATACATCCACCGCATTCTTAATCTCCACCAGCTCCGCCATCATGTCTTCATCCACATGCAGACGTCCCGCCGTATCGATGATGAGTACATTGTACTCCTGCTTCTTCGCATGCTCCACGGCAGCCTTCGCAATATCTGCCGGCTTACACTTATCTCCCATGGAAAATACTTCAACGCCCTGCTTCTGCCCGTTAATCTGGAGCTGTTCAATTGCTGCCGGACGATAGACATCACAAGCTGCAAGCAATGTCTTTTTGCCCTTCTGTTTGAGCTTGCCTGCAATCTTGGCGGTTGTGGTTGTCTTACCTGCACCCTGCAGACCAGCCATCATGATAACTGTCAGCTCTTTACCCGGCCGAAAAGCAATCTCAGTAGTCTCGGAGCCCATCAGTCTGACCATCTCTTCGTGAACGATTTTGATGACCATCTGTCCCGGATTCAGTCCGTTCATAACATCCTGTCCGATTGCACGCTCCTGCACATCCTTCGTAAACTGCTTCACCACGCGGAAATTCACATCCGCCTCCAAAAGTGCCATCTTGACTTCCTTAAGCGCCGTCTTGACGTCATCCTCGGTCAGCTTACCCTTGCTCCGCAGCTTCTTGAATACACTCTGAAGTTTTTCTGCAAGACTGTCAAATGCCATGCTACAACTCCTCTAAAATCTGATTCGATATTGTCTCTATCTGATGGATTATCGTGGAATCCGGATGCTTCTGAAAGGCGGCTGTCAGTGTGTGAATCTGCTCGATGTTCCCCTTGATGGAGAGAAATTTTTCTACCAGATGTAACTTTGCCTCATAGTCCATCAGCTTCTTGTCACACCGCTTCACCATATCCGCCACACCCTGCCGGCTGATTCCCTCTTCTCCGGCAATCTCGCTCAATGACAGGTCGTTAAACACAAAATCTTCGTATATCTGGCGCTGGTGCTCGTTGAGCAGTTCTCCATAAAAATCATATAAATATGTCTGCTTCAGCTTCTCTTCCATATTCATCACCCTTGGTGCACATCTGTCTGCGCTCCGTTCCGTATGATAAATTATCATAACGCAAAATAGTTGTCAAGTATTTTTTCTTGACAGGTAAAACATCTTTATTTCTTGTGAAGTGAAAAGTTTATCACAGAAGAAGCCCAAATAGCAAATATGTCGCTTACTCAGTTGGTTATGGTCGAACCGTTACCCTCAAAATACGCATCCAGCCCGTTGGCGATTCCTTGTGCTATCTTCCACTGATAATCCTCATCTGCCATATTGAGGTCCTCTGTCGGATTGGTCATATACCCCATCTCCACAATCGTGACCGGAACGCTGCACCAGTTGATTCCGCTCATCGTATCGGTTTCCCAGGCATACTGCTTACGGCAGCCGGTTGCCTCACACAGAAAATCCAGTACATTGACGGAAAGGCTCTTGCTCTGCGCCGCAAGTGCACCGTTGTACGGGTTGGACGGAGTCTGGCAGATCGTCATTGCTCCATTGACGGAAGTATCCTCCGAGCCGTTGGCATGGATACGGATAAATGCGTCCGCATTCGCCTGATTGGCGACCTGTGCGCGCTCGCTGTTGCTGATATCAACGTCATTTGTGGTTCGTACCATGATGACCTCATAACCGCGGTTTTTCAGCTCCTCTTCGAGCTTTTGTGCAACCATCAGTGTCAGTTGATACTCGGCAAGCCCACTGGTTTTTCCTGCTGTTCCGGAGGATACCTTTGCCTTCGTCTCAGATGCTCCCGGCCCAATTGGCTCCTGACTGCTGTTACCTCTCTGCTGATGTCCGGCATCAATCACAATGACCTTCCCCGCCGCACTTGGATTCTTTACTTCTTCTGTCTCCGCTTCTGTGGATTCCGCTGCGACCTGTGTATCTTCGGTTTCGATGATGTCTTCCGTTTCATCTTCATCCGGGCCTGCCTGCGTATTTTCCTGCTGCATAGTCTCCTGGGGCAAACCGGTTGGTGCCCCGCATGCCACAAGCAACCCCAATATAAGCAGTCCGATTGCCATTCCTCCGATGCATTTTTTCAGCACACTGATTTTCTTCATTGATTTTCCTCTTTTCTGGATTCATTTTTTATTTTATGCGTATGGGCTGAACTGTTAGCAACAAAAAGATGTTTTTTGAACAGATTATTCTATTCAAAAAACATCTCTAAGGTTTACAGTAATTCTTTTAAAATTTTATTGACAATTCCCGGATTTGCCTTGCCCTTGGTTGCCTTCATTGTCTGGCCGACCAATGCGCCGATAGCTTTTTCCTTGCCGTTGTGGTAGTCCTCTACCGCCTGCGGATTGGCATCGATAATCTGCTGGATGGTCGCACGAAGCTCACCCTCATCGTTCATGCTCTTCAAGCCATGTTCCTCAACATATTTTTCCGGATCAATATCATCGGTAAATACTTTCTCGAATACTTCCTTGGCAACACTGGAGTTGATGGTGCCTGCATCCGCAAGGTCAACCAGCTTTGCGAGATTGACCGGTGAAAAACGAATGTCATCCGCATCCATGTCATGCTCCTTTAACAAGCGCATGGTCTCTACCATGAGCCAGTTGGATACCTTCTTCGGCTTGCCGCAAATCTTTGTGGTAGCTTCGAAAAGATCTGCCATATGCTTGGATTCAGTTAAGATTCTTGCATCGTACTCCGGAATGTCGTATTCCTTCTTGTAACGCTCTAACTTCTGTGGACGAAGCTCCGGCTGTTTTGCCTTAATCTGTGCAATCCACTCGTCGGATACCACGATTGGAACTAAGTCCGGTTCCGGGAAGTAACGATAATCCTGTGCATCTTCCTTGGAACGCATTGCATGGGAGGATTCCTTGTTATCATCCCAGCGGCGTGTCTCCTGTACGACCTTTCTTCCCATCTCGAGAAGTTCAATCTGACGGGCGCGCTCGCCTTCGATGGCATGTGCGATTGCCTTGAAGGAGTTTAAGTTCTTCATCTCGGTACGGGTTCCGAACTTCTTGGAGCCGACTTCGCGGACTGACAGGTTGACATCGGCACGCATGGAGCCCTCGTTTAATTTACAGTCGGAAGCGCCGAGGTACTGGATGGTCTGGCGCAGCGTCTCAAGGTAGGCAATAACCTCCTCTGCAGAGCGCATATCCGGCTCAGAGACAATCTCAATCAGCGGTACGCCGGAACGGTTAAAGTCTACGATGGATACGTCTTCCCACTCATCATGCACCAGCTTGCCGGCATCCTCCTCCATATGAATCTCATGGATACGGATATTCTTCTTGCCTGCTGCGGTCTCGATTTCTACGGAACCGTTGCGGCAGATTGGAAGATACAACTGCGAAATCTGGTAGTTCTGTGGGTTATCCGGATAAAAATAATTTTTACGGTCAAATTTGCTGTACTGGGTAATGGCACAGTTCGTGGCAAGGCCGACGGCTACTGCGTACTCTACTACCTGCTTATTCAGTACAGGCAGAGACCCCGGCTGTCCGGTACATACCGGGCAGGTGTGTGTATTCGGTGCCCCTCCGAATTCTGTGGAACAGGAGCAGAAAATCTTGGTCTTGGTTGCTAATTCTACATGGACTTCCAGTCCGATGACGGTTTCATAATTCTTCATTTTTCTCCTCCCTCCTTATTGCTCACTGATTGGACAGTGCTTGTAATCTCTGGTCTTCTCATAGCTGTATGCCGCGCGGATAATGGTCTTTTCCTTGAAGCAGTCACCGATGAGCTGTGCTCCGATTGGCAGTCCCTTGGAGTCGGTTCCGCACGGGATTGAGATACCCGGCAGACCTGCCAGATTGACGGAGATGGTATAAATGTCACCCAGATACATCTGAATCGGGTTGCTAAGGCTCTCACCAAGCGGCAATGCTGTTGTAGGAGCCGCCGGAGCCAGAATGACATCATATTTTGCAAATGCCTCGTCAAAGGCCTTTTTAATCAACGCCTTTACGCGGAGCGCTTTCAGATAGTATGCGTCATAATATCCCGAGGATAACACGAAAGAGCCGAGCATAATTCTTCTCTTGACCTCTGCCCCGAAGCCCTCGGAACGCGATTTTTTGTACATGTTGTGAAGTCCCTCGTACTCCTTGGTACGGTAACCGTATTTGACACCGTCAAAACGCGCAAGGTTGGAGCTTGCTTCTGCACAGGCAATGACATAGTATGCCGGAATCGCATATTTTACCAGTCCCAAATCAAACTCCTCGACAATGGCGCCCTTTGCCTCCAGGGCTTTTGCAACGCCGAGTACGGATTCCTTAACCTCTGCATCCAGGCCTTCCCCGAAATAATCTCTCGGAATACCGATTTTTAATCCCTTGACATCATCTACAAGTGCTTCGGTAAAATTCAAATCTTCTCTTGCTACGGAAGTGGAATCCTTCTCGTCATAGGAAGAAATTGCTTCCAGAATGGTTGCACAGTCAGTAACATCCTTTGCCACCGGTCCAATCTGATCCAGTGAGGAGCCGTAAGCAATCAGTCCGTAACGGGATACGGTTCCGTAGGTTGGCTTGATTCCGGTTACACCGCAGAAAGAGCTCGGCTGACGGATGGAACCGCCGGTATCAGAGCCAAGCGCATACGGTACTTCCTCTGCCGCAACAACTGCACAGGAGCCGCCGGAAGAACCGCCCGGTACATGTGCGGTATTCCACGGATTTTTCGTTGCTCCGTATGCGGAGGTCTCTGTGGTACTGCCCATAGCGAACTCATCCATGTTCGTTTTTCCGATAATGACTGCGCCTGCTGCCTCAAGATTTGTGACTGCGGTAGCGCTGTAAGTCGGAATAAAATTATACAGAATCTTGGAAGAACAGGTGGTCTTTAGTCCCTTTGTACACATATTGTCCTTGATTGCCACAGGTACACCTGCAAGCGGTCCGGTAAGCTCTCCGGCATCGATTTTTGCCTGTACCTCTGCGGCGCGCTTTAAGGCACCTTCTTCGTCCACGGTGACAAAGCCGTTAATCTGCTCTTCTCTCGCCTTGATGGCATCGAGCGCAGCACGGGTAGCCTGCTCTACCGTGACTTCTTTGGATTTTATTTTCTTGCCGAGTTCTACGGCTGTTAAACTCATTAAACTCATGGTATCTCCTTCCCTCTCATTAATCTCCGATTGTCTTAGGCACCTTGAAGCCGCCATCCTTCTGTACCGGTGCGTTAGATAAGGTTGCCGCGCTGCCATCACCGTTGGTAACGACATCTGCACGGAACACATTGTTAACCGGGAATACATGGGACATCGGTTCAATACCGGTTGTGTCTAATTCGTTTAACTGGTCAATGTAGTCAAGCATATCTGCCATATCCTTCTTGGCAGCCTGAGCCTCCTCCGGAGACAATTCGAGCTTGGCGAGAATTCCTACATACTCCATGGTCTCATCGGAAATGTAATTGCGCATCACACCGTCCTCGCCCATCACCTTGGTTGCGACTGCCTGCGACTGGATTACCTCCTCTTCGGCGTCCTCCTCGTCAAGCGCTGCGCTTCGAAGCTTCGCATATACGGCGATATCAACGATGCCCTGATTGTTGTAGCCTGCTTTGCGGAGCGTTCCTTCATATTCCATTCCAGCAGCAAGCATTGCCTTGCCGGAATAGATGTTCTCAACATCATGGGTAGCACATACGCGGCCTGCTCCCACTTCACTGATGAAGAAACGGATGACTTCGGTAAGTGCTTCTGTCATATAACCCTTATGCCAATACTCCCTGCCGATGCAGTAGCCGATTTCCACGCTCTCGGTTTTCTCATCGATTCTGATTGCGTTGATAGAGCCGATTGGCTGCTCAAGGTCATTCAGCTCGATTGCCCAGTTATAGCTGTCCTTTTTCTCATAATCTGCAATCCAGCCCTTTAAAAATTCTTCCGTCTCCTCCACATTGGCGTGTGGCTGCCATGTCATGTATTTGGTTACCTCCGGGTCATTTGCCCAGTTGAAAAACATATTTTCCGCGTCTTCAAGTTCAAATCGTCTGAGACTGAGACGCTCTGTTGCCAGTTCTCTGGTTCCGATATGGTTCACGTTCTTTTCCTCCTTGATAAAGTTCTGTTTTCTGCTCTTACGGCTCTAATCTGCTCAAATCTCTTGGGAATAAGGTTGCCTCACGCACATTTTCCTCACCGATCAGCTGCATCGTCAGACGCTCTAAGCCGATTCCAAGTCCGCCGTGCGGTGGCATGCCATGCTTGAAAGCAGACAGATAATGCTCCATTCCCTCGGTTTCCATGCCGCGTTTTGCAATCTTGTCCATCAGCATATTGTAATCATGGATACGCTGTCCTCCGGTCGTAATCTCCAGTCCTTTGAACAACAGGTCAAAACTTAAGGTGTAAGTCTCATCTGCCGGATCATCCATCGCGTAAAACGGACGTTTCTTGGATGGGTAATGCGTTACGAATACAAAATCGCTGCCGCACTCTTCTTTGAAGTACTGTCCGATTAAATATTCCTCCTCCGGCTCTAAATCGAACGGATTACGGAACTGACGGTTGTATTTTTCCGCTACACGCTGCTTTGCTTCATCAAAACGTACACACGGAATCCGGTCCACATTCGGGAGCTCCAGTTTTAACAATTCCACTTCTCTTGCATATTCTTCCTTCAGCAGCTTCATGGTGTACTGCAAAAATCCGGTCTCCATCGCCATGATATCTTCGAAGCCGTCAATATATCCCATCTCAAAATCGAGGGAGGTGTACTCATTCAGATGCCGCTTGGTGTTATGCTTCTCTGCACGGAATACCGGTGCTGTCTCGAATACGCGGTCAAACACACCTACCATCATCTGCTTGTAAAACTGCGGACTCTGCTGCAGAATTGCCGGACGATGGAAATATTCCAGCTTGAACAGGTTAGCTCCACCCTCTGCACTCTTTGCACCGAGCTTCGGTGTGTGAATCTCGGTAAATCCCTGACTGTACAAAAAATCACGGAACGCCCTTGTGATTCCCTCCTGAATGCGGAATACGGCGCGCTCCCTCGGATTTCTAAGGGAAACTGCACGGTTGTTCAGTTTTGCCTCGAGCGAGGTGTTCAACTTCCACTTGTTAATCTGAAGCGGCATTGGCTCTGCCGGTCTGGACAAAACTTCTACGGTGGTTAAACGCAGTTCAAATCCGTTCGGCGCACGGTCTTCCGTCTGATAGATTCCCTGTACTTCCACGGTATCCGCTTCATTCAGATCATGCACATCAAACTGCGACTTGTCCTGCTCATATACGCACTGAACCAGTCCCTCTCTTTTGCGAAGTACGATGAATGCGACATCACCCATATCACGAATGGTATGAATCGCACCGCGCACCCTGATGCTCTGCCCCTCATAGTCACCAGCAAGTATCTCGCTGATTTCAAGGGCGTCCTTCTTGTTGACTCCTGTTAAAAATTCCATCTGACTATCCTCGTCTTTCTATTGATTTTCCATATTTTTATTGTCAAAAAAGCCCCGAAACAGAAATTCATCTGTTCCGGGGCGAGAAATCAATTATCCCGCGGTACCACCCGCATTGAAAAACAGGGCATATACCTGTCTTCCGTCTCCTGTGCTTAACGTGCACCTCCGTACTGACCTACCTGCAAAAATACGATTCAACCAGTCTGCTCCGGCAGCGTTCCCTGTATCTCCTCCTCCAAACAGCGCTCTCAGTCGGTGACGCTGTATTCCTGTCGGGCTCTGAAGATAAGAGTCTCCTTCAACGCATTTACTTATATCATTAATGTTTTACCACACTAATATAGTCTTTGCAAGCAGAAAATATGTAAAAACACAGTAAAAAAGACAGCCGTTCGTGTGCTGTCTTTTTAGGAGAAGGTATTTTTACTATGGGGTATAGTAAAAACTATATAATGTATTGGGGGGTTTACGAGAATTATAATACCATAGCCTCCCACATAAGTGTGCACAAACATTTTGCAGATTTGCAATTCTTTTTGTGCAAAATATGTCATATTATGAGCAATCCGCTTGCGTAAGCAAGCTTTGAAACCCGAAAGGCGAGATTGCGAATGGCGCGGGCTGAACTGCCACTGGCGCGGGTTTATACATCTCCGCGTGCTTCCAAAAACGGAATCAGGTCATCCAGCTGCTCGACACATGCATATAATTTTTTTGCAAGCTCCTCATCCGGCTGCGTCTGGTCAGGAACCATCACCACCTTACAGCCCGCTTCATAAGCACTCTGCACTCCGTTTGGCGAATCCTCCACCGCAATACATTCCTCTGGCTGCAGCCCAAGCTGCCGGCAGGCATAGAGGTATATATCAGGTGCTGGCTTTCCTCTTTCTACCATTGTAGCAGAAATAATCTGCTCAAAATGCGAAAGTAAATGCAGTTGTCCGAGATATTTTTTTGTCCGCTCCAAATCCGTTGCTGTCGCGATGGCTCGAACCACCTGCTTTTTTTCCAAAAATGCAAGCAGCTCTTTTACTCCCGGCTTTGTGGCAATGCCCTTCTGTTCCGACATTTCATCAAACAATTTTTTCCGATAATCACGGATTGCCGGATAATCCAGTGATTCATCCGCAAACATGCGTTTCAGATGCTCCGCCGCATACGGCCGTCCGAGTGAGCGCATGGTAAGTGACTGCTCGTCCGTCATCGGATATCCAAAATGCTTCAATGCCATCGGCCAGCATATGCGATAATATTTTTCCGTGTCAATCAATGTGCCATCCATATCGAAAATGACTGCTTTTATCATATGTCTTTGCTCCCTGTTCCTATCATTCTGCCAAAGGTGTTGTGGTCTTATAATAGGAAAATGTCCCTATCGCCAGTACCTCTTTCTGGTCATTGGTCAGCTCTGTCTGATAGACACCGACCGTTCCTCCCTGCCGCACCACACGCGCTTCGCAATACACATACTCCGTGTTTATCATCGGCCGGAGATAATTCATGCTGCCATCAATGGTTGTCGTGTAATATCCATAGGTCGAGGCGGCAACTCCCGCCAAGGTATCTGCCATCGCATACGGGCATCCGCCGTGCATTCCACCATGCACATTTTTCAGCCGGTCCTCCAGCTTCACGCGTCCCCTTGCGTACCCATCATCGATTTCCAATATTTCCAATCCAATCAACTGTGAAAACGGATTGTGTTCCAATATAAGCTCAAGCTGCTGTCTTAATTGCTCTGTTACCATCTTTCTGTCTTCCTTCATTTCTCTTTTCCGGCAAGCCACTTCAAAAACGCGGCACATCCTTCTTCAATCTGCCGGTAAGTAAGTTCAAAATTGCCGCTGTACCACGGATCCGCAATCTGCCGCTCCGGCTCATCGGTAAATTCCAGCAGGCGATAGACCTTATGCTCTCTATCTTCCCCAAAAATCCGCCGCATATTCCTCAGATTCACGTCCTCCATGCCAATGAGGTAATCATAGCGCTCATAATCGGATTTGACAAGCTGCACGGCACGTTTTCCTTCACAACTGATGCCGTGGCGCGCAAGTTCCTGCCGCGCCGGCGGATATACCGGATTGCCGACACCCCGGTAAATTTCTTCACTGCTCGTTGCCGCGGAAGCTATGTAAAATTGTTCTGCGATGCCTTGTTTTTGCACCATGTCCTTGAGGATAAATTCTGCCATGGGGGAACGGCAGATGTTGCCCAAACAGACGAAAAGTACTTTAATCATAGTTATGTTTTACTCCTTTTTGCCCGGAAATGCCGTGTTTTATTTAGCAAGTTGTGACTACCTGATAGTAGTAAAATGGAAAGAGCTACTAACACATTTTTAACTTACCACAAACCACTTCTGAAGAATGTTTTGAAGATATTTCATAGGAAATAGTATCTGGAATATTTGAGAAAACTAAAACCGAAGGTAATGCCATTTATTCACGATATTCATTCAATTCCTCTATTTTCCAATATTAATCTTCTCAAATCGTCAACATTACTTTATGTATTGCAAATCTCCGTTCCGCAACATCTGAAACTTTTCATCATATATCTCATCAAACACTTGTTTAATCGGCACACTATCTCGTTGGTGACCAGATATCGACCAAACCTTATATTCCGTCTGATTCTTCAAAAACGCAGATAAATGATCGTAATATTCCTGCATTTCAGATTTTTTCTTTCCCATCTTCATCAGCTTATAGAATACACCTAAGATACTGATACAATGAACCGGCGTTTCTAAACCTGCAATACTCTGTCTTGCTTTAAAATCATCTGAACAGAATATATACACCCGATTACCATACAGCACTTCCATCATTTGAATTAATACATAGGTCTTTTTCTCGCCTAGTCCCTTTTTATGTGGAACATTATCATCACAATCCTTTAATGCCGCCAAAAAGGCCTCAACATCGTTCAGGTTCTCCATCTCATTCAAAGAACCATAGTACTGTTTATAAAAATTGACATTAAAAGTATCTCAACTCGTTTCCAGTAACTCTAAATATACGCTTGTTGCTTCTTCTCCGTATATTTTTCCTAATTCACTTATAATCTCTCGATCCGAATACAATTTCACTTTTCCTGCTTTAATTTTCTCTTCAAGCCAAGGATTCGGATCCGGATTCAGTTCATGTCTGCTCAGTTCTTTCTTTATCATTTCATGACAGAAAAACTCATACTCCGCAAATTCCATTACAAAGTCTGTCAGCGTATGATTTTTTGCATTTCTTGCTAAATGTGATTTATACAAAAAGTCAGTATCCAGCAAGGCATATTTTTTGTCCATTTCCATAGGCACTACCTCACTGTTTTCTTAAACTTTTCATAATTTCACTCAATCTGCTCTTATCACTTGCTAGCCGTTCATCGCGAACAGCATCCAACTGCTCCACATCATACATCAATTCAGGTAAGCTTCCAAATCTAATGAAATCCTTAGGTATCTCCTGCCAGCGTGCAGCTTTTCCCGTAAGTTCCATTTGCCTGTAAATTTCCTTTTCTTCAACTTGCAAAAGATTCTTTGCAGCTTTAACATTAATCTTGTTTTCCTCCAAGAGACGAAGTACCGCTGCCTTATAAGGAATTGCAAAAATGTCCATTATCTTAAGCACTGTCTGCACTGAAATATCTTTATATGACAAATTGTACACATCCGTCTGCTCATCAATCCGCTCCTTTGGAGCCAGTAAAATAGCTGCAAAAGCATTTGCTTCCATATCCTCAATCTCTTTTGCTTCTTCATCTATAATACCAGATGCCAAAATTGACCCAGATTGTAATAATGCGGAATCATGCTCCTCAAAATAGCAATAAATATGATATAATTCATGTGCTGTTGCAAATATCTGCTTTGATAATGGCAATGCAGAATTAACCATAACAAACATTCTTCCTTTGCGAATGAAAGTACATGCACACAAATCGGCATCTTCAATAGGATATCTCAGCATATCAAAGAGCATATTATGTCGTGCCACATAATTCTCCAACACGTTGAAGATATCATCCTGAATAATATTATTCTTATTATAGAGCGAATTAAAACTTGTTGCACATTCGCTTATTTTTGTATATTTCTTTCTGTCTTTAATATAAAGACTATTATCCAAAACTCGGCACATAGTTCTAAGCCTCCCATGGTTTCATCATTTCCTCAGCGTTTTCACGAGTACGTGCATAAAAGCAAATAAGATTTGCAATCTCATCTGCAATTCCAAGTCCATCCCTTGCTTCCTGAGATTCCACCTTTCCCATAAAAGCCTTTACCGCATTCGTCTCTACAGCCGCTGTTGGGGGTTTAACAAGATTCTCCATGGAAGTACCCAGGAACTCCGAAATTTTCTGCAGTTCAATTGCATTAATCATCCTTCCACCGGTAAGCATCTTGCTTATCACTTGCTTGGACACCCCGAGATAGTCTGCAAGATCAATCTGCTTTTTTCCGTTCTGTTTCATAATATTCATTATATTGTTGCTAATAATCTCACTTGCCTTTACCATCATCGTTACCTCCAACATAATTCAAAGCATCTTCTCTCTTCTACACTTTCATTATATTCGCAGCGCCAGAAAGAGTCAACGTTTTCTTGACTCTGTTTCTTTATTACACTCTATTCTGTCCCTATATTCGCAACACTTTTAAACTTAATAACATTGAAACAGCACGGTGGAACTTTTCAATAACATTGCGAAAACTCTTTTTTACAATGATAGTATTATTAGTTTTTCAAAAAAAGATACCTGCAACGACTTTTGAACATTACGATACATTGCATTTGCATAGTAATGTCCCCCATCTTTCATTTCGCGATTTTGCACAGAAAAGGGGGCGCCGGTCTTGTAGCCTAAGACCTGCGAAAATTCAAATCCCCCCTACCCTCGCTCCATCAAAACCGATATTCCTTAAATCTATCCTCGGTCATCGTCTTTACATTATGATGATGCTCTCATAAAGGCTGCCAGTTCGACCTATCCCAGAAGAGTTTCTGGTCTCCACGATAATACTCAGCATATACTAAATAAATGGTGTCATATAAATTGGTATATAAGTAATACCGTCCTCATATTTCAAATCTTTTGTATAAATAATAAATCTGTCTTCCATTTTCAACTGATATTTCTTTATCAAATAGTCAAAAGATTTATGGGATTTATACCCAGAAGATTTTACCTCAATAGGACAAATTTTTTTCTTTTTAACAGTCAAAAAATCTATCTCGTATTTTTTTTCTCTTTCATTCCCTTCCGGTTGATATAAGTATTCATGGAAATACAATTCATGACCGGTTGCTTTTAACATCTGTGCTACCATATTTTCTAAAATCATCCCTTGATTGATTCCCAAATCATCAATAATAAGTGCTTTCATCAAATTTTCATCTGTTTCTTCCTGATTATTCATAATCTGTGTCACTAACAGACCGGTATCACCCATGTAGAGTTTAAAATTACTTCTATCAGCAAACAATTCCAGTGCAATTTCAGGCTTTGTAACATTAATACACTCATTTCCAATCATTGATTCTGCTATAAAAGAAACCGCATCAATATAATTCTGATAGCGGGCATTTTTATCCACTAAAGAAAACTTAAAATGCGAATTTTTATTTTCTAATTGCTCAGGTATAGTTTTATAAACCACAGATGCCTTTTCTCTATTATCTTTATCATATTTCGCCAAGTCTTCTTCATACAACATCAAAATATTTTGTTTTACATAATCAATTTGCTCGAATGTCTTTCCTTCCACGTAGGCATTTACAGCTTGAGGCATTCCTCCTACCACCATATAAGTGCGAAAAACCTTCATGACTTTTCTATGAATGGCTTCTCCTAATGGCTTTCTGTTTTCAAAAGCCTGCTTAACAGCTAAATAAGTTACATCATCCCCTATAGCCCATAAATATTCCTCAAAATCCATAGGATACATTTTTATCCGATGTTCTTCTGATGGGATTAGAATATCTTTTACATTTTTCCGAATGGAAATAAGCGAACCTGTCTCTATATAATCATACCTTCCATCCGCCACAAGATATTTAATGGCCTGTCTTGCCATAGGAAACAACTGCACTTCATCAAATATAAGCACACATCTGTTTCCTTTCAGGCTCCTCCCTTTCAGCAAAAAAAGATTTCTAAAAAAGGAATCTAAATCGTCCATATTTTCAATAAAGTTATTTTTTACATCCTTATTCTCTTTCGCGAAATCAAGAATCATATAATCATCATATTCATGCTTTGCAAATTCCTCTACAATGGTACTCTTGCCAATACGCCTTGCCCCCTCCAAAAGGACTGCAGAAGCCCCGGAAGATAATTCCTTCCATTTCAACAATTTATCGTACACTTTACGCTTAAATACCATATATACACATCCTTTTCAAATTGATGCACTCATTATATCACGAATTTGCAAAATATATACATTGCATTTTCACCAATTTGCAAAATGTTTTTCGTATATTTTTAACGAATTTCTAAAATGTATTTTTCAAAGAAAAATATTAAGACCACACGAGCTCGGGTATCATATGCGACTTAATGTTCCAACATTTCTTCTATAAATATTCCATACCCCGTGGTGGGATCATTCACAAGAACATTCCCCACTTATATTCACGCTGATATTTTGTTTTTTAAAAGAAGCTTTATTGTATCAGCAGCTATTTCATCACCAACAGCCCACAAAAACTCCTTATAACGCAAATCCCCGTTCGTTTGAAAACGCTCCATCTCAGGTACCTTGACTTCGCTTTTTTCTCAAGCCCAGCTCCCTTTAACAGCTTTTTATCCCTGTCTGCCTGCTTACTGAACTTCACTAAATACATCTACCATTCCTCATCTGGAACATAAGTCGTACATTCAGAAATATCTTCCTCTCTGGATGCCAAAATACTTTCGTATTCGCTTAATTCTTCCCAATCTTCACGATTGCCACACCGCCTTAAATAGTCTTTACCACCATCAACTGCACAAGCACCGCATTTACAGAATTTAAAATCATGTTGGTCTATGCTTTCAATAATATCGCCACATTTATTACATTTAATTTTATTTACCAGAATTTTCTGCACAAAATCACCTCCTGTCAATTTTTGTTACCCTCATATTTCTTAATATATTTCCCCAAAATTCAAAAAATCCTATTCAGTTATCAAATAAACCAAATAGGATTCTCTTCTCTAATGATTATTTTCTAAGTTTTTTATTAAGCTGGTCATCGAAGTCTCCCATTTGCCATTTTCTGAATAATGAACCACTCCAAGAATTTCCGGAATGCGGTAACTCACGGAAGAACAAAGGATGATAGGAATATTCCATCCGTTATCTTTCACTGTCTGAATCAGCTTTTCTCCGGATTTTATCTCTTCTCCTCCGTCTTTTTCCGGATACCACATATCCGTAATGATCAGGTCATATGGCTGATTCTGCTGATTTTTTGTTTTAATAAGCTCTATTCCATCTTCAAGATTTTTTGCACGGTCAATCGTTACAATACCAAGTCCACCATTTTTCAGTGCCGTACAAATTTTGTGATGCTTACACACATCATCCTCTAAATTTAAAATGTACATATGCTAATCTACCACTCCTCATCAGTGTCATAAGTCTTACTTTCAAAATAGGTTGTGAATACTCATTGACCTCGAAAACAGCCCGATATAAATTTGCCCGCAAACTCCCTTTTCGCTCATTCCTTTGGAACCAACGCTAATAGCCATATGGTATTCCTCGCAAAATAAATGAAAATTTACGACGCATGATAGTACATATCATAAACAATATAGCCATGTACCCCTTCCAGGGAACCCTGATATGTCTCCTGACACATCATACATCTCGGTTCCGTCATCGGGTAACCGCTTGTTGGATATATATGATATTTGGATGAGGTTTCAAACCCTACATGGTTATAGAAATTAAAATTTCCCTCTACGGTAATTCCCTTATAACCTGCTTCTCTTACCTTTTGAATTCCCAGTGTCAGCATTGTACTTCCTATCTGCTTATGAAAATAATCCGCATGCACAGATACCGGCGCCAGCATAACAATGTCATGATTCTCCTTTTCAGTTCCGGTCTTATAATAATATCATCTCTCATGCTTTCCTGTTCCTTTTTTCTCCTTCTCTTTGTTTATCTGATACTCCAGACAATCGTGACATTATCGGAAACTTCAATATCATCCGGATCAATGTCCATATCATAGGACGCATCTGGTTCTGCACACTTCATGAGACACTCGTCCATCATCATATGCTCCATCGGTCTGCTCACAAATTCTATCTCTCCCCAGGAATAATCAATTGTCACAATCTCTCCAAGGGATACTCCGGCAGCTTCCGCAAGTACACCTGCTTTCTGCTTTGAATCTGCAACAGCCTTTGCCAACAATTCGTTTTTGCACTTTTCCGGCTCAGCTACCGTATATTCGATTCGAAACTCCGGGCGAACCGGTGAATGTCCCAATGCATATAATACCCTGCCCAATCGTTTATTGTCCGCCGGGAACTCTACTTTCACCCTGTGCGTAAACTTATATCCTTCAAACCTTCTCTTCCAGCTATTGTCCCTTGCCTGATAGCTCTCATATTCCGCACTGATATTAAAAGATATCGTTTTTATGCTTTCCCGCTCAAAATCCATTTTCTCGAACAAGTCCTTGATCTGTTCTGTCATCACTGCTGACTCTTCTACGGATTTATCATATTCTTCCTGCATTCCTTCCATAGTCATAATGAGTCTTACTGTATCGGGTTTTACTGACAAATTTCCTTTACCTGTCACTCTGATAGTTCTTTCCATGGTGCGTCCTCCTGTCTCCTTCTCCATTGCTTTATGGTATTACAACTAATTATGAATATGCGCATATGAGCTGCTCGTACCCAAAACAATCGTATAATTGTCCGTCTGCAGCTTATTATATATATAATCTCCCTGTATTGTGGATTGTGTATCCTTCACAAATTTTTCTATCTGCTGCTCGGTTATGCCATCATTCAGGGCGGTAAAAATATATTCTATTTCCTGCTCCACATTTTCCGATGAGCTGTCAAAATAGATTTCAAACCCAATCTTTTCTACAGAACCGTCCAACTTAAAACAATAACTGATACATGAAGTTCTCTGCTCCGATACCGTCTTCACAAAAGAACAGCTTCTGTTATTTATTTTCTTTGATGTATAACCAAGGTCCGCAAGGTCAGCTTCGATTTCATCGCAATTTTTTGCTATATCGTTCATATGCTTCTCGTTATGTGCCAATCCAATTCCTATATCCACAAGAGAGCCGGCCGAAAACAGGAAAAATATGAGCACCGACCATATAAGCACTCTTTTCCAAATAGAAACAGCTTTTGCATTCTGCACATCCTTGTCCATGCCGGTGTATATCTTTCGTATCTTTAACTTTCCGTCATCGCAACTATATATGTAAAAATGTTTGTTTTCTTTGATAAGCTGCGGATTGTAGTATTCTTTTCTTTTGTACCGGTCTGTAAAAAAAAATTGTTCTGCAAATTCCGGCTCCATATTAAGCGCGATAAGCCGCCATATACTGTACATATCCCCAGTTCCGGAATCATTCAAAATTCTTCCTTTGATGATTTTATCCGGTTGTATGACATATGCTGTCTGTAAGCTCAATAAAAAAATAGTGAGTCCAATAACAAACACACACGCAAAAAGCATGATAGGCACAAGTCCTGCAAGCATCATATGTTCTGAAATAAATGTACTTACTATGTCAAAGACAGAAACAAGCATCAGATGCGATGTAAAAACAGCAACACCTACTGTAAACATGGAGATTACACCAACAAATCCCCATACTCCTGCATTCAACGCTTTCGTTCTTTTTTCCACTTCAAAACTTGGAATTAAAACCATATTGTTCTTCCCCTTGATTTTTGCGCATTTACAGCGATTCTTTACATAATTACACTGTAAAACATATCAAAAAGCCGGTCAACCTTTTCTTCTAAAGAATACAAAAATAGCACTCCGTCAGCAACTCCCACTCGCTGTCGAAATGCTATCTCTTTTAACACTTTATGGCTCTGCCACACTATTTGCACATCCAAAAGATTTTTTCCACATCCTCTGCCTGCAGCTTTACATAGGCTCTGGTGGCAAGCCCGCTGGTTCTGACTGCCTCCGCTGCCATTTCCGCGAATTTGTCCTCCGGTACGCCTGCCTC
>JBGVFC010000053.1:0-31397 GCA_045120755.1 Agathobacter sp. | reverse complement strand
TTGTTCCCACAGGTTGCAACTGAATTCTTCAAGTACCGTGAAGCACAGCAGACCGGTGTGGATGCCAAGGTTGCAGACACCAAGAACGGAGCATATCCGGTGTAATCGTTTAAAAAGTAATTCATTAAAAAGCCTTATGGATGCAAAATGTATCTGTAAGGCTTTTTTCTTTCGCTTGCAAAACTCCCCGGTTGTGATAGAATCGAATGCAGTGGGATAACTACCGGCGAATGCCAAAGGAGAATATGATGGGGAATACAAATGAGTTGTTAAACCGGATTAACAGTAATTACAGTTCAATGAGCAAGGGACATAAACTCCTTGCTACCTATATAACAGACAATTATGATAAGGCAGTTTTTCTTACTGCAGCAAAGATGGGAGAGATTGTCGGAGTAAGTGAATCCACCGTTGTCCGGTTTGCGACTTCACTGGGATACAAGGGGTATCCGGAATTTCAGAGTGCACTGGAGGAGTTGGTGCGCAATAAGCTCAATTCGATACAGCGGATGGAAGTGACTTATGGAAGAATTGCTCAGTCGAAGATTTTGGAGGAAGTACTCCGCTCGGATGCAGACAAGATTAAGACCACATTGGAAAAAATCGACCACTCGGCCTTTGAGATGGCGGTCGATATCATATTGTCGGCAAAGCATATCTATATCATCGGTATTCGGAGCTGCGCGCCGCTGGCAAGTTTTATGTCGTTCTACTTCAATCTGATGTTCGAGAATGTTCATCTGCTGAATACGAACAGTTCGAGTGAACTGTTTGAACAGATGGTTCGGATTGGTGAGGATGATGTGATGATTGGAATCAGCTTTCCGCGATACTCCATGCGCACCTTAAAGGCGCTGGAGTTCGCGAATAACCGCAGTGCGAAGGTAATTACCATCACGGACAGCATACATTCACCGATGAATCTGTATTCTTCCTGCAATCTGATTGCGGACAGTGATATGGCATCCATCGTGGATTCTTTGGTGGCACCGCTTAGTGTTATCAATGCCCTGATTGTGGCTTTGTGCATGAAGAAACAGGATGAGGTAGCGCAGACGCTGACCATGTTGGAAGATATCTGGGATGAATATCAGGTTTATGAGAATGATGAGATTGATTATATCGATGATTCGGTAAAAGCACATTATGCGAAAATCGGAGATTTTGAAGATGAGTAAGGTGATTGTAATCGGAGGAGGACCGGCGGGGATGTTTGCTGCGATTCATGCGGCGAAGAACGGCCATAAGGTTACTCTTGTTGAGAAAAATGAAAAATTAGGCAAAAAACTATTCATCACCGGCAAGGGACGGTGCAATGTCACGAATGCGGGGGATATGGAAGATTTATTTGCCCATGTCGTGTCCAATCCGAAGTTTTTGTACAGCGCATTTTATGGATGTGATAACCGGATGGTGATGGATTTTTTTGAGCAGTACGGGGTAGAACTGAAGGTAGAACGTGGAAACCGGGTTTTTCCGGTATCGGACCATTCCTATGACATTACTGATGCACTGGTCCGCGCTTTGCGGGAATATCAGGTAACCATTCTGTTGAACACCTGTGCAGAGAGGATACGGATTGAGGACAATCGTGCTGTGGGTGTGGAGCTTTCCGGCGGGAAGATGCTTCCGGCAGACTGGGTGATACTGGCAACGGGAGGCTTTTCCTACCAATCGACCGGCTCCACCGGAGACGGATATCGTTTTGCGAAGGAGTCCGGGCATCGGGTGACTGAGCTTACACCGTCGCTGGTTCCGCTGGAGGTGAAGGAGCGCTGGTGTCTGGCTTTGCAGGGATTATCGCTGAAAAATACGGCGATTCGTATTTATAACGGCAGTAAAAAGATATATGAGGATTTTGGAGAGATGCTTTTTACGCATTTCGGTGTCAGTGGTCCGATGATTTTGTCGGCGAGTGCGAAGATAAAGCCGTCCCTGTATGAGAAGGAGCTTTCGATGTACATCGATTTGAAGCCGGCACTTGATATCGAACAGCTGGATAAGCGGGTGCTGCGTGATTTTGAGGAGGGCAGGAACAAATTGTTTTCCAATGCCATTGTACATCTTTTTCCGGCAAAGCTGGTTCCGGTCATGGTGGAACTGAGCGGGATTGCGCCGGACAAGAAGGTCAATGAGATATCGCGCGAGGAGCGCCGGAGATTTGTGGAACTGATTAAAAGGCTGCCGCTTACGATTACCGGAACAAGAGGCTGGAACGAGGCGATTATTACGAAGGGAGGAATCTCTGTCAAAGACGTCAATCCGTCGACGATGGAATCCAAAATCGTAGAGAGGCTGTCCATCTGTGGTGAGGTGCTGGATCTGGATGCCTACACCGGCGGATATAACCTGCAGATTGCGTGGTCGACCGGATATCTGGCGGGGAGCAGCGTTCCCATGGAATAAGGGCATCAGGCGCGAATACGCATAGGTATTGACAAGGGAATCATGTGGGAAGCACATGATATAGATATGGAGGAAAGAGAATGAGTGTAAATATTGCAATTGATGGACCGGCAGGAGCCGGAAAAAGTACGATTGCCAGAAAATTAGCAAGTGATTTAGGGTACATTTATGTGGATACCGGAGCCATGTACCGTGCGATGGCTTACTATTTTTTGCAGAATGGTATTGCGGCAGATGATGAGGAGAAAATCGCACAGGCATGTGCGGATGTAGAGATATCGATTGAATATCAGGACGGGGAACAGTGCGTGCTGTTAAATGGCGAGAATGTCAACCGCGTTATTCGTCAGGAAGAGGTCGGCAATATGGCAAGTGCGACAAGCGTCTATCCGGCGGTGCGTACAAAGCTTGTGAAATTGCAGCAGCAGCTTGCCGGAAAGGCTGATGTCATCATGGATGGCAGGGATATCGGGACAGTTGTGCTTCCGAAAGCGCAGGTAAAGATTTACCTTACTGCCAGCTCCGCAGTGCGCGCAAAGCGTAGATTCGATGAACTTACCGCCAAGGGACAGCCGTGTGATCTGGCGCAGATTGAGCAGGATATTATCGAGCGCGATAACCGTGATATGAACCGGGAGACTTCACCGCTTCGCCAGGCTGAGGATGCTGTTTTATTAGATTCCTCCAATCTGGATATTGAGGGTGTTGTGGATGCAATGAAAACGCTGATTCGGAGTAAATTATCATGAATGTAAGACTGGCAGAAAGCGCAGGTTTTTGCTTCGGCGTTAAGCGCGCCATGAAGGTTGTGTACGAGCAGATTGAAAAGGGCGTACATCCCATCTATACCTATGGACCGATCATTCACAATGAGGAAGTGGTGCGGGAACTGCAGCAAAAGGGTGTTTCGGTGATTTCGGATTTGCATGATTTGGGAAAATATGAGACCGGAACCATGATTATCCGTTCCCACGGAATCAGCAAGAAGGAATATGATACAATTACGGAGGCGGGATTTCAGGTAGTGGACGCCACATGTCCGTTTGTACTTAAAATACACAGGCTTGTACGGGAATACAGCCAAAAGGGTTATTCTATTATTATTTTTGGCAACGAGAATCATCCGGAGGTGCAGGGAATCCGCGGCTGGGTAGAGGAAGACTGCCCGGTTTACATCATTTCCAGTCAGGAAGAAGCACAGAATCTGAGCCTTCCGAAAAATGTAAAAGTCTGTATTGTATCGCAAACGACATTTAACTACAATAAATTTCAAGATTTAGTTGAAATTATCGAAAAAAAAGGTTATGATATACTTGTTTTAAATACAATCTGTAATGCTACAGAAGAGCGCCAGACCGAAGCAAGGCAGATCGCAAGGCAGTCTGATGCGATGATTGTCATCGGTGACAGGAAGAGCTCGAATACACAGAAGTTATTTGAAATATGCAAATCAGAATGTGAAAATACTTACTATATACAAACGAGTAACGACATGGATTACCAAAATCTTCAATCCATCCATAATGTAGGTATTACCGCAGGGGCTTCTACCCCAAACAATATTATTGAGGAGGTTTCAAAGAATGTCAGAAATGAGCTTTGAACAAATGCTGGAAGAATCTTTAAAAACAATTAGAAATGGAGAAGTGGTTGAAGGTACCGTTATTGATGTTAAGCCGGACGAGATTGTACTCAACATCGGATATAAGTCAGATGGAATCATTACACGTAATGAATATACAAATGAGCCAAACGTAGATTTGACCACAGTAGTTTCCGTAGGAGACACTATGGAAGCAAAGGTTGTCAAGGTGAACGACGGAGAAGGACAGGTTGTTCTGTCTTACAAGCGCCTTGCAGCAGAAAAAGGCAGCAAGAGACTGCAGGATGCCTTTGAAAATCAGGAAGTATTAACCGCTAAGGTTTCCCAGGTATTAGACGGCGGTGTATGTGTCAATGTTGATGAGACAAGAGTATTCATCCCTGCAAGCCTTGTATCAGATACCTTTGAGAAGGATCTGACCAAGTTCAAGAATCAGGAGATTGAATTTGTTATTACAGAGTTTGATCCGAGAAAGAGAAGAATCATTGGTAACCGCAAGGTTCTTCTTGCAGCTAAGAGAGCAGAACTTCAGAAAGAAGTTATGGAGAAGCTGCATGAGGGTGATGTTGTTGAAGGAACTGTTAAGAATGTGACAGATTTCGGTGCATTCATCGACCTTGGCGGAGTAGACGGACTGCTTCATATTTCCGAGATGTCATGGGGACGTGTCGAGAATCCGAAGAAGGTATTTACCGTAGGACAGACAGTTAAGGTATTTATCAAGAGCATTAACGATACCAAGATTGCACTCAGCAAGAAGTTCCCAGAGGAGAATCCATGGAATGGTGCGGCTGAGAAGTATGCAGTTGGCAATGTTGTAACAGGTAAGGTTGCCCGTATGACAGACTTTGGTGCATTTGTTGAGCTTGCATCAGGAGTTGACGCATTGCTTCATGTCTCACAGATTTCCAAGGAGCACATTGAGAAGCCTGCTGATGTACTTAAGATTGGACAGGAAATCGAAGCTAAGGTTGTTGATTTCAATGAAGAGGATAAGAAGATCAGCTTAAGCATCAAGGCTTTATCTGCATCAGATGATACAGAGGAAGTTGCAGATGTTGATATTGCAGAGGTCGCTTCAGAGACGGAAGAATAGGATTTTTAAGGAGAGGGAGCTGCTAGCTTGCAGTTCCCTTTTTTTATCAGTAATTTTGATTCGCTGTTCTTTCATGGGGAGTTGGAGTATAGCTATACGGAAGGGTATTTTTATTTATGATGGATAATTATGAATATTTCAAATCTGAGGTTTACAAATTGACCAAGATTGATTTGAACTGTTACAAGGAAAAACAGATGAGGCGCCGGATTGAGACGCTTGCAACCAAGAATAAGGCGACTAGCTACGAACAGTATGTGAGTATGCTGAAGGAAGATTCGAATCTGTTTGAGCAGTTTGTCAATTTCCTGACAATTAATGTATCGGAATTTTACCGGAATCCGGACCAGTGGAAACTTTTGGATGAGAAGGTGATTCCGGATTTAATTGAGCATTCGAATGGAGAACTTAAAATATGGAGTGCGGCATGTTCCACCGGAGATGAGCCGTATTCGCTTGCAATGGCATTTTCGAAGCATCTGCCACTGAGCAAGATACATATTTTAGCAACCGACATTGATAAGCAGGTACTTCAGCGTGCAAAGGACGGTCTTTACAATGAGAAGAGTATAGCGTCGGTTCCCGCTGATTTAAAACTCAAAAATTTTAACAAAATTGGTCAGTCTTACCGGGTGTCGGATGAATTGAAGCAGTGCATTACGTTCCAGCAGCATAATCTGCTCCGGGATCCTTATCCGGAGAATTATGATTTGATTTTGTGTCGGAATGTGGTCATCTATTTTACGGATGATGCAAAGTTTGAGATTTACCGCAAGTTCTACAAGACGCTGAAGCCTTCCGGTGTTCTGTTCATTGGAAGTACGGAGCAGATTACCAATTACAGGGAGATTGGATTTAACAGATTGAGCTCCTTCTATTTTCAAAAAGAATAAGAATTACCTGCAAAAGAAACCAGCCTGCTCAATTGAGTTGCAGGCTGGTTTTTGTTAGGATTGAACCGGTGTCAATAGTTTGAAAATATGGTCGACGTATCTTCGCAGCATGATATCGGAGGAACTGAAATCATCGGTCAGTTCGAAGTAGCTTACCTTGTCCTTGTACTCCTTGCGGAATTCCGGATTCATAATCTCGCTGTATTGAGGAAGGAAGGTTCCAATCTTGCGTGTGTAGCAGTTGGCTGCCCGGGCATTTTCGCGATAGCCCTTGTCGACGTAGCCGGCGACACTTTTGTGGATTGCCATATCTTCTGCGGGAAGATAATAGTAGTCCTTATAATTGCTGTAAAAGAAACGAAGCTCTCCCTCGAAAACAGGAATCCGGATGGTGGTAAGAGCTCCCTTCATAATCATATAGAAATCATGAATCTGGTACGAAACACGCTTTGGAACCGGATAATCGTTGGTAAGCGTGATGATGAATTCCCTGCCGGTTGCACCGTCCACCGTGCGATATTCCTGAAGTCGTGTCTCGGTTACGGAATACTGTCCGTGGAATACTTCAAGATAGGACAGCACCGGAAGCAGCTCCATCATTCCAATTACATCTTCGTAGTTGTGCAGAAGAAGCAGTTCTTCCTTCTCGATGTCCGGCATCCTGATATAATCGTGATATACATTGATCAATTCTCCTCCCGAATAGCAGTCATCTCTGGATAATCCGAGAAAGTCTTCGATGGTCTTCTGCTTGTAATTCGGAAGTTTTAGTAAAAATTTGAGGGAGGATACCTGCTTGAAGATATCCAGATATTCAAAATTCCGAAAGTTATCAGGAAGATTGCAGGCGGTACATTTTGCTTTCATAAAAGGAATGTCAAATCCGACCCCGTTGAAGGAAATCAGTGTAGTATAGGATGTAAGCAGCGTCAGAAAGGCGCTCAGTATCTCGACCTCTTCGTTGGGATTTTCCGCAAAAAACTGGTCGACACAGATTTTGTCATCCTTCCGGTATGCACATCCAATCAGATAGATGGTGGAATGTGACGGGGAAAATCCGGTTGTCTCAATATCAAAAAAGAGGGAATGACTGTCAAAAAGCTGATCGGATAACCGGTCGAGGCGGATATATAGTTCTTCCTTGTGTATATGTTTCATAGGCTTCTCCATCCTTTTTTGTTGTGTTTTAGTATAACATGCTTTAACTTTGAAAAAAAGTGGAAAAAGTGCAATTTTATGATATAATTAGCGAAGGCAATAAAACATAGAAAGTGGGGCACCAGAATGGGTTTAAAGACATTTAAGGGCGGCATTCATCCATATGAAGGCAAAGAGCTTGCCATGGATGCTGCAATCAGCGAAGTATTACCCAAGGATGAACTTGTATATCCGGTTTCGCAGCATATAGGCGCACCGGCGAATCCGATTGTTTCCGTGGGGGATACGGTATTGAAGGGGCAGAAGATTGCGCAGGAGAGCGGATTTGTTTCCTCGCCGGTGTACTCTTCGGTATCCGGTACGGTCAAAGCCATCGAACCAAGGCGTGTGGCGGTGGGAGATATGGTCAATTCCATCGTGATTGAGAACGATGGAGAGTATCGCGAAGTGGAATATCAGGCGGTTGACGATGTGACAGCGCTTAGCCGGGAGGAAATTATTGGCAGAGTGAAGGAGGCCGGTGTAGTGGGCATGGGAGGCGCAGGTTTCCCGACGCATGTGAAGCTGTCTCCGAAAGAGCCGGACAAGATTGAATATATTATTGTCAATGGTGCGGAATGTGAGCCGTATCTGACTGCGGATTACCGCCGTATGATAGAGAATCCGGATGAGCTTGTGGAGGGAATGCGGATTATTCTGCAGCTTTTCCCGAATGCAAAGGGCGTCTTTGGTATTGAGAATAATAAGCCCGAAGCCATTGCAAAGTTAAAGGAACTTGTGGCAGAAGAGGAGCGGATGGAGGTCTGTGAACTTCTGACAAAATATCCACAGGGTGGTGAGCGTCAGCTTATTTTTGCAGTAACCGGACGAGCAATCAACTCGAAAATGCTTCCGGCGGATGCGGGCTGTATTGTGGACAATGTAGAGACGGTCATTGCAGTATATCATGCCGTGAAGAATGGAATTCCGGTGATGAAGAGGGTGTCTACCGTCACGGGTGATGCGATTGCAAATCCGTCGAATTTTTTGTACAGTATCGGAACACCATATTCGGTCTTGGTGGAAGCTGCGGGTGGATTTACGGAGCAGCCAGAGAAGATTATCTCCGGAGGTCCAATGATGGGCTTTTCGATGTTCGGACTTGATGTTCCGACGACCAAGACATCTTCTTCGATTCTGTGTCTTACGAAGGATGCGGTTGCGGCAAATGCTCCGATTGCGTGTATCAATTGCGGACGCTGTGTGGAGGCATGTCCGGAAAATCTGATTCCGTGCAGGCTCGCGAAGTTCGGCGCGCAGGGACGGATGAAGGAATTTGAGGCATGGCATGGACTTGAGTGCATAGAATGCGGAAGCTGTACCTATGTATGTCCATCCAGAAGACAGGTTGCACAGTCGGTCAAGACGATGAAAAAACTCGTTTTGGCAGAGAAGAGAAAGCAAAAATAGAGAAAGAGGTGGATTATTGTGAGTGATTTGTATCATGTATCTTCAGCACCGCATGTCCGTGCCAAAGATTCCACCACCCGCATCATGCTGTATGTGATTATTGCATTGCTTCCGGCTGCGGGATTTGGAATATACAATTTTGGATATCGGGCGCTGATTCTGATTTTAGTAACTATTGCAAGCTGCGTTGCATCGGAGTGGATATTTAACCGGATTGTACATAAAAAGAGTACAGTAGGGGATTTGAGTGCTGTTGTCACGGGACTGTTGCTGGCATTGAATCTGCCGCCGACACTTCCGTACTGGGAGGCAGTACTGGGCGGCATATTTGCCATTGTGATTGTCAAAGGTCTGTTTGGCGGACTGGGACAGAATTTTATGAACCCGGCACTGGGTGCAAGATGCTTTCTGTTAATTGCATTTGCTGCGGATATGACAAGCTTTATCAAGGGAACCAGATATGAGGGTGTGACGAGCGCGACACCGCTTGCCCTGATACGGGAAGCAGGCGGAATTCCGGCGGATTTGTCCATTCAGGACATGCTGATCGGTAATACCGCAGGTACGATTGGAGAGACTTCCGTGCTTGCCATTCTGATTGGAGCCATCTTTTTGATTCTGATGGGTGTCATCAATCTTCGTATACCGGGAGCTTATATTCTGACTTTTGCAGTGTTTATGCTGATTTTTGGACAGCAGCGCATGGATTTGACATATCTGGTTGCACAGCTTTGCGGCGGCGGACTGATGCTTGGAGCCTTTTTCATGGCAACCGATTATGTGACCTCACCGATTACTCCGCTGGGACAGGTAATCTTCGGTATCTGCTGTGGTCTGCTTACCGGAATCTTCCGTTGCTTCGGTGCGAATGCGGAGGGCGTTTCCTTTGCAATCATTTTGAGCAATCTGCTTGTTCCGCTGATTGAAAAAATCACGGTTCCGATGGCATTTGGTCTCAAAAAGGAAAAAAAGACAAAGGAGGCGAAGTAGGATGAATAAAAAGATTGTACGCGATGCGTTGATTTTAACTGCTTTTACCTTTGTATTAGGTCTGATTCTGGCTGCGGTCTATGGGATTACAAAGCCGAGAATCGATGAGGCGAACCTCGCGGCTGCGCAGGCTGCCTATCAGGAAGTATTTCAGGAGGCAGACTCCTTCGAAGCGTTGGAATATGACGAGGAGGAAGCCAATGCCGTTGTTGCGGATGCCGGTTACAGTGATACGATTGACGATGTACAGGCTGCAAAGGATGCTTCCGGCAATCTGCTCGGCTATGTCATTACCGTTACTGCCAAGGATGGAAGTCAGGGCAGTATCACTTTTGCCGTTGGAATCAAGAATGATGGAACGGTAAACGGCTATTCGATTACCGATATTGCGGAGACACCGGGACTTGGCATGAAGGCAGAGGACGAGGAATTTTATGGACAGTTCCAGAACAAGCTGGTTGATTCCTTTGTGGTTGTCAAGTCAGAACCTTCTGCGGAGAATGAGATTGAGGCAATTACCGGTTCGACCATTACCTCCAAGGCGATGGCCAACGGATGTAATGCGGCACTGGTGTATTTTGGCAGTGTATTACAGGGAGGTGGATTGAATGAATAAGTATGTAGAGCGTTTGTATAATGGCGTCATCAAAGAGAATCCGACCTTTGTCTTAATGCTTGGTATGTGTCCGACGCTTGCGGTGACATCTTCTGCAATCAATGGTCTGGGAATGGGATTGTCAACAACCGTTGTTTTGATTTGCTCGAACCTGTTGATTTCTCTTTTCCGGAAAATCATTCCAAACGGTGTGCGTATGCCGGCATATATTGTCATAGTGGCTTCTCTCGTTACGGTGGTACAGTTTTTGATGCAGGCATATCTGCCGGGGCTTGCCGCTTCTTTGGGTGTGTATATTCCGCTGATTGTGGTAAACTGCATCATCTTAGGCCGCGCAGAGAGCTATGCTTCCAAGAATACGCCGCTTCTGTCTGTTTTTGATGGAATCGGAATGGGACTTGGATTTACCATCGGACTGACGCTGATAGGTTTGATTCGTGAGCTTTTGGGAGCAGGAACCTTGTTTGATATTCAGGTATTGGGAGAGTGGTTTACCCCAATCACCATTTTCATTATGGCACCGGGGGCATTTCTGGTACTGGCTTTTCTTGTTGCGGGCATGAATATCATCCGCCGCAAGATGGAAGAAAAGGGTAAGCCGCTTGCCGAGCCTGCGGGATGTCTGGCAGGGGATTGTGCGCACTGTGGCCAGTCGGCTTTGTGTACCGGCAAATCAACCGTTGTTAGTGCAGAAAAAGTGGATAAAACACCGTCCACTGCACAGGCTGAGAAGAAGGAGGGATAGAGATGAGTACATTAGCTTCACTGTTATTGATTGCAGTCGGTTCTGCAATTGTCAATAATGTCGTTTTAAGCCAGTTCCTTGGAATCTGTCCTTTCTTAGGCGTTTCGAAGAATACCAAGACTGCGGCAGGTATGGGCGGAGCGGTTGTTTTCGTCATTACCATTGCGACGATTGTGACACAGCTTATCTACAAATATGTTCTTGCCAATCCGGCGTTAGTGAAGAAGGGAATCGACCTGACCTATCTCAAGACAATTGTATTTATTCTGGTCATAGCTTCCCTGGTTCAGTTCGTTGAGATGTTTTTGAAAAAGCAGATGCCGGCACTCTATGAGTCACTTGGCGTATATCTGCCTTTGATTACAACCAACTGTGCAGTCCTTGGTGTTGCATTAAACTGTGTTACCTATGAATACAACATTCTCGAAAGTATTGTATATGGAGTGGCAACTGCAGTCGGATTTTTCATTGCGATTGTCTTGATGGCTGGTATCCGCGAGCGGATTGAGTACAACGATATTCCGAAGCCTTTTCAGGGAACTGCCATTGTCCTTGTGGTTGCCTGTCTTATGGCGATTGCATTTATGGGATTTTCAGGAATGATTTAGACGAGGAGGAAAAGACATGGATTTTACTGCAATTATTGTAGCTGCCCTGGTGGTTGGCGTGGTAGGAATTATTCTTGGATTTTTCCTTGGAATCTCCGGAGAAAAGTTCAAGGTTGAGGTTGACCCGAAGGAGGAAGCTGTACTTGGAGCACTTCCGGGCAACAACTGTGGCGGCTGCGGATATGCGGGCTGCTCCGGTCTTGCGGCAGCGATTGTCAAGGGAGAGGCTCCTGTCGGACAGTGTCCGGTCGGTGGTGCTCCGGTTGCTTCTGCGATTGGTGCAATCATGGGAGTAGAAGCAGAAGAGGGCGCAAAAAAGGTTGCCTTTGTCAAATGTGCGGGAACCTGCGAGAAGGCGAATACCGATTATGAATATAACGGAATCGAGGATTGCGCGGCGATGGCATTTGTGCCGGGCGGCGGTCCGAAATCCTGCAATTACGGCTGTCTGGGATTTGGAAGCTGTGTGAAGGCGTGTCCGTTCGATGCCATCCATATCGTAGATGGAATCGCGAAGGTGGATAAAGAGGCATGTAAGGCGTGTGGAAAATGTGTTGCGGCTTGCCCGAAGAAGCTCATCGAGCTGATTCCGTATGATGCGGCACATGCGGTACAGTGCAGCTCTAAGGATAAGGGCAAGGATGTCATGAAGGCTTGCTCGACCGGCTGTATCGGTTGTCATCTCTGTGAGAAGAACTGTCCGGCAGCCGCGATTCATGTGGTGGATAATATTGCATATATCGATCAGAACAAGTGTACCGGATGTGGAATCTGCGCACAGAAATGTCCGAAAAAGATTATTCTCTGACAAACCGGACCGTATCTCCGATTCCGGAGCTGGTATAGATTTGATTATCACTGGTTACGAAGATGGCTTCTGTCTCGTCGAGCGATTCGATGAGGGAGAGGCCATTTTCCAGTCCAAGGGAAAAACAGGCGGTGCTGAGTGCATCTCCCGCCATGGAGGAACTGCTGATAATCGTGACCTCGTACAGATTGTTGTCGCACGGATAGCCGGTGGCTGTATCAAGAATGTGGTGATAGAGGGTTCCGTCCACGCGGTAATAGCGCTCATATACACCGGAGGTCACAATGGACCGGTCAGCTACATAGCAGGCCCCGATGGTCTCGCCGCTCTCGCCGAAGGGCTTCTGGATACCGATTGCGTAATCCGAGCCATCGGATTTTGGGCCGAGTGTCAGGATGTTGCCGCCTAAATTGATGATTCCGCTTGTAATCCCTTGACCGTTGAGATAGGTTTTCATCTTGTCTGCAATATAGCCCTTGGCAATTCCGCCTAAATCAATGCTGGCATCTGCATCCAGCAGCGCAACAGTATTGTCACGGATATCGATGGAATTGTAGTCGACATGTGAAAGTGCGGCAGCAATATCGTCTGCATTTGGGAGGATGGAGGCATCCGCTTCGTTGTTGTCCGTTTGAAGATTTGCTGAAATATTGGAAAAATCCCAGAGCGCAGAGAGGTTTCCGATGGTAACATCGAATCGCCCGTCGCTTAACTTTCCGTAATCGATGGCGGCCTGAAGTACTTCGAGTGTCTCACTGCTTACCTCAAGATAGGTGCCGGTCCCGGCAAGTGCATTGATTTGTGAAATTTCACTGTCAGCAACAGTATTGGACAATAGTTTTTCGTAGTGCTCTGCAAGCCGGAAACATTCCTCAATGTAACCGGAATCGGTGGTATCATAGAGTGTAATGGTGATGATGGTATGAAAATAAAATCCGGAATCGGATATTTTGGATTGCCGTTTTGCAGAAGCAGTGCATCCGGATAAGGTCAGACCTATTAGGATGCAGCACAGAAAAACAGGCAGAAACTTTTTTCTCATGAAAAATCTCCTTCGAACTGTTGATAGTACAACGATTATAGCACACATCATAGAAAAAAATAGAATACTTTTGTATTTTTGCCGGATGTATGGTAGAGTATAAAAGGTTTATTCTATAATTCTGTACAGAAAGAAGGAGAAGGACTGTAAAAAGTCCGGTAATTGAATATGCGAGTAGTGATTAAGATTGGTTCTTCGTCTCTGACACATGAGGAGACCGGAAGAATGGATTTGTATAAGATGGAGCACCTTGTACGGGCGCTGTGCGATTTGAGAAACCGGGGAATGGATGTATGTCTGGTAAGCTCAGGTGCCATCGCGGTAGGCCGTGGGGCAATCGGATTAACCGAGCGTCCGTCCGAGATTGCAACCAAGCAGGCGTGTGCTGCGGTTGGGCAGGCAAAGCTGATGATGACCTATCAGAGACTTTTTTCGGAGTACAATCATATTCCGGGACAGATACTGATGACCAAGAATACGATGATTAATCCGGTTTCCAGAGAGAATGCACAGAATGCCTTTGAGGAATTGTTCCGGCTTGGTGTGATTCCAATTGTCAATGAGAATGACACGGTAAGCACCTATGAGATGCAGTTCGGTGATAATGATACACTGTCTGCAATTGTGGCTTCGCTGATTCATGCGGATTTGCTGATTCTTCTGTCGGATATTGATGGGCTGTACACGGATGACCCGCATAAGAATCCTGATGCACAGTTGATCAGGGATGTTGAGCAGATTGATGAGAGTATCTATGGGATGGCAAAAGATTCCACAGGCAGCAATGTAGGAACCGGCGGTATGGCAACGAAGCTGACGGCTGCCAAGATTGCCACCTATTCCGGTGCAGATATGATTATCGCCAATGGCGCAGATGTCAATGTGATTCATGATATCTTCGAGGGCGATTTTGTGGGAACCAGATTTCATGCCAACAGCAATCCGAATTTTCAGTTGGCAAATTTTATTTTGGAGAGTATTGGCTAATGACAGACGAAAAGATACAAAGAATCAACGAATTATACAGAAAATCCAAGGCGGAGGGGCTGACCGAAGCGGAGAAGAAGGAGCAGGAGCTTTTGCGCAAGGAATTTGTAGCGAATGTCCGCGGCAATTTGAGAAGTCAGCTCAATTCCATTGACATGGTGAACAAAGACGGCAGTATTGAGAATCTGGGTGAGAAATATGGACAAAGACAAGGGAGTCTTTCGTAGAGAGGTTCTGCTGCGGCGCCAAAATATGGACAGCACTGAATGTACGCGCAATAGTGCAAAAATCTGCAGGCGCCTTCTGGAATGTGACTGGTATCCGAAGGTACAGACCGTACTGGTTTATGCTTCAATCCGACAGGAGGTGGTACTGACGGATTTTGTAGAGCAGGCGTGGAAGGACGGCAGGGATATTTTTTTCCCGAAGACCTTTGGGGAGCAGATGGAATTTTACCGCGTGAACGCGTGGAGCGAATTGGAACCCGGCAATTTTAGCGTACCGGAGCCGGCGGATACTGCAGAGGATAACCGGTTTGCAGGACTGGGCAATGACGCTGTCCTGCCGGCAGTCGTGTTGGTTCCGGGGGTGGTTTTTTCCGGGGAAGGGAACCGGATTGGCTACGGAAAGGGATATTATGACCGGTATCTGGCGCGGTGGGGCAGCATGCTGTATCCGATTGGAATTGCACATGAATTGCAGTTAAAGGATTTTGCAGCGCAGGAGCATGATATCCGGATGAAGCGGATTGTTACAGAAAAAAGAGAGGTAGTGTTGGATGATGAGTTTGGAAGAATTGTGTAAAAATGCACATGAGGCGAGACTTAAGGTTGGTCAGCTGGATACGGACATGAAGAATAAGGTGCTCATGGAGGCGGCAGATGCGCTGCTTGCCAATGAGGAGGAGATTCTTGCGGCAAATGCCATTGATGTGGAGAACGGAAAGGCAAACCATATGCCGGAAGGGCTGGTTGACCGTCTGAGCTTAAATCACAGCCGGCTGGAAGGCATGGCAGATGGACTCCGGCAGATTGCAGGACTGGATGATCCGATTGGGGAGGTGCTCTCCATGAAGAAGCGCCCGAACGGACTGATTATCGGAAAGCGGCGCGTGCCAATCGGCGTGGTCGGTATGATTTTCGAGGCACGGCCGAATGTCACCTCGGATGCCTTTGGACTTTGCTTTAAGACAGGAAACTGTGTCATTCTAAAGGGAGGCAAGGACGCCATTCATTCGAACATTGCCATTGTCAAAGCCTTAAAGCAGGCACTTCTTTCGAATCAGGTGACCGAATATGCGCTGAATCTGATTGAAGCGACGGACAGGGAGACCACGAACCGTTTTATGAAGATGAACGGATATGTGGATGTTCTGATTCCAAGAGGCGGAGCAGGATTGATCCAAAGCGTTGTAAGCAATGCCACGGTTCCGGTAATCGAGACGGGAACGGGCAACTGTCATATCTATGTCGATGAGAGTGCGGACCTTGATATGGCGGTTTCCATTATCAACAATGCAAAAACACAGAGAATCGGCGTGTGCAATGCCTGTGAATCCATCGTGGTACACAAAGCGGTGGCAGAGAAGTTCCTTCCGATGCTGTATGATACGCTGAGCGAACACAGGGTGGAGCTGCGCGCAGACGCGCAGGCGGTTGCCTGTCTGGGCGGTGAGCAGGAGCTGGTAAAGCCGGCAACGGAAGAAGATTGGGGGAAGGAATACCTCGATTACATTTTATCCGTCAAGATTGTAAATGATATTGATGAGGCGATTGCACATATCAATAAATACAACACCTCGCATTCCGAGGCGATTATCACGAGTGACTATGATAAGTCGCAAAAGTTTCTGGATGAGATTGATTCCGCATGCGTGTATGTTAATGCATCTACCCGTTTTTCCGATGGCAACGAATTCGGCTTCGGCGCGGAAATCGGAATCAGTACGCAGAAGCTGCATGCGAGAGGACCGATGGGACTGGAGGCTCTTACCAGCTATAAATACGTCATTTATGGTAATGGGCAGATTCGTCCGTAAATCGGCTGCGACAGAACGAAGAATATATGAATAATAAGAAAGAGAAGAATCATGAGAGATTTTGAAACTACAGCTATTTCAAGTGCAGAGGAGACCAGACTTCAGTATGCGTACATGGAGCGGGCAAAGCAATATGTTCAGGAGTTGTCAGCGGAGCTTGGCAGACCGTTGACCTTCTGCGTGCATACCTTCGGTTGTCAGATGAATGCGCGCGACTCGGAAAAACTGGTCGGTATTCTCGAGGAGATTGGATATGAGGAGAGCGAGGATGAGCATGCGGATTTCGTGATTTACAATACCTGTACGGTTCGTGAAAATGCGAATAACAAGGTGTACGGCCGTCTCGGTTATCTGTCGAATTACAAGAAAAAGAATCCGCACATGATGATTGCCCTGTGTGGCTGCATGATGCAGGAGCCGACCGTGGTGGAAAAAATCAAAAAGAGCTACCGCTGCGTCGATTTGATTTTCGGAACCCACAACATCTATAAATTTGCGGAATTATTGTGTCGATGCTTTGAGAGCAAATCCATGATTATTGATATCTGGAAGGATACGGACAAGATTGTGGAGGATTTGCCGGTTAAGCGCAAATATTCTTTCAAATCCGGTGTCAACATCATGTTTGGCTGTAATAATTTCTGCAGCTATTGTATCGTGCCGTATGTCAGAGGCCGTGAGCGAAGCAGGGAGCCGAAGGACATCATCCGCGAGATTGAGGGTCTTGTTGCGGACGGTGTCTGCGAGGTCATGCTGCTGGGGCAGAATGTGAATTCCTATGGAAAAAATCTGGAAAATCCAATCAGCTTTGCCCAACTGCTGCGCGAGGTGGATAAAATCGAGGGCTTACAGCGGATTCGGTTCATGACCTCACATCCGAAGGATTTGTCGGATGAGCTCATCTATGCCATCCGCGACTGCAAAAAGGTGTGCCACCATATGCACCTTCCGCTTCAGTCGGGAAGCTCCCGTATCCTTAAGATTATGAACCGGCATTATACCAAGGAACAGTATTTGGAGCTGGTTGACAAGTTAAGAAGAGAAATCCCGGATATTGCACTTACCACCGATATTATTGTCGGTTTTCCGGGGGAGACGGATGAGGACTTTAAGGAGACCATGGAGGTGGTAGAGAAGGTGCAGTATGACAGTGCATTTACCTTCATCTACTCGAAGAGAACCGGAACTCCGGCTGCGGCTATGGAGAATCAGGTACCACCGGAGGTAGTCAAGGAGCGCTTTGATGCACTTTTAAAAGAAGTACAGGAGATTTCCTCGCGCAAGTCTATGGAACTTACCGGCAAAGTCCTTCCGGTGCTTGTGGAAGAGAAGAACGAGCAGGATGCGACACTGGTCACCGGACGATTGGATAACAATTCGGTCGTACATCTTCCGGGTGATGAGAGTATGATTGGAAAAATCTTTCAGGTACGGCTGGCAGAGTGCAAGGGATTTTATTACCTTGGCGAGATTGCTGAATAGAACGGTACGCGGCATAGCGGATTTTTGGTATGGATGTAAAAAAGCGAATTGGAAAAAATGACATAATCATCATCGGAATTGCAGTGGTGGTATTGACGGTATTTTGTGTGATTTTTTATCTTGGACACAGACAGCAGGGAGCAGAGGTTGTGGTGACCGTTGATGGAACAGAATACGGAAGGTACTCGCTTGGGCAGGAGCAGACCATCAATATTGGAGATACCAATGTATTGCTCATCCGTGACGGAAGGGCCGATATGACATGGGCAGACTGTCCGGATCAGTTGTGTGTGCACCAGAGGGCAATATCACGGGATGGAGAGAATCTGGTCTGTCTGCCGAATGAGGTGGTAGTTACGGTAATAAGTGACGAGAAAGCAGATCTGGACGCGGTGGCACAATGAATAATGCTTCGAAGAACAAGGGTAACTGGAAAAAGAAAACTGCATACATCGGAGTGCTGCTTGCTCTTGCGCTGATCTGCAGCTATGTGGAAGCGTTGATTCCGTTTTCCTTGGGGATTCCGGGGGTGAAGCTGGGGCTTACCAATATCGTGATTGTGATGGCTCTGTACTGTGTTGGCACCGGCGAAGCGGCACTGATTTCGGTGTTGCGCATTTTGCTTGGCGGCTTTTTATTTGGCAATATGTTCAGTATTTTGTACTCACTTGCGGGGGCGCTGCTCAGCTTTCTTGTTATGTGGGGACTCAAAAAGACAAAAAAATTCAAATGTATTACGGTCAGCGCGGCGGGCGGTATTTTTCACAATATCGGACAGCTCATAGTCGCAGCGCTTGTGGTAGAGAATTTTTCCATATTGTATTATATACCGGTGCTGCTTGTGGCAGGACTGATTACCGGTCTGCTGATTGGAATTTTGGCGCAGGAACTGATTTTGCGCATCGGAAGCCGGATGAAGTGAAAGAGGAGATAAAGGAGACAATGTTTTCATATATCAAAGGAGAACTGACAGAAATTGAAACCGACCATATCGTCGTGGAAACCGGTGGTATCGGCTATATGCTCTATATTTCAGGCAATGCCATGGAAGCGCTTCCGCGGGTTGGGGAAGAGGTAAAGGTGCACACCTATCTGTACCTGCGGGAAGACCTGATAATGCTGTATGGATTTTTTGACAGGGACGAGCTGGATGTATTTAAGCTTTTGATCAACGTAAGTGGAATCGGGCCGAAGGGTGCAATGGGAATCCTGTCGGCACTGTCGCCGGATGATTTGCGTTTTGCGGTGCTGTCCGGAGATGCAAAAGCAATTTCCAAGGCACCCGGCGTAGGTGCCAAAACGGCGCAGCGCATTGTGCTGGAGCTGAAAGATAAGCTGTCTCTTGAGGATGCGTTTGAAAAGAAGTTAGAGCATAAGGCGGACGATGCCGCAAAGGATACGGGGCATTCTGTGAAAAATGATGCGGTGATGGCACTTACGGCACTGGGATATTCCTCATCCGAGAGCCTTAAGGCTGTTTCGAAGGTGGACATCACAGAGGATATGGATGTCGAAGATGTACTAAAGGGTGCCCTAAAGCATATGGCGTTATTCTAGCTATTCGTTGTAGCAGCATAGCGGAAAATCGGACAGGAAGGTTAATCTATGGAAAAACGTGTGATTTCCACCCAAATTCAGGAAGAGGATATCAGGCTTGAGACGAATCTCCGGCCACAGGCAATATCCGATTATATCGGGCAGGAGAAGATTAAAGGAAATTTAAAAGTATATATTGAGGCGGCAAAACAGAGGAATGAAGCACTCGACCATGTGTTATTTTACGGTCCTCCGGGACTTGGCAAGACAACACTTGCGGGAATCATTGCCAATGAGATGGGGACACATATCAAGATTACCTCGGGACCGGCAATTGCAAAGCCGGGTGAGATGGCAGCAATTCTCAATAACCTCGCGGAGGGCGATGTGCTGTTTGTGGATGAAATCCACCGCCTGAACCGGCAGGTGGAGGAGGTACTGTATCCGGCGATGGAGGATTACGCCATCGATGTCATGATTGGCAAGGGAGAATCTGCGCGCTCCATCCGGCTGAATCTGCCGAAATTCACACTGGTTGGTGCAACCACGCGGGCAGGCATGCTTTCTGCACCTCTTCGGGACCGCTTTGGAGTCGTCTGCCATATGGAATATTATACAGTGGAAGAATTAAAGTCGATTATCATTCATTCCGCCGACAAACTGGATGTCTGCATTGATGAGCAGGGAGCTTATGAGCTGGCACGGCGCTCGCGGGGAACCCCAAGACTTGCCAATCGTCTGTTAAAGCGCGTGCGTGATTTTGCGGAGGTCAAATATGATGGCAATATCACCTACGAGGTGGCTGCATTTGCGCTGGACCTTCTCGAGGTGGATAAGTACGGTCTTGACCAGAATGACCGCAATATATTAATGACCATCATCGAGAAATTTCAGGGAGGCCCGGTGGGGCTGGACACACTTGCAGCGGCACTTGGCGAGGACGCAGGCACAATTGAGGATGTGTATGAACCGTATCTTGTCAAAAATGGATTTATCAACCGGACACCGAAAGGAAGGGTTGCGACAGATTTTGCCTATGAACACTTTGGAGTTTCAAGAGAGTAGGGAGTGATGATGAGAAAAGTCGGAAGAGTGTTGTTGCATATTTGTAATTTGATAGCAATCGTCCTGTTTTCCAATCTGTTATGTCTGGTGCGCCTGACACAGATGGAAGGAGCCGTACCGATTATTTGTCTGATTGTACTGGCGCTTATCTATGTCTGTATCAATGTGTTTCCTTCTTTTTTTCTGTTTCGTTACCGGAAAAGACGGCTGCAGAATTGCGCGGAGGGATGTGAGCTGCTCATTCTTTTTATAGAATCGACCGTCATCTCTGCCCTGTTCTCCCTTATCGGATGGGTGGGATTGTATAAAATTGCACCCATTTGGGAGGAAACAGCTTTTTGGATATGGAATACGGTTGTGATTTATTGTGCAGAACTGATTTTATTCTGGAACGGAATTATCCGCGTCTATACAAGCTCCGAGCAGCTTGGCATGCGCTACCGCGTTTTGGGAATCGTATGTGGAATGATTCCGGTTGCGCATCTTGTAGCGCTTGGAATCATCCTGTATATTGTCGAAAAAGAAATACATTTTGAGCAGAAAAAGCTGCTATTTGATGAGGCGCGTAAGGAACAGCAACTCTGTCATACGCGCTATCCGGTCCTTCTGATTCATGGCGTATTTTTCCGCGATTCGCGTTATCTCAATTATTGGGGAAGGATTCCGGAGGAATTGGAGAAAAACGGCGCAACGCTCTTTTACGGTAATCAGCAGTCGGCAGTCTCCGTTGAGGAGAGCGGTGCAGAGCTTAGCGCACGGATTAAGCAGATTGTGGAAGAGACAGGCTGTGAAAAGGTCAACATCATTGCACATTCCAAAGGTGGGCTTGATAGCAGATATGCCATTTCTGTACTTGGCGCAGCGCCTTATGTGGCAAGTCTTACTACAATCAATACGCCGCACAGGGGTTGTGAATTTGCAGAATATCTCTTGTCCAAAGCACCGGAGTCTACGAAAAAGGCAGTTGCAACAACCTACAATTCCACTCTGCACAAATTGGGAGATAAGAATCCGGATTTTCTGCAGGCTGTTTTTGGACTTACGGTGAGTGAGTGCCAGCGTCTGAATGAATTGATGCCGGATAAGCCGGAGGTATATTACCAGAGTGTCGGTTCGAAGATGAATGTCGCATATTCCGGAAGATTTCCGCTGAATTTTTCCTATCATCTCGTAAAACATTTTGACGGCGAGAATGATGGTCTGGTGGGAAAGGATTCTTTTCCGTGGGGAGCGGATTTTACCTATCTTACGGTAAAAGGTAAGCGTGGAATTTCGCATGGAGACATGATTGATCTGAACCGGGAGAACTTTGACGGATTCGATGTGAGGGAATTCTATGTGCAGCTTCTGTACGGACTGAAAAAGCGTGGATTTTAATATGGAAGAAAACCTTTGACAGTTGATAGGAAAACCGTTATTGTATTGTATAGATGTAATGCAGAATGTGCATATGAACATGAGATAAATGGAGGAATGGATACCATGTCAGCAAAGACAAGTGCCGAAGTGATTATAGATGGAAAAGTATATGTATTAAGCGGTTATGAGAGCGAGGAGTACCTGCAGAGACTTGCCGCATATATCAACAGCAAGATTGCAGAGTTTGAGGCACTTAAGGATTATAAGCACCTGCCGGTCAATATGAAGGGTACATTGTTACAACTGAATATCGCAGATGACTACTTTAAAGCAAAGTCCCAGGTGGAGAAGTTAGAACATGATTTAGAGATCAGGGACAAGGAGATTTATGACCTCAAGCATGATTTGATTTCGAATCAGGTGAAGACGGAGACCGCGGAGGCATCGCTCAAGGAGCTGGAGTCACAGAATCGTGAACTTTTATTGAATAAGGCGAGATTAGAGGCGGTTCTTGAGGACAAGCTCTTAGACAGTAAGGGAAACAAAAAGCCGGTGAACAATACACATAAATAATTACACGGGGTACAGAAGCTTGTTTCTGTCCCCTATTTTTATAATAAAGTGTACTCGAATGACTTTGCATATTCTCTTGCAGACACGCTCCCGCTCGAATCGCAACATAGCGGTACTAAATTCGTAAAAAACACTCATTAAGTACCGATGTTGCTTAACGGTCTGCAATGAGAATACGCAAATTCATTCTTAGGGAACATATATCAAGGAATGTTAATAAAAATAGATGAGGAGGATACCATGAGCCAGTCACAGAAGGAAGAGAATACGGGATTTGAGGTTCTTGCACCGGCAGGTTCACTCGAGATATTCAAGGCAGTTGTGGATGCAGGGGCCGATGCCGTATATGTGGGCGGTACAAGGTTTGGGGCAAGGGCATATGCGAACAATTTTTCGGAGGAAGAATTGCTGGAGGCCTTAGACTATGCGCATGTGAGAGGAAAAAAGGTATATCTGACCTTAAATACGCTTCTGAAGAATTCAGAGATTGGTGAGGTCAGGGAATATCTGCGCCCATATTATGAACATGGTCTGGATGCAGTGCTGGTGCAGGATTTTGGTGTGTTAAATTTAATCCGCAGGTGGTATCCGGATCTTCCAGTTCATACCAGTACGCAGATGACCATCTGTGGAACACCGGGAACGCAGCTTTTGGCCGGTTATGGTGTGACGCGTGTGGTGATGGCGCGTGAACTGTCCATCGATGAGATGAAGCGGATTCACGAAGATACCGGAATGGAGCTGGAGGCATTTGTACATGGTGCCCTGTGCTATTGTTATTCCGGACAGTGCCTGTTCAGCAGCATTTTGGGCGGAAGAAGCGGCAACCGCGGCAGATGTGCACAGCCGTGCCGGCTTTCCTACCGCGTGTACGATGCGAAAGGAAAACTCATCAAGGAGGAGTGCTTCATCTTAAGTCTCAAGGATTTGTGCGGAATATCAGACCTCCCAAGGCTTCATGAGGCGGGCGTCTATTCGCTTAAGATTGAGGGGCGTATGAAGCAGAAATCTTATGCCGTGGGCGTGGTGTCCTATTACCGCAAATATGCGGATATGTGTTTGAAGAAGAAAGCATTTTCCGTTACAGAGGATGATAAGAAAAGTCTTGCTGCGCTTGGTAACCGCTGCGGATTTACGGATGTGTATTATACAGAACACAACCGTTCGGATATGGTTACTTACGGGAAGCCGTCCTTTACCCAGCAGGATATGGAGATGGAAATCGAGCCGCTTCGTATTCCGGTGGACGGATATGTGTATCTGAAGGAAGGGGAGCCGTCCCTGTTTATCGTGACAGCGGGGGAGCATACGGTGACCGTTACCGGAGAAGCTCCGCTTCGGGCGAAAAGCCAGCCGGTTACAGAAGAAGATGTAAAAAAGCGCTTCCAAAAAACCGGAGATACGGCTTTTTCTTTTGCGCAGCTTGAAGTGTGCATGGAGGATGGAATTTTCCTGCCGAATGGTCAGATGAACCAGCTCAGACGGGATGGACTTGAGACGTTAAGACAGGAGATTTTAAAGCCCTATCAGCGTGTGGTGCCAAACGGCGAGACGTCTGACTGCAAAAAAAAGATAGCGTACGCTGAAAAATCCGTTCGGCAGACGGTACTGGTGAGTGAAGAAGCACAGCTTTTGGTGGTGCTTGGTTATGATTTCGTGACGGATGTTTATCTGGATTTGGGAACATGTCCGTATAGTATTCGGATGGAACGTCTGAAGCGGTCCGCAGCCTGTTGCCGCGATGCCGGAAAACGTGTGTATTATGTGATGCCTGCGGTTTTCCGACAGAACACACAGGAGTATTACAAGAAGCATGAAAAGGCAATTATGGATGCCGGACTGGATGGTTTTGTAGTAAAAAGCTATGATTCGCTGGCTTTTGTGAAGGAGCATTTTGGGGATAAGCAAATCATTACCGACCACAATCTGTACACCTATAATGATGCTGCGGCGCAGGCTTTTTATGAACTGGGAGCTTCCTATGATACCATACCGGTCGAACTCAATAAAAAAGAACTGATGAACCGGTCGAATGGCAGAAGCGAGCTGATAGTATATGGATATTATCCGCTTATGACGTCTGCACAGTGCGTACATAAAAATACCGCCGGCTGTGATAAATGTCCGCAGGTGGTTTATTTAGAGGACCGCTATCATGTACGTTTTCCGGTGAAAAATTGCTGCGGGGATTGCTATAATGTCATCTACAATTCGCTGCCGGTCATGTTGTTTGGCCAGCTATCCGAAATAGGAAGGATGAATCCGGCTGGATACCGGCTGGATTTTACCATTGAGTCTGCGGATGAGACCGCACGGGTCATGAAGCTGTATGAAGAATTCTGTTTTGCAGGCAGGACTAAGCTGCCGCAGGAATGGAAGGATTCCTATACCAACGGACACTATAAAAGAGGGGTGGAATAATCATGGTACATCTGGTGGTGGAAGCGTCAAAATATCTGATGATATTGCTCATACTGGTATATACATTTGAATGCTTTTATCTGTTCCGTTTTCGGCAGAATGAGAAGAAACAGAAGCATATATACTGCATACAGAAGATAGTATTCTATCTGTTTCATTTTGATGCCTATCTGGTCTTGTATCTGACGACGGAGAACACGCATCTTGTTGCCTTTTATCTCATGCAGGTGGTAATGTTTACCGGTATTTTTATCATTTATCACGTGTTCTATAAGAATGCGTCCTTCCTCCTGCTGCATAATATGTGTATGTTGATGGCAATCGGGTTTGTCATCTTAACCCGTCTGTCCTACGACAAATGCCACAGACAATTTTTTATGGCTCTTGCAGGGGTGGCGGTTGCAATGCTTGTTCCGGTTATCCTGCAGGGAGTTTCGGTATTCCGGAAGCTGACCTGGATATATGCGGGAGTCGGCATTGTGGCGCTTGCGGTTGTAGCAGTGGCAGGAACCACAAGCTACGGCGCAAAGCTCTCTATTTCCATCGCGGGAATTTCCATTCAGCCGTCCGAATTCGTTAAGCTGCTGTTTGTATTTTTTATTGCATCCATGCTCTGCAAAAAGAAGAATTTCGGACAGCTTGTGATTACAAGCATTTTTTCCGCAATGTTTGTCCTGATGCTCGTGGCATCGAAGGATCTGGGTGGTGCACTGCTGTATTTTGTGACTTATCTGATTATGGTGTATGTAGCAACAAAAAAGTGGTACTATTTTGCGGGAGGTACTGTGCTGATGGCGCTTGCGGCAGTTGTGGGCAGCCAGTTGTTTTCCCATGTGCAGACGAGGGTAACGGCGTGGAAGGACCCGCTTCTGGTGTATGATACGGCAGGCTATCAGATCAGCCAGTCCCTTTTTGCTGTCGGAACAGGCGGATGGTTTGGCATGGGGCTTAATCAGGGACTTCCGAAGAAGATTCCGGTGGTTGAGAAGGACTTTGTTTTTGCTGCTATCTCGGAGGAGCTGGGAGGAATTTTTGCACTGTGCCTGATTCTGATTTGCCTGAATTGTTTTCTAATGTTTATGAATATTGCGATGCAGTTGAAGGATGAATTTTACAAGCTGGTGGCTCTGGGACTTGGCACACTCTATGCCATGCAGGTATTTTTGACGATAGGCGGTGTTATCAAATTCATTCCGTCCACGGGAGTTACCCTTCCTCTGGTCAGCTACGGAGGAAGCTCGCTGATTTCGACACTTCTCATCTTTGGTGTAATTCAGGGACTTTATATCCGGCAGGATTGTACGGCAACGGCAAAGAAGGTAAATATTGCACAAAATGCAGAAAGGCAGATTCATGAGAAAAAATAATCCAGACAATAAAACGGACAACAAACAAGCCGGTGGAAAAAAGGCAAAGAGCAAAAATCATGAATTTTCCGTGATTACATACCTGTTTTTCTTTCTCTTCCTTGCACTTGCGGTGTATTTTATCGTCTTTTTATTTGCTACGAAGGAAGATTATGTCAACAGCACCTACAATCCGCTTCAGGATTTGAATGCAAAGAATGTAGTGCGCGGGGAAATTCTCTCTGCCGATGGAGAAGTGCTTGCCTATACGCAGGTGGACGCAGATGGGAATGAGACGCGCGTATATCCGTATGGAAGAATGTTTTCCCATGTGGTGGGCTATGCGGTCAACGGCAAGGGCGGTTTGGAGAGCCAGTTGAATTTTAAACTGCTCCAGTCCCATTCCTTTTTTGTGGACCAGATTGCAAATGACTTCAAGGGGGAAAAATCAGTTGGTGACAATGTAATCACAACCCTGGACTGTGATTTGCAGAAGGCGGCATACAATGCCCTGGGAGATTATGACGGTGCGGTGATTGTCATGGAGCCGAAGACCGGAAAAATTCTTGCGATGGTCTCAAAGCCGGATTTTGATCCCGGTACGGTAGCACAGAACTGGGACACCATCACGGAAGATGGAAGTACGGTACTGTTTAACCGCGCGACACAGGGGCAATATACACCGGGTTCCGTCTTTAAGATTTTTACCACGCTGGAGTATTATCGGGAGAATCCACTGCGCTATAAGCGATATGAATTTACATGTGACAGCGCTTATACCTATGGGGAGGATACCCTTCACTGCGCGGGCAATACTGCTCATGGAGAGGAAGATCTGATTGCATCTTTTGCCAACTCCTGCAACAGCAGTTATGCCAATATTGCACTGTCTTTAGATCAGGATGCATACCGGCAGTTGTGCGATTCGCTGTTGTTTAATCAGAAGCTTCCGATTGCTTTTGAGAGCAGTACCAGCAAGGTATCCATGTCCTCTTCGGATTCCTCCTTTACCATCATGCAGACGGGAATCGGGCAGGGGAGCACATTGGTCACTCCGCTGCATATGGTGATGATTGCGAGTGCGATTGACAATGACGGTGTGCTCATGCAGCCGTATCTGGTCAATTCGGTTGAGACTGCAGGCGGAGTGCGGGTATCCTCGGAGTCTCCAAAGAAGTATGACACGCTTCTTTCCAAAAAGGAGGCGGCGCTCCTGCAGGAATGTATGAGTGCCGTGGTGGAGTACGGAACAGCAACCAGACTTGCAAACCAGTCCTATCAGGCATTCGGCAAGACCGGAACGGCACAGGTGTCCGATACCTCGGATAAGATTAACTCGTGGTTCGTAGGCTATGCAAAGCAGGAGGGCTATGAAGATATTGCCATTGCTGTCGTGGTGGAGGGCTATGGCTCCGGCAGTACCTACGCTGTTCCGGTCACTAAGCAGATTTTTGATGCCTACTTCCAGTAGACAGAGGAGCCACGTGCAGTTTTTTGAGAGTTTCATTTGCATATGCGGGACAATTGGGTTATACTAGAACCAATGTTACACCACACTATAGGAGGTATTGCAATGATAGAAGCAACGAGCTGTGGCGGTGTGGTAATTTTTCGTGGGAAGATTCTCCTGTTGTACAAGAATTACAAGAACAAGTACGAGGGTTGGGTTCTTCCGAAGGGAACTGTTGAAGCGGGCGAGGAGTACAAGGATACTGCCATCCGTGAAGTGCGGGAGGAGACCGGCGCAACAGCTACCATAATCCAATATATTGGCAAGAGCCAATATACATTTACGGTACCAGAGGATACGGTCGAGAAAGAAGTACACTGGTATCTGATGATGGGCGAGAGTTATTATAGCAAGCCACAAAGAGAAGAATATTTTGTAGATTCCGGCTATTATAAGTACCATGAGGCATATCATCTGCTGAAATTTGCGAATGAGAAGCAGATTCTTGAGAAGGCCTACAATGAATATCTGGATTTGAAAAAGAGTAATCTGTGGGGAACACACAAATATTACTAGAGGTTTTTTATGAAGTGGTATGAGCAGTTGTATGTGGGCGATTCTGTCGCAGACAAGGTGGACAAGATTAAATGGAAAATCATGCACAATGCAGGAATGTTTACCGTCTATGTGATTGCACTTGCCTCGAATCCGGATAATCTGCTGGATATTATTCCGGCATCCAATCTTGTGCAGAAAGGCTATCCGAAGGAGAATCTTCGTATCGTTGGTCTAGCAGGGGGATATGATGAGGCACTTGAACTGGTACGCAGGATTGTTGAAGAGACTTATGAGCATACCAATGACATCGATGTATATGAATATCTCAAAGAGAGCCGGAGGAATACAACATGACGATTTTTCTTACCATATTAAAAGTCATTGGTATTGTACTTCTGGCGGTGCTTGGAATCATCCTTGCGCTGGTCCTTATGATTCTGTTTGTGCCTGTCCGTTATCGGGTTACTGCCAATTTACAGGAGGAAAAAAGGGCAAAAGCGAGAATAAGCTGGTTGCTGCATCTGGTGAATGTGGTACTGGATTACAGGGAGAATCAGGTAGTTGCCTATCTTAGAATTTTGTTTTTTAAGAAGGCTCTGTGGCGGTATCCGCAGGAGGAAGAACCGGATTCTGATGAGGAGGAAGGTCGCCGGGATAAGAAAAATTCTGGCGCAAAGGAAGAACAAAAAGCAGAGAAAATATCTGAAGCTGAGGAAGAAACGCCGGACACCTTGTCGGAGGAGGATGAGGAACTTCGGAAAATTCTGCATCGGATTGATGAGAGCAAGGTCGCGCAGGGAGGACTTTCCGCTGAGATGGAGAATACGGATTTGCCGCAGCAGACCGTTGCTTCTGAGAGAACTTCGGATTCCGGAGATATGAATGTGGCAGGTATGGATTCGGCCAATTTGAGGAAGAATGAATCAGAGGATGAAAAAAAGCATGGGTATAATCCGGTTGCATGGATTCGTTCCGTCATCCGCAAGATCAAAGATACCATCTCCAAGATTCGGGAAATGCTTCAGAATATCCATAAGACCGCAGAGCGGCTTACCCGTGAAGTGTCGGATGAGCACAATCAGGATGCGGTGCGTCATTTAAAGGATGAGGTTTTTTATTTCCTCAAAGTTCTTACACCGAAGAGATTTAAGATGGATCTGGAGTATTCGACAGGTTCTCCGGATACGACGGGACAGATGCTCGGAATACTGGCTCTTTTTCCGACAGGATATACAAACCGATGGCGCATCTGTCCGGATTTTGCATCGGAACAGTTTTATGTGAAGGGTGTGATAGATGCAAAAGGCAGAATTTTTGTCGTGCAGCTTCTGGCAATGGCAATTCGCATTGTGAAGGACAGAAATTGCAGAAGACTTTATCACAGGATGCAAAAGTAGATTACACAGGGCAGCATAGAAGCATCTGTGTTCTAGATAATTTTTATCATATATAAGCAGGAGGTATATGACGATGGCAGACAATAATTTTAACAACACGGTAGAATCGCTTTTCAAAGGAATGGACAATTTCATCTCCACCAAGACAGTCGTGGGTGATGCAATTCATATCAATGATACCATCATCCTTCCTTTGGTGGACGTATCCTTTGGTGTGGCAGCCGGAGCGTTCCAGCAGGAGAAGAAGAACAATGGTGCCGGCGGAATGGGCGGCAAAATTACTCCGAGTGCAGTTCTTGTTATATCCAATGGTTCCACCAAGCTGGTCAATGTCAAGAATCAGGACAGCATGACCAAGATTCTTGATATGATTCCGGATTTTGTCAATAAATTCGCAGACAAGATAACGAAGAAGGATGACAGCGTCAAGACGGAGACGGTGGAGGATGCCGGTGAGATTATTGAAGAGGCAGAAGCGGGAGAATAGAGCCTGTTTTAACCAAAACCATAGATGACATATCGGACGAGAAAAGGCATATATATTAATATATGTCTTTTTTGGTGCAAAAATATGAAAAGAATAATCGGATATACATTGTTCTGGATTGCGATGGGAATGATACTCATGATGCTGCTGCCGAATAATTTTCTTGGAATCGTCATCATCGGGGCAGCACTGCTTGTCAGCTATTATCTTTTTAGCTGCTAAAATAAAAAAAGAACAGTCCCAACATACGTTGAAACTGTCCTTAATGTGAACTGATTCTAAAATACTAAGCTCTCTCAACTTTGCCTGATCTTAAGCAGGAAGCACAAACATATAACATCTTGGATGCTCCATTAACCTTACAATTAACACGTTTGATGTTTGATTTCCATACTTTGTTTGCTCTTCTATGAGAATGACTTACGCTGTTACCGTAATGAACGCTCTTTTCACAAACTGCACATTTTGCCATGATATTGCACCTCCTTGCACATTACTAAGTCTGAATCTACATTCAAACTCACAACATGCTTATTCTAACAGATTAAAAATCATAATGCAAGGTAAAAATTTAAAAAATTAGAGGAAATTTGAAATATATTTGGATTGTATTTGCTTTTTACATGAAAATGGGTATAATAGGTATATCTACGTCAGAATTTCATGGAGGGATTTATATGAAGGGACAAATGGATACCCAGTATGGGAAAATCTTAATCGAGCAGGATGTCATTGCTACTTATGCCGGTTCCGTGGCGGTAGAGTGCTTTGGTATCGTTGGAATGGCTGCGGTTAATATGAAGGATGGTCTAGTAAAGCTGTTAAAGCGCGATTACCTGAATCACGGTATCAGTGTTTATATCAATGAAGACAATCTTATTACCATTGATTTTCATGTGATTGTCGCATACGGTGTCAGCATTGGAACTGTTTCGGACAACCTGATTGAGACAGTAAAATACAAAGTGGAGACCTTCACCGGATTGAAGATCAAGAAGATCAATATATACGTCGAAGGCGTACGTGTGATTGATTAAGGAGGATTACAAAGTGGAAATCACAAGTATTAATGCACAAGTTTTATCTAAGATGTTTCTGGCAGGCGCTAAGAATCTGGATTCCAAGAAGGAATGGATTAATGAATTGAATGTATTCCCGGTTCCGGATGGAGACACCGGTACGAATATGTCTATGACGATTATGTCTGCAGCGAAGGAGGTCAATGCTCTGGACAACCCTTCGATGGAGCAGTTATCGAAGGCTGTTTCTTCCGGTTCCCTTCGT